>DGSB01000016.1:18189-53318 GCA_002390045.1 Fibrobacter sp. UBA4373
CTGTGCATTTGGGACGGATTCTGATTTCTGTTCCGCTGTGCCTGCGCAAGCGATCAGTGCGGAGGTTGATGCGAGAGCAAAAAGGAATAAAGAAGATTTCATTTAGCGTTCCTCCCCTTTGAGCAAACGGCCAACGGTAACGCCTTTGCGCTTGAACGTGTTCTTGGCCGCTTCTTGCACGGCTTTGGGGGTTACGGATTCGAGTTTCTTTGGCCAGTCAAGAAGCAAACGGTAGTCGCCGAACATTTCGTAGAAGGCGAGTTGCGTCGCCACGTTTTCCATGTCGAGGAAACTTTCGACAAGGCTCATCATGGCGCGGTTTTTGACTTTTTGAATTTCGCGATCGGAAACAGGTTCGTTCTTGAGCTTTTCTAGCTCTTCCCAAACCAAGGCTTCTGCGGAATCCGGATTGGCGTCCGGACGAAGCGAAATGCTGATCGAAAATTCCGACATGTACTTGTTGATCGAGTTTCCGGCGCGGACAGAAACGGCGAGCTTCTTTTCTTCCACGAGCTTCTTGTACAGGCGGCCGGAACGTCCGTTCAGAACGCCTTCGGCAATGTCGAGAGCGTAAAGGGATTCATCGCCTGCGGCAGGTGTCTTGAAAATGATGTCCACACGGTTCGGAGCGTCTGGGCGGTAAACGGTCAAGCGCTTTTCGCCGACCTGTTCCGGATCGCGGACGGTGAGGGGCGCAAAGGCTTCTCCCGCCGGGATATCGGCAAAGTATTTCTTGACGAGCCGCATCGTTTCCGGAATTTCCAAGTCGCCGGCAAGAACGAGGATCGAATTCCGCGGCTTGTAATACTTGCGGTAATGCTCCGCAGCCTGTTCGCGGGTCAGGTTCATAATGTCCGACGGCCAACCGATGGTCGGGATGCGGTAGGGGAAAGCCTCGTAGATGAGTCCGTTCAACGTTTCGAAGTAGCGGCCCGTGGGACGGTCGTCATAACGCATGCGGCGTTCTTCGCGAACCACGTCTCGTTCCGAGTAGAATTCACGCAGAATGGCGTTTTGCATCCGGTCGGATTCGAGGTAGAGGAAGAGTTCGACGCGGTTCTTGGGGAGCGTCACAAAGTAGGCGGTTGCGAGGTCCGTGGTGAAGGCGTTGAGTCCGGTGCCGCCGGCTTGCTGGTAGGCGGACCAGATTTCTTCCTTGATCATATATTGTCTTTCGACGTTCACCAGGGAATCATATTCGGCGCGGAATTTTTTCGCTGTCGCGGAATCTCCGGTCAAGGCCGACTGGTGGTAAAGAGCCATCACGGAATCTTCTTTTGCCATCAGCACGGAATCTTTTGCAAAATCCGTTACGCCGACTTTTTTTGTTCCTTTAAACAGTTCGTGCTCGAGAATGTGGGCAAGGCCTGATTTTCCCGGAACTTCATTAATGGAACCGGTTACGTAAAAAAGCCGACAGCTCACGGTAGGCGCCTGCTTATTCGGATAGAGCAGGACCGTCATCCCGTTATCGAGAACTTCCTTGTGAATAGGGAATTCGGCAGCAAAGAGAACTGTCGAAGTCAAAAGGAGTGTCGAAAGTAATTTCAGTCGCATGATTCCCTGGAATTTTTTAGATGAAAAGGAAGGTGTTCAGCTTGGAACGGTATTCCCAAGTCAGCGGATCCTTAGGACCGAGAACGCCAAAAAGAATCAGCATGGATTTTTTGGCGGCTCCATCGTTAAAGTCCGGATTGGAAAGCGCCAATTTAAAGAACCCTTCGAGTGCGGAACGGTAATCCTTGCGTTCTGCATCCTTGCAGGCGTCCCGGAACGTTTTCGCGTCACCTTCGACGGCGTCCGTCTTGGCCGCTTCCACGAGGAGGTCCATCAGATCGAGCAACGATTTGGCGCTCGCAAATTCGGCACTGTTTTCGGAGATCTGTTTTAAAATGGCTTTGGCTTTTTCTGCGTCACCCAGAGAAAGTTCGCACTTGGCGAGGAGAACCTTGAAATGGTCTTCTGCCGGATTCTTTGCGATTTCGGCTTCGATGGAAACTTTTGCCCGGGCGAAATCGCCTTCGGCCATCGCGTCTTCAATTTCTTGCTTGGCGCGGTCCTCGTCCGACATGAAGAACTTGGAAAGGCGTTTTTTGAGTTCGTCTTCCGGAAGGCTTCCTTGAATGGCGTCTTCCATTTGACCCTTGTGCAAGACAACGACGAACGGAAGGGACTGCAAGCGGAACGTTTGGACAAAAGCCATGTTGTCCGGCTCGTCCAGGTTGACTTCGCCGAGGGTAAAGTCGAGCTCCGAGGAAAGTTTTTCGAGAATGGCGTTGTAAGAAGCGCATTCTGGCATTTGGGAAGAGGCAAACGTGAGAACAACCGGGCGATTTTCGGCCTCTTTCATCACCTCGGTCTGGAAATTTTCTACTGTAACTGTGATAATTTTTGCCATACCTTAAAATTTACTATTTTCTAAAGACGATGAACTCCACGTGCCCTTTCTGTAAATCCGAAACGAAACGAGTCGATCTTTCGCATTTCGACTTGCGAATTTGTCCACATTGCCTGGGAACCTTTTTCCCCAGCGACAAAACGATGGCGTTTCGTCGGGAAGTTTTTGATAAAACGCGCGTTCTTTGGCTAAATGCGTTGGAAAACCGCAAAGAAGACTGGGTAGAGCCGGACGAAAATACCTGTTGCATCGATCATGGGGAGAAATTGGTGGACGGTAAACTTCCGGATTATGGAATTCCGGGGAAGGTGGCCACATGCTGTGGAATGTTCCAGCTTCCAGCTTCGACGATGGCTACATTGCTTCGTCGTATGGTCGGGACTCCGTCGGACGCAATGCTTCTTTCGACGAAAAAGAAGGAACATTTCGGCTTTATCGTTTTCCTCACCAAGCTGGTCGATAAAATTTTGGGCTCGGGGGATCCGGAAGAAGATTCTTTTGAAGTCATTCAGTACAATTTAAAGTTCAAGGATATCCTCGAAAAGCATTAGGAGAATCGATGGCGAAACGTGTCGGCGTCTTATGTGTCGCAATTATCTGCCTGTTCATCGCGTTCGTTTTGATTCCAAAGCGTGAATTCAGGATTCCTGTATTTCCGTTGCGCTCCCATGAAACGCTGATGGTTTACGATGACCTTTCGGACGGGGGCTCTTCCTTTTCGAAAATGGAACTTTCGGATTCGGTTCTCGATTTTCACTGCACTCTTGGCATGGACTCTTCCAAGGGCGCCTGGTGCGGCCTTATCTGGACATTCAGCGGTGAAGATACGCTGAAGAACCGTTATGAAAACTGGAGTCTTGTCGATTCGATCGCTTTTAAAATTGAGTCCGAAGAAAAAACGGAAATCATCGCCAAGGTGTGGACGTATGATCCGGATGTCACGAATGAAGATTCTTTGCACACGTTCCGTCAGATGCTGAAGGAAATTCCGCTCGAAGCAGGCGAAAACGAAATCGTCATCCCGTTTGAAGATTTTTACGTGCCGGAATTCTGGTTTAAGCAAACGGGGGCGGCAAAGGATCTTTCCCAACGTCACAAGGAACACGTCGCGCGTTTTGAAATTACGCCGGGTTGGAATGTAAAACGCGGAGAGCCTTTGCACATCCGTATTTTGCAAATTTCCGCAACGGGAACGGGCTCGCTTGAACTGGCCATTTTCCTCGGAGCGTGCCTTGTCATCATTATCGTCATCTTTGGATTTTTGAAAAAGAAAAAATGAAAAAACTCTTTTGGCGATTGACGCTTTCTTATGTCGTAAGTTTGATGGCGGTAGCGATATTCTATTTCCGCTTTCAATCCGAATCTCATGTCCTATGGCCAAATCCCGATTCTTTAGAGCATCCCCGGATTTATACCGATTTGCGGGAGGGAGGCTTTTCGACCGCTGAATTTTTGGAAAAAGACAGCGTGCTTGCCATCCAGGCGATTCTGAATTCCGGAATTTATCACCCCCATGCTGGGGCTGAATTCCGCTTGCTCAAAGGTGTGGAATCGCTCTCGCTCCAAGGCGTGGACTTTTCGAATATCGATTCGGTGGCGATAACCTTCCGTTCTAACGCCGACATCGCACTGGTCTTTTATACGGTAGACCCTAAGATTTCCAAAGTGGGAGATGTCTTGAGCCTTCGCCCGGTCCGCTTGGATATTCCGGCGACTCGGTATTACACGGAGCATCGGCTGCCTCTTTCCCGCGTAAGGACGAATCCGATTTGGTTCGATATGCAAGGCGTGGAACCGGATTCGCTTTTATACTTGGATCATGTGGCCCAGGTCGCTGTCGAAACAGGGAAGGGGGCTTTGCTCGGACTTCCGACGGAAATTGAGATCCAAAAACTCGAGTTTTTAGGAGCGAACCGCTGCACACGTTTCCTTTGCCTAATTATATTAGTCCTTGTAACAGGCATTTATCTCTGGGGAATTTTAAAGATCTATGGAAAACCATCCACAGGCAGAAAAGACGCTCGCTGGTACCGTCTCGGCAAGTACAAAGCTTAAAATCAAATATGTGACGATTGTCATCGTCGTTCTTTGTGCAATCGGCTTAATCTATTATCTGAAGGGTGTCCTTACCCCATTTGTCGCGGCGTTTTTGATTGCTTATGTGGTGAATCCGGTCGTCGACAAAATCGAATACTGGGTGAGACTTCGAATGAGAAATCCGAAGCTTTCCTGGCTGCCGCGAAAAACGGCCCGGATGGTGGCGACGATTGTAACTCTTATTTTGATGGCGCTCGCGATTACGGTGTTTTGCCTCATCTTTATTCCGCAGGTGAGTTCGGAATTTAGCCGTTTTGTGGATCTCACGAAAAAGTTCATGTCGGACAGCGCATGGATGCAGCCGTTCCTTTCCGTGATCCCGTCTGACTGGCGGGGGGAATTGCAATCGTTTACGGCGGGAACGGAATTCTTGGAATCCTTACAGGATATTAACTTCTGGGAAACGGTGCAGTCGATGGTTGGAAAACTTTTGCCGGGAGCCTTGGGCGTTCTTTCCCGGACAGCGTCCATCATTTTTGCCGTTGTGAGCCTCGTCTTTGTGGTGATGTATACGACTTTCCTCATGTTCGACATGCCGAAAATTTCTCGCAAGGTGCGCACCTTGATTCCACTAGAATCCGACGACAAACCGGATCTTTTGCGCAAGACGAATCTTTTGATGAAAGCCTATTTCCGCAGCCAGAGCCTTGTCGCGTTTATCGTCGGCATTCTTTACGCTGTCATTTTCGGCGTCATCGGATTCCCGATGGGGATTGCCTTGGGCCTCTTTATCGGCATCTTGAACATGGTGCCGTATTTGCAGGTGGCGAGCATGCCGGTCGCTTTTTTCCTTGGGATCATTTATTCCCTCGATACGGGAATTCCGTTCTGGGAAGTCCTTGTCATTCTTGCCGGCATTTATCTTGTCGTGCAGATTATTGAAGACATGCTGATTATTCCGAAGATCGTAGGAACGGAAATGAATCTTCCTCCTGTATTGATTCTCCTTTCTATCTCTGTATGGGGCAAGCTCTTAGGCTTTATTGGCCTCGTGTGCGCAATCCCTTTCACCTGCATCGTGATTGCGATCTTCCAGGAGTATGCGGAGCATCGGCTTTTCCCTAGACGGCGTAAGGATTCTTTGGATCTCAATGACTGAGAACCCCCACAAAATAAGGGTTCGTACAAAATATTTTTTGAAGAGCTCTTGTTTTACGCTGAAAAAAAGGTATAATAAAAGTATCGAATCCAAAAAATCACTTAAGGAGAAAAATTCATGAATAAGCAAGATCTCGTTGAATACGTCCAGAAGGCCGCCAACATCGAAACGAAGGTTGCTGCAACGGCTGCAGTGAACGCTGTTCTCGAAGGCATCACCGAAGGCATCAAGAAGGGTGGTCCGGTTCAGTTGATCGGCTTTGGCACTTTCAGCGTGAAGGATCGTGCAGCTCGTCAGGGTCGCAATCCGCTCACCGGCGAAAAGATCAAGATCAAGGCAACGAAGGTTGTTTCCTTCAAGGTCGGTGCAGAACTCAAGGCTACCGCTAAGAAGGCAAAGGCTGCTAAGAAGTAATTTACTTCTACAGTCGGTACTGTAAAATTTTCAAAAACCCGCCCGGTGGCGGGTTTTTGTCGTTTGTTCGAATTTTGTCGAAAAATGGGATGGGAATGACATTTTTGAAGCCCTCTTTTGCGGGAAATGACGATTAACTGGGGTGTTTTTAAGCTTTTTGTTGAAAAAAAATCTATAATAGGGCTATGAAAAAGAGATTTGGCCTGTTAGTTTTGTTTGTTTTCTCCCTGTTTGCTCTTTCCTTCACGGCTTGTGGATCGTCTAGCAGCGGTGCCGATGAACTTGTCGACGAATGTCTCGATAATCCGGCTTTGCCGAATTGCCAAGAAGAAGCGCAGCCGGAAGAATAATTCTATGAAATCATGCGAAGGACTTTGGACTGAATGTGGGGTGCAGAACCTTCGCTTTTCTATATTGTACTTAATTCATCATTTGACCCTTAGACAGGGGGTGTGATTCCCCCAAATGGATACCTTATGAAAAAGAAAATCCTATTCCAAGATACGTCTTTCCGAGATGGCTTCCAGTCCATCTTCGGCGCTCGAGTCTTTACCAAGGACTTTATGCCGGCAGTGGAAGCTGCAGCAGCCGCAGGTATCACCCATTTTGAAGCGGGTGGTGGCGCTCGTTTCCAGGCTCTTTATCAGAACTGCGGCGAAGACGCTTTTGACATGATGGATACGTTCCGCAAGACGGTTGGCCCGAAGGCCCGCTTGCAGACCCTTGCCCGCGGCATTAACGTGGTGGCTCTCGCTCCGCAGCCGTACGACATGATCAAGCTTCATGCAGACATGTTCAAGAAGCACGGTATGACCCGTATCCGTAATTTCGACGCCTTGAACGACGTGAACAACCTGATCTATTCGGGTAAGTGCATCACGGACGCAGGCCTCGAACACGAAGTTGTCGTCACCATGATGGAACTCCCGCTCGGCTGCTCTGGCGCACACGATCCGGAATTCTACGAAAAGACTTTGAGAAGCATTCTCGATGCTGGCGTTCCGTTTGTGTCCGTGTGCTTCAAGGACGCTTCCGGTACCGCAAACCCGATGAAGGTCTACGAAACGTTCAAGCGCGCTCGTAAGCTCCTTGGCGACAAGGTGGAACTCCGCATTCACTCTCACGAAACTTGCGGTACGGGCCTTCGCCAGTACCTCGCTGCAATCGACGGCGGTGCTGACGGTATCGACCTTGCCCGTAAGCCGCTTTCTGGCGGTACTTCCCAGCCGGACCTCTTCAGCATGTTCCATGCTCTCAAGGGTACGGACTACGCTCTCGCTCTCGGCGAAGACGGCATTGTGGACGAAAATGCAATTCCTAAGCTCATGGAAGCGAACAACGTGGCTGTGGAATGCCTCAAGGATTACAACTTCCCGCCGGAATCCCGCCAGATTTCTTCTGACGTGATCTTCTCCCCGATGCCGGGTGGCGCTCTCACGGCCAATACCCTCATGATGCGCGAAACGAAGACGTTCCACCTGTATCCGCAGGTGATTGCGAACATGTCCGAATGCGTGCGCCGTGGTGGCTTTGCTTCTTCCGTGACGCCGGTTTCCCAGTACTACTTCCAGCAGGCTTATGTCAATACGGTGAACAAGAGCAAGGGCCTTGACACCTGGCACAAGATTACGGAAGGCTACGGCAACATGATCCTCGGCTACCTCGGTAAGACTCCGTGCGAACCGGATGCCGAACTCGTGAAGATCGCTGCCGATCAGATGGGCAAGCAGCCGTTTGCCAAGGTGCATCCGGGCGTCAAGTGCGCTGCGGAAATCATCGAACCGGGTATTCCGAAGGCAAAGAAGCTCCTCGAAGAAAACAACCTCCCGGTGACGGATGAAAACATCTTTATCACGGGCTGCCTCCAGACGAAGGGCGGTAATAAGGGTATTGACTTCCTCAAGGGCAACCGTCACATTGGCGTGCCGAAGAAGGACCCGAATGCTCCGGCTCCTGCCGCTGCAAAGCCGGCTGCTGGCGCTATCAATACCGCTGGCATGAAGGTCGCTGGAACGAACACCTACCGCGTGGCCGTGAACGGTCAGAGCTGGGATGTTCAGGTCAGCACCCTCAGCAAGTAACCTTTTTAAGGATTTGCAAAAAACCGCTTTGGGAATTCCCAGGGCGGTCTTTTTTTGTCGGGTTTGGACAAAAAGTCCATGGAATTTGACTTTTTGCGTTCCTCGAATCGATAATCCCTGTGTATTTTAAATGAGATGAATTTGTTTTTGGATACAGCGGATTACCGCGACCTGTTGAAGTCCTACTATGAGCAGCGCAAAAAAGAAATGCCGCTGTATTCGTACCGGATGATGGGAGAAAAGCTCGGATTGGATGCGAGCTATCTTTTCCGCGTGCTGCAAAAGAAGCACCATTTGCCGGCTCATGCGCTTCAGGCTTCGAAGGATATGTTGAAGCTTTCGGGCCGTTCTGCGGAATATTTTGACTTGCTCTATGCGGCGTCCGTGACAAAGGATCCCGTTCAGAAGGAAGATTTGCTTGCGAAAGCGATCGCGCTTCGCGATGTGCAACGTCATTCGCTTCAGGCGGCAGAACTGAAACTGCTGGAAAATTGGTGGATTCCTGCCGTGCGCGCCTATCTCGAATTGAACGGTGGCGTGGTCAATATCAAGCAGATGGCGAAAGATATGTGCCCGCCGATTACGGAAGCCCAGGCGAAGGAAGCTGTCGAAATTTTAAAAAGTGTTGGACTTGTAAAAAAACTCGCCTCGGGGAAGCTTTCCCTGACGGATGCACATTTGACCGTTGGAGGTCCGGAAAAGGCCCTGGCGGTGCGAAATTTCCAAAAACAGACGCTGAATTTGGCAATCGAAGCTTTGGATAATGTTCCTGCAAATGAACGCAATGTTTCGACGCTCATGCTCTCTGTGGATAAGGAGGCTTTTGAAGATTTGGGCGATATGGCAAAGGAGTTTCGCCGACTCGTCCAAAAAAGAGTAGATTCAGTAAAGTATCCGGATAGGGTTGTGCAACTTTCGATGGCGTTTTATCCGGTGGTAAGGGCGAGGAAAAAATGAAGTGGATTTGGATGATGGGTGTAGCGGCTGCCTTGAGTGGTGTCTTGGCGGCTTGCTCCGAAAAAACGGCGGGTTCGACCTTTGAAACGGAAAATTCCGTGGCGACGGTTGTCGTTTTGCACGCAGACGGAACCCCTGCGGCTTATAGCCATGTGCAGGTCTGCGAAAAGGATGCCTTTGTCAATTTCCTAGGAACGGGACTTTCCAATGTGGGAGAGTCCTATGAAACGGATGATTCCGGCGTTTTGACGTTGAAGGATTTGAAGCCGGGCGATTATATTGTGGAAGCCCAGACGGATCGGGAAGATGAATCGATTCTTTTAGGGGCGACGAAAGTGATGATCCCGGAGGTCCTTCCGGATACGAGCATTCCGATTTCGGTGCAGGTGGACGAACCGAGAACGATTTCGGGCCATGTGGAAACGGACATGTCGCCTGCTTATGTGATTGTGCGGGGAACGCGCCACGTGCAGGCGGTGAATGCGTCCGGGGATTTCGCAATGCAGATTCCGCAGGGCGATTTTGAAATTCTTCTTGTATACAAAAATCAGGTCATCGCTTCGGATTCGGTGACGGCCGATGAAGAGAATGAACCGTTCGTTTTAACAGATACGCTGACGCGTGAATTCCTGTTCGAAGATTTTGAAGATAGCTCGTTCGCCTGGTATGTTTCTTATTCGGAATATGCGACGGCTTCCTTGGAAAGAGTGGAGGCGGGGGAAGGCCGTGAAGGGATGGCCGCCCACTTTACTTCTCAAAATGATTCCATGGGGAACTGGGCGCTGATGGGCCATTATTTTGGAAAGGAAGTGAATTTTAGCGCGCTCGATTCCGTTTCGTTCTGGATTCGCGGCAGCGTAGACAATTACATCAGCTTTGCTTTCGATGTTTTGGCTGACAGCACTTCGGCTTATACAAGCGGAAAGTCCTGGATCCATATCGATGTTCCGTCGGAATGGAGCCGTATCGTGGTGACACCGGATTCGCTTCTCGCTGCGGATAGCATCGGTGGAAATATCGGCTGGGATGCGGTCAAGGATCATGTGACGAATCTGTCGATCTTTGGCGGAAAGGGCGGTGAATTCTGGATCGATGAAATCGTATTTTATGGTGTCGATTGGGAATAATCGCTAAAGATTTACTATTTTCGGCGCCATGAATACTCATGCGTCGAATTTTTTGAAATCCCTTTATTCCGGTCTTTGCATTGGCCTGGGCGGAACGGTTTATCTTTCCTGTGACAACAAACTTCTCGGCTCCTTCCTTTTCGGACTTGGACTCTTTACCATTTTAAACTTCGGCTTTAATCTGTTTACGGGTAAGGTCGGGTATTTTGTCAATCACAAGCCTTCTTACCTTGGCTTTTTGGCCATCGTCTGGATCGGGAACTTTGCAGGAACCTTTCTCTTTGCCAAAATGATGGCGGTAACGCGCTATGCGGATGTCCTTGTGGCAAAAGCGGATGCGCTTTGCAAGATCAAGGATGCGGATAATCCTGTTAGCCTTCTCGTTTTGGGCATTTTCTGCGGAATGCTCATGTTCATTGCGGCGGATGGTTTTAAAACGGTCCAGAATGTGGTGGGGCAGGCTATAGTTGTGTTTCTCCCGGTGATGGTGTTTATTTTAAGCGGTTTTGAACACTGTATTGCGGACATGTTCTACTTTAGTCTGGCGAATGATTTTAGCCTTTCGATGTTCCGGGCGTTGATCGTGATTTCTGTGGGAAATGCAATCGGGGGCGGACTGATTCCGCTGATGAAAAAATTCGTGTGATTTTTTTGAAAAGTTTTTAAGGCTCGCTCCTTTCGGGGCGGGCCTTTTTAGTTGTGGATAAAATGTCCATGGGACTTTTTGTTCGCCTATCGTCTTCTGAATTTGCGGTGGATAGATTTATTTCAAAGGAGTCGTCCATGCAGATGAAAAAGCTTTCTTTAGGTGTTCTCGGTCTTGGGATGTTGGCGTCGAATGCGCTTGCGGATAATCCGATTTCGAGTTATCATTACTTGGCAGACCCGGGAGCCGCCGCCGACGATACATATTTCTATGTCATTACCGACTCGGATGACCCGGCGCCATACAATGCGGACGGTTATAGCATTAAGGCCCTCTACGGCTTCCGTACCAAGGACATGAAGAACTGGACCGACTTCGGTATCATTTACGATGCCCGCAAGGTCGATGGCATTGGCGATATCTGGGCTTCCGGTATTGCCGTGAATCCGAATGACGGAAGGCTTTACATTGTGTTCCCGGATGGCGGTGGCGGCGGCATTGGCCTTATTGGCGCCGACAGCATTGCCGGCCCCTGGACAAACCCCGTTTCAGGAGGCAAGAAACTCATCAACAACTGGGGTGGCGGTCTTGCGGACTGCGATGGCATCGGCTGGTGTTTTGACCCGGCAATCTTCTTCGATGACGATGGCCAGGGCTACTTCACTTTCGGTGGCGGTAGCAGCAATAGCCGCCCGGCAAGTAATAACAACAACGACATCTTCAACATTTACAAGTTGAACAAGGATATGAAGGGCTTTGATGTGAGCTCGAAGACCCACCTGAAAATCGGCGGGCCAAAAGCTATGGAAGCTTCTTACATCCACAAGTACAAAAATAAGTACTATTTGAGTTACAGTACAGCGGACTTGCGTATTGCCTATGGTATGTCGGATAGCCCGATGGGCCCTTATGAATACAAGGGCATTTTCATGGGTAACCCGAGCATCGACGGGCAGAATATCAATGCGAACAATAACAATCACCATGGGATTGCCGAATTCAAGGGTCACTGGTATGTGGTCTATCACGATCGTCGCATTGCGAACGGTTACGACGGCCTCGAAAAGATTCCTGCCGATGACGGTCAAGCGAATCCGGTGCCCGCATTCCACCGCAGCGTGAGCGTCGACGAATTCTATTACAATTCCGATGGCACGATGAAGGAATTAACTTTTACGAAGGAAGGTCCGAAGCAGATTGAAAACTTCGATCCGTACGATTGGTATCCGGCTCTGACGAGTTCCAAGCAGAAAGGCATTCGCAGCCGTTCCAATTGGACTCCGGGCAAGGTTGCTGAACATTTGCTGCTCCCGCTTTCCACGAAGGAATCCTGGATCCGCGTGAGCGGTGTTGACTTCGGAACTGCGGCAACCGGCTTCACTGTAGAAGCGGCAAGTGCTGCCGATGGTAACAAGATTGAAATTCATACGGGCTCTGCAACGGGTACGCTTGCGGGTACCTGCACGCTCCAGAATACCGGAAACAAATCTACCTTCGCCGAAAATTCTTGTGAAGTGACGGGCCTTAAAGGCATTGTAGAATCTGTGTTCCTCGTGTTCAAGGGCTCTCAGGATTCTACGATGGCGATCAAGGCTTGGGGATTTGAAGGCAGTGGCACGACTCCGCCGACCCCGCAGACCGCCTACAATGGCGAAGCCCAGTTGATTCCGGGAAAAATTGAAGCGGAAAATTATGATGTTCCGGGTACAGGACGCGGTACAGATTTCGCTTCCTATAGCGATAACGAATCGGCTAACCAAGGCGATGCGGATTTCCGCACTTCGGAAGGTGTGGACGTGGTCCGTGCAAACGATGGTTATGCGGTGGGCTACACGATTCAGGATGAATGGATGGAATACACCGTGAATGTGGAAAAGACGGGGGATTATGTGGTTTCCGCTTATGTCGCGTCGGGCGTTGACAATGCGGGATTTAAGCTTTTTGTGGATGATGAACCCATTCTTGAACAAGTCGATGTAGAAAACTCCGGCGATTGGGATACCTACAGTCTTGTGGAATGTGGAACGGTGAATCTTGAAGCGGGCGAACACATTTTGAAAGTCCTGATTACAGGCTCTTATGTGAATATCGATTATCTTGAATTTGTCGATAAAGAAAAAACGTCTATCGCGAACCGCTTGCATTTCAACAACATGAATGAAGATGCTGTTTATGATGTGTTTGATTTGAACGGTAACCATGTGCTTTCTTTGAGAGCGAAAAATGCTCATGTTGTCACGGAATCTTTGAAGATTTCGGCTAAAGTCCAGGGAGCCTATTGGGTACGAAATCGTTCGAATGGAATGTCTAAAATGGTCCGTGTGGTTCGCTAAAGAGGAATGGGTGTGATGATGCGTTATAAGACTGCGCTTGTGTGGGGAATGGCTCTTTGTGCTCAGGCGGTTTTTGCCTCGAACGTGACGGTGAATCTCGATGAAGAACATCAGACAATCCGCGGTTTTGGAGGTATGGTCCATAACACATGGCAAGGAGGAAAGGGGCTTTCTTCGGCAGATGCGAAGATCGCCTTTGGAACAGGAGATGGACAGCTTGGCTTGACGGCTCTCCGTATTCCTGTCAACGAGAGCAGCTCTAATTGGGGCGTGGAACTGGAGGCCGCAAAACTCGCCCAGTCTTATGGGGCAATCGTCTATGCGACGCCTTGGAAACCGCCTTCAAATTTGCAAACGGCGTACACGTTCTCTCGCTGGGGCACAACTTATACGTCGACGCAAGTTGTGGAAAGCAACTGGCAGGCGTATGTGAACCACCTGAATGATTTTGCCGCGTACATGAAAAATCAGGGAGCGCCGCTTTACGCCATTTCAATTCAAAACGAACCGGACTGGTGTGACTCTTGGACTTGCTGGTCGGCAGACGCTTTGTACAAGTTTACGAAGAATTATGCAGATCAGTTGCGCAAAAACGGGACTAAGGTCATTTCGGCGGAATCCTTTGCGTACAGCAAATCGTTGTATAATGACATTTTGAACGATGCGAGCGCACTTCAAAATCTGGATATCATCGGTGCTCATTTTTATGGCAGTACCGCGGCGACTCCGGACAGTTACTTTGCCTATGAATTGGCCGATAATAAAGCGACAAATCAGGAACGTTGGATGACGGAACATTATACCGAAAGCCAAGGCTCCGGAAATATGTGGCGCGGCGTGATTTCGACAGGAGACCAGGATCAAACGGCAAAAATGGATACGGTCCGCGCTTTGGACGTCGGCTATGAAATTCATCGAGGTCTTGTCATCGGAAACTTCAATCTGTACACCTGGTGGTACATTCGCCGCTGCTACGGGCTCATTATGGAAACGGATTACAGCGGCAAGCTTTCCATTTCACAAGATGAAATCGGCAAGCCGTCTAAACGCGGTTATGTGCTTTCGCAATTTTCGCGCTTTATCCGCCCAGGAGCCGTGCGTATCGGTGCAACGGCAAACCCGGAATCGGATGTTTTCGTATCGGCCTACAAAAAAGCGGACAGCGTTGTCGTCGTTTTGATTAACCGCGACTACGGAAAAACGAAGTCCATTGATTTGAGCCTTTCTGGAAGTAGCGACGTTAGCTCCTGGACAAAGTATGTCACTTCGGAATCCAAGAACGTTAAAAATGAAGGAAGTGTTCTTCCGTCGAATGGAAAAATTTCCATTACGCTTGACAAGGAATCCATTACAACGCTTGTAGGGGTTGCCGCTCCGGATACGGTTCCGCAAGAACCTTATAACGGGGAAGCCGCTTCGATTCCGGGCAAAATCGAAATGGAAGACTTTGATATCGGCGGGCAGGGACAGTCCTACTCCGATGAAGAACGGGAAAATCGTGCAGGTGCTTACCGTGAAGAAGGTGTTGATGTGGAAGCTTTGGACGACGGCTATGCAGTTGGCTATACGATCGCTGGCGAATGGCTTGAATACACGGTGAACGTGGGTGAATCCGCGTATTACAAAGCGACGGTACATTATGCTTCGGGATCGGAATCCAGCGGCATTCAGCTGCTGATCGATGACGAAGCTTTGACAGAAGATATCACGCTTCCTCAGACGGCGGAAAACGCCTGGAATGTTTATGACGATGTGACGCTCGATTCGTTAAAGCTGGATGCGGGAACCCATGTTCTCAAGGTTTTGATTACGGGATCCTATGCAAATCTGGATTACATCGAATTTGAAAAGATCGAAGCGAAAACATCCATTCGGCGCCGTGGAGAAATGGCCTCGTCCGAAAAGAGAAATGCCCGGCCGAAGAAAATGTTCAATGCCCGCGGCAGTGAAGTTTCTCGCTTGAATGTGCATAGCATTCTTTTCCGCAGAAAATAGTTTCCAATCCATCATCCAACACACACCAAAGCTTCGCAGCGTTTGCTGCGAAGTTTTTGTATGTATTCAAAATCGCCGGCTGTTGATCCTTTCATTTTAAAACGATCTTTCCAAACAAAAAAAGCCCCGCAATTTTTTTGCGGAGCTTTCTTTGGAAAAGTTTCATTCGCCGATTAAGCGAAGTTGTATTCTTCCGTAATGTCTTCGTCCTTGTCGTTAAACATATAGAACTGGTTCGGGAACATCTTTTCATCTTCCACAAGTTCAAGCGACATTTCGTGCTTGTATTCGAGATAGTGGAACATGCGAGCCATATCCTTGCAAAGGACGTCGACCATTTCGCTGCTCACGACCATTTTGACTTTCTTCATACGGCCCTTGGTGCGGGCGCGGGAAAGCCAGCGGTCGATAGCGGAAAGGGTTGTTTCCAGACGGAACACGTGACCCGTGCCGTGGCAGACCGGGCAAACGTGAGTCTTTTCGGTCATGAGGTTTGTGCGCACGCGTTTGCGAGTGACTTCCATCAGGCCGAACTGGCTGAGAGGTGTCGGCGTAATCGGAGCCTTGTCCTTGCGAATGGCCTTGCGGAATTCCTGGAACAGCGCATCGCGATTTTCCTGAAGTTCCATATCGATAAAGTCGATCACCACGAGGCCGCCGATATCGCGCAAGCGGAGCTGCTTTGCGATTTCATAGCAGGCATCGACGTTCGTTTCGAAAATGATCTTTTCCTGATCTTTTCCGTGGACCTTAGGACCTGTGTTCACGTCGATAGCGACAAGAGCTTCGGTCTGGTCAATGACGAGGTTTCCGCCATGAGGCAGCGGGACGGAACGTTGCAAGGAACGAGCGTAATCGTCTTCGATCTTAAAGTATTCGAAGAGGCTTTCCTTGGAGCTCCAGAGCTTCACCTTGTTAATCTTGTCGGAAGAAAGCTTTTGCAATTCTTCGCGGATGGCGAAGTATTCATCGCGATCGTCCACGTAAACGTAATCGGTGTTGTCGCTGAAGTATTCGCGGATGGTTTGGGAAACGGAATCCGATTCCTTGTAAATGCAAGTTTCCGCAGGCTGATGCTGGAAGTTGTACTTGGTGGCTTCCCACTTGGCTTCCAGTTCGCGCATCTGCTTCGAAATTTCGAGTTCGCTTTCGGAAAGGCCGTTCGTGCGCACAATGTAGCCCACGTCCGGTCCCTTAAGACGGCGAACCACCTTCTTGAATTCGCGACGCTTTTTGGGATCGCGTTCGCGCTTGGAAACGCCGACAAAGTTGGTGCCCGGCATGCAGACGAGGAATCGACCGGCAAAGCTCAAGTGCGTCGTCAAACGGGCGCCCTTGGTACTAATCGGTTCCTTGACCACTTGCACCATGATCTCTTGACCTTCGTGCAGAATCTGGTCAATCGAAAGTTCTTCTCCAACAGCTTCTTCATCATCCTTGTCTCCGTATTCGCGGGAAAGGAGGATGTTCCGGTCTATCGCATCTTCCTGATGAAGGAAGCCGGCCTTTTCAAGACCTATGTCAATAAACGCGGCTTTCAGCGCGGGAAGCACTTTCTGCACGACACCTTTATAGATATTGCCGAGGACACGGTTGGACTCAGCGCTCTCGACAACGAGTTCAGCGAGGTCTCCGCCTTCCATCACGGCGATTCTCTTTTCGTAAGGTGTCATGCTAATCAAAATGCCACGCTTAGAATTCTGAATAGCCATTAAAACTCCTAAATGAACAAAAACAATAAAATCTATCAGTCCCGCTCAAAGGAAGCGGGAACCTCTAAAATTTTGGGTAATAGCAATATAAGAATTCTATAGCCCGGTGATTTTAAATTGGCGCAAATGGACTAGGAATTCAGGTGTTCCGGCGGTCGCGACGCACTTTGACGGATGATTTGCTGCTGCTTTTGTACAAGTAAATCGGCAATATGGGAAACTTGTTCGGAAAGCCACATCCATGTCATGGAATCTTCCGTGTAGTCCGCTTCCCCGTACATTTGAATGCGGTGGTCTCGGCGGAGAGCGTCGACTTGGCGCATGGCGACGCGATCCTTGGCTGGGTAAATCGCATAGGTTGTACCGCCGTGCTGATTCAAAATGCTGAAAGCGGGAACATCGGACGGACCGTCGGCGATATAGATCATGTTCGCGAAAGGAATCCGCCGATTGTTTTGATCGATTTGGGAATTGACATCGATGGTGTCGGGAAATTTATTCGATCCTTTGTTGATTTCGAACAGGTAACGCGTTTTGGACGTGTTGTCGAGAGCGATTGCCACTTGGGAAATTTCGCCTTCCGCAGGGGAAACCTCGGATTCCAAATATCCAGGCTGGGCAGGTTCTTCGATAAATTCGCAACCGAAGATGCCGTCAAGGTACGGCGCGATAGCGCTTCCGCGGATGGTTTCGGCAAAGCCCGTGCTGACGACATAATGTTCCAGTCGAATTCCCGCATTCCGGTATTTCGGATCGTCTTCGATGAGTTTTTTGACTTTGGGGAAAAATTCTGGAAGCCCGGGGTAAAATTCGAGCTCCTTGCCGCATTCCCGCAAAATCTTGTTCGAAAGTCCTTTCAACTTTCCGGACTTCACATAGGTCAAAATATGATTCAGGTAAGAAGTGTCGCGATTAATATGGACGCCTAATTTTTCGTAGTAGGCGGGAAGTGCGTTGACCTCTTTCCAAAACTGCTTTCCGTCGATTTGGTAACGCTTAAAAAGGGGATCTTGCATGTAGCCCGAAATGAGGGTTTTGTCAAAATCCCAAACCATGGCGATCACGTTTTGTTCAAAAGGTCTAGAATTGCCCATATAGCCTCAGGGAACGATAAAGTAGTCTTCCGGATTGACCGATTCCCCGTCAATGCGAATTTCGTAGTGCAAAACGCTTCCCGCGGTGCGGCCTGAACGCCCTGCGAGTGCAATCGGTTCTCCGCGTTTCACGGTTTCGCCTTGCTTCACGAGCGCTTTGTCCAGGTGGGCGTAGAAAGTTCGGATGTGGCTCGAATGCTGGATTTTAACGGTCTGGCCAAAGCCTTGGTGTACGCGGACTTCAATGACTTTTCCCGCTCCGGTCGCCATGACCGTGTCGCCTTCTTCGGCAAAAAAATCGACACCGCGGTGAGGGAGGACTTGGTCGGTAAAATGATCGTGGATCATTCCAAAATGATTGGTGATGACGGAGTGTTTTTTGATAGGGTGCAGAACGGGGATCGCTTCGGCAAGGCTTGTGTTTTTAAGAAGCGAATCCCGGAAGACGGAGTAAGTTTTGTACGTGTTGAAAAGAGCTTCTGTGCGCTCTGCCTTGTGAATCGAATCCGAGGCTGCCGAAGAGGTTTCGATTCCGCCGATTTTGTAAATGCTGTCCTGATGAGTGCTCGTGCGGGACAGGTAAAGCTCGGCACTGTCGTTGTCCATTTTCAGCGCAGTGACGTTTTGCCGAATCGTCCGGTTTTGGGCGCGCAAATCGCTTAAGGTTCCGTCGCTTAATTTGTTGTAAATCTTAAGCGGTGAAAAAAACAAAAAACCGCATATGGCGACGACCGCGCCAAGTCCCCAAAGAATTGGCTTCCAAAGCGAAACCCGGGAAGCTTTGGACTTTCCGGTCTTTTCATAAAAAAGATGCAGGTTCAGCTTTTTCAACGGGGGACCTTAATCGCGGAAACCTTTCTGGTCTCTTTTTTTCATATCGCGGACTCGGGCGCGGATTTCGGAAATATTGCCGACGAGTTCCACGACTTCCGGGTCGTTTTTCAGCTCGTCCAGGGCATTTTTTTCGAGAGCCGGGAGAAGACGGCGGCCCAAAGCTTCGTATTTAGCCTTTAAACGGGATTCCTCGGTTGCGATGTTCATTTTGTTCAGCACGGAGCATGCACAGCTCAGTGCGCCATTTTTGATCTTATTTAACGTATTTTCTGCCATAGTTTAAAATCCTTTCGAACATAAAATAATAGTTTTTACTCGTAAAAAACAATGGAGATTTTTTATGAGCCGTAGAGACCGTAGAAAAGCAATGCAGGACGCTAAAAATTATACTCCGAAGAAAAAGAGTAAAATGAGTTCTGTGGGTGTAACCGTTTTGGCTGTGATTGCCGTGGTTGCGTGGATTGCTTTTGTGATGGCAAGAAACTAGGGTAAAGTACTATGCGATTCCAAATTGAAAAAGCAAAATTCCTTAGTGCCTTGAACATGGTGATCGGCGCTGTTCCGAACAAGGCGACCATTCAGGTCCTGAACAACTTTGCAATCCGCTTGGAAGGCAATTCCTTGGAAATCAGCGCGACCGACCTCGACTTGGGGATTAGGGTAATGCTCGAAGTCCAGGGCGAATCGGATGGTGCCGTCGTTGTCAACGCTCGTAAGCTGTTGGACTTGATCAAGAGCCTTATCGACCCGAAAATTGCAACGATTTCGATTGAAGTCGTGGATTACCTGGTGACGGTTCGCTGGAGCGAACGCGGCAAGGCCTCCATTACGGGTTTTGACGTGAGCGATTTCCCGCCGCTTCCGGATGTAGCGGACGGCAGTGTCTTTGAACTCGGCAAGAGCGAACTCGATTTCCTTGCCGGCAAAACGCTCTTCGCGGTTTCGACCGATCAGACCCGTATGAGTTTGAACGGTGCGTACATCGAAGCGAAGGATGGCAACTTAATCATGGTGGCGACTGACGGTCACCGTTTGGGCAAGGCGTTTGTCAATTTGGAAGGCAGCACTCTGGAAAAGGGTGTGATCATTCCGCCGAAAGCGATTCAGTATGCGCTCAAGAGCGTTTCGGGTGAATCGACAATTGAAATCCGCGTTTCCGATACGTACGTGCTTTTTGCGAACGAAGGGGTGCAGATCATTTCCAAGTTGATCGAAGGTCCGTACCCGAAATACGAAGCGGTGATCCCGACAAACTTCCAACGTACGGTCCAGGTGAATCGCGCGGATCTTTTCAACAAGATCACGACGGTGATTTCCATGGCGAACGCTCGTACACGCATGATCCGTCTGCAGCTCGATGGAAACCAAATGGAACTTTCTGCAAACGACCCGAATGTGGGTGGCGATTCGACGGAAGCTCTTTCGGTGACGCATGAAGGCGAAGGCGTGTTCAGTATCGGCTTTAACGGCCTGTATCTCTTGGAAGTCCTGAAGCTCTGCCAGAGCGACGATGTGATTTTGAAGATGAACGGCCCGGTGGCTGCTTGCGTAATCGAACCGGTCGGTTCGGACATGAACAGCATGTTCTTGCTGATGCCGCTGCGTTTGGTCGAAGACTAATCGAATTTTAGAACTTCAAAAAAGCGACGGAATTTCCGTCGCTTTTTTTGTTGGAATGTTTAGGCATCGGTTTCGTGAGCGCCTTCGATAATCCAGGCGCACAATCGATGGATGTCTTCGTAATCCGGCAAAAAACGGTGCGGGTCTTCGGAATGGACACGTTCGATAAAATGATGCCAGGTGCGTTCGTTTTTTCCTTCAAGGCCCAAGTGCTGTTCAATGGCTCCGCGGGTCCACACCCAGATGCCGGACTTTTCAAGCTTGTCGTGAATGTTCTGCAAAGGCTTCCTCGCTTCGGGAAGGGCCGCCATCATCGCGTAAGCGTCGCTTGCGGAAACGCGGCTCTTTTTGCTCACGGGAATCCCGTGTACAAGACGAATGTGTTCTTGCAGGGAAAGCTCGCGGAAAAGCGATTTGCAAAATTCAATATCGGGATCGTCTTTGTCGAGGAATCCGTCTTGCTGCGCATTGTTGAAAGCGTAATCCAAATCCACGATTGCACGCACGGGTAAATCCATGGCGGTAAGAACCTGCATGCTTTTACGCGTGTTGCTGACGCCTCCCTGATGGACAAGCGCACAACGGATCAGTGCAAACGAAAGCCCGGACATTTTTTCGAAAAGTGTCGGAAGCACTCTCCATTCCGTTTTTCCTTCTGTCAAAAGAACGTAATCTGCGAACAAAAGCTCGTTCGAATTGGAAAGCGAGAAAAGCATTTGCAGCTGAGCCTGAGCGTCGGTAATCACCGCATGGACGGCATCTTCCATCCGTCGGCGCATGAATGTTCCGCGTTCCTTGTTCTTGCGAATGAGGAGGGAGGTGCTGACGTCTTCGCTAGTGACCATTTGTGCGGAATGCGTCGCGAAGATGACCTGATAACCTTCGCGCGAAAGATTCTTGAGTGCGACGCGTACCAGTTCCACCGCTTGCGGGTGCAAAAAGAGTTCTGGCGAATCGATGAGCAAAAGGGTTCTGCTCAAATAATGATTGTGATGGTGCTGTTTGACTTGATCCAGGTAGCGCACGAGTGCCATTTGAATCGCACGTTTGGAACCGGCACCCATCGAATGAATGTCGCGTTCAAAACCGTCGTCTTCGTCGAGGACGTTCAGCTTGGCTGTCGAAAGGAACGAGGCGAGGCTCGGGGTAGGAATGTCGAGCCGCACGTTGACCGATGGGAACAGCGGGCGGAGCTTTTGATTCAGACCGCGTTCAAACAGTTCGAATTCTTCGGCGCGGCTATCGCTTTGGGCATCGAGCAGGGATCCGAACTTTTGGATCAGTTCGTTGAATTCTCGGCCAAGCCTGCGCTGGAGGGGCTTAAAAATTTCGTTGAGAAGCTTGGCAAAAGCCTTGTCTCCTTCAAAATCCCAAATTTGGATTGGTGGCGGAAACAAAATGGAGAACGTGTCTTCAAATTCGAAAGGCGCTTTTACCCATTCGCCTTTTCCACCGTCGCCATTCCAGTCCAAGACCCAGAATTCGACATCGGCGGCGTTTTCGCCCGGCACCCGTTGCGACCGCTGGACTCGAATTTTTCCATTCTTTAAGAAAGGCTTTAGAACGCTTTGCTGCGCAGGAGAAAGCTTTGCTAAGATGGAATCCGTGATGCCCCCGAAAAGACCTTCGGCTTCGACAGGCATGTCGGGATTGTCAAAGTAAGAGTTGTCGAGCGAGGAACGGTACAGGAGCCAGCGGATGCCCATCAGAATGTTGGTTTTGCCGGCGTTGTTGTATCCGATCAAAGCGGTAAAGTCGCTCAGCGGAAACGTCTCCTCTCGAATAGAGCGGAGATTCCGGATGGTAATCGAAATTAATCTGAGAGACTCTTGCATAGTCTTAAATTAAACAAAAACGCGTATTTGAGCGAATTTATGTGTATATTATGTAAAAAAACTTATGTCGATAAGATGATTGTACTATGCAAAGTGTGCGATTAAGACAATTGATTCAGGTGTTGGGGCTGATCGTTTTTGGTCTTGTCATCAACCGTTTGGGCGCAGATTTAGCAATCCATTTTGGGCTTCCCTTGTATTTGGATTGTATCGGTACCATCTATGCGACGGTGCTCGGAGGCTTTTGCCCGGGTGCTATTGTCGGATTTTTGACGAATTTTATTGGCGGTTTTTCGGAATCGTCGACGTTCTATTACGGAACCATTAATGTTTTGATTGCCGTCTGTTCGGGAATTGCGGCGGAACGGGGCGCTTTCCAGAGGCTCTATCGACTTCCGAAGTTGCTTTTCTTCTTGATGCTTTTGAGCATTCCCTGCTCGATTCTTTCGTACTTTTTGTTCGACTTCCAGATTGCGCAAAATGTGGTGACTCCGATTGCGGAAGCCTTGCATCAAAAAGGCTTGCCGATTTTGATTTCACAGATCCTTGCGGATTTTTGTACGGAAGTCCCGGACAAGGCGATTTCTATTTTGGCGGCTTACTTCCTTTATAGAATTACGCCGAAATCGATTTTTTCCAAGTTCGATGCCATTTCGGGCAGAGAACATCGGGACAATTACAAGGTCAAGAATTATTTCCATTCTTTGAAAGCCCAGGTAACAGGACTTTTGTTCATTTCGAGCTTTGCACTGGCGGTCGTCGCGACGGCTGTTGCTTACAAGGCTTATTCCGAAGCGGAAATCCGCCAGGCGACTCTCCTTTCGGAATCGGTGAACCGTTTGGTTGCCGACGCCATCCAAAATGCGGACGTGAAGACTTTGGATAGGTATATCGATGAACTCGAACACAAACATCCCCAGATTTTGACGATTACACCGGGGATGCATTCTCCCAAGGAAGGACGCATTTCCATTGTCTGTACGGAAACGCCTTACCCTGTCTGTACCGAGTTTAGCTTGGGAGCGATCCGCACAAGTGTGGCTCTTTTCTGCACCAAGATTTTTTCCACGGTCTTTGGACTTTTGCTTTGCGTTGTATTCGCGGCAGTTCTTTTTGCCAATCACCGCGTCGTATATCCGATTCATGAATTGACCGAGGAAATGGAAAACTTCGGTTATGACAGCGCGGTAGGACGTGCGAATTCCATCGCCCGCATTCGCTCGTTAGATGTCGAAACGGGAAATGAAATCGAAAACCTGCATGCGGCAATGATGAAAGCGGTCAAGGAAATCGACTTGTATATCAACAAGTCCGAAGAACAGTCAAATTCCATCGCCCATTTGCAGACGAACATCATTACGATTCTGGGCGACCTGGTGGAAAACCGAGACGAGACAACTGGCGGCCATGTGAAACGGACCGCAAGCTATGCGGAAATCATCGCTCGACGCTTAATGAAAGATGGTAAAAAGAAAGGCGAAATTGATGAAAAATATGTTTCGGCTATTTATGTAGCTGCGCCTTTGCATGACATTGGAAAGATCCGCATTCCGGATGCCATCTTGAACAAACCGGGCAAGTTGAATGACGAAGAATTTGCCGTGATGAAAAAACACACGATTTACGGCCGCGAAATGCTCGACTATGCGTCGGAAAACCTGGGCGAAATCGCTTACCTGAATATGGCGAAGGATATTGCGCTTAGCCATCATGAATGGTGGGATGGTACCCGTGGATATCCGGAAAGGATTAAAGGTGAAGCGATTCCGCTGTCGGCGCGTATTATGGCTGTTGCCGATGTGTTCGACGCGCTTGTTTCTATTCGTCCGTATAAAGCGGGATTCCCGTTCGAAAAAGCGATGGCGATCATTCAAGAAGAAAGCGGAACCCACTTCGATCCGGAAATCGTCGAAGCTTTTGTGAAAAGCCGGGATGAAATCAAAAGGGTAATGGGCGAAGCCTAGACTTCGGAATTATCCGAAACTTTCAAGAACTTCGTTCGGACCGAGTACAAACAGAATATCATTTTCCTTGAGCAGGTAATCGGCGAGGTTACCGATCAAAGCCTGTGGCTGCAACGGATCGCGGATAGCGATAATCTGGATGCCATACTTGGAAGTCAAGGAAAGTTCCTTCAAAGTTTTGCCGATGAACTTGCTCGGGCAAAGAATTTCAATGATGGAAAATCCTTCAAGGAACGGTAAGCGGTCGAGCATGTTCGGGTGAGTCAGGCGTTCCGCAATGGAAATGGCCATGTCGCGTTCCGGCTGGAAAATGTCCGAAACCCCGAACCGTTCCAGGATCGATGTGTGCTGGGAGCTGGAACTCTTGGCGATGATATGCTTGACGCCGAGCTCCTTCAAGTTCAAAATGGTGAGAAGGGACGCTTCGAGATCCGCTCCGATGCAGCAGATGACGGCATCAACCTTGGTGACCGGAAGAGCGGCAAGTTGCTGCTTTCGGGTGGAATCCGCGACGACGGCTTGGGCGACGTTCGGAGTAATGTCCTGGACTTTTTCCGGAGTATTATCTACGGCGAGCACTTCACTGCCGAGGCTCGTCAGATGATTCGCGAGAAAAATTCCCGTGTTGCCAAGTCCGATGATGATGAACTGCTTTTTAGCCATTGTTTAACCCACCATGATGTCTTCTTCTGCGTACCAGGTTCCGCTGTCCTTTTTCTTTACGACTGCGGAAATCAGGAACAGGGCTCCCATACGGCCCACGAACATAAAGATACAAATAAAGATTCTGCCGGAAGCGGTAAGCTCCGGGGTGAGACCGAGGGAAAGTCCGCAGGTTGAAAGGGCGCTCGCGACTTCAAAGAAAACGAAAACAAAGTGTGAATGGGTACTTCCGATCGCTCCGGCCGGGTATTCCGTAAAGAGAAGCGTGAGCGTCCCGACAAGTGCGAGGACCGCGTAAACGATAAAGATTCGCAGTGCCTTGTCCACCGTTTCTTCTGGAATGGTTCTTCCCATTGTTTGGGTCTTATCGCGTCCCAAAAGACGGTTGATGCCGAGAAGGGTGATGACTGCCGCCGTCGTCGTTTTAAGACCGCCGCCGCAGCTACCGGGGCTTGCCCCGATGAACATCGCAATGATGATGATGATCGTACTTGTTTCGCGAAGGCTCAAAGGATCGATCGTGTTGAATCCAGCGGTTCGAGATGACAGGGCGACAAATGCGCCCGAAAGCAGCTTTTCTGCCCAGCTTTGCCCGTCAAAGGCTCCGTGCCATTCGATTACGAGAACGCTGAACATTTCAATCAAGGAAATGATAAGGGTTGCGCTGAGGGCGATTTTGGTGTGGAGTGAAATCTTTTGGATGGTCCGCGTTTTAAAGTCGAAGAGGTTCTTGATTTCGGACATGGAGAGAAATCCGATGCCGCCAGCAAGCACAAGAAGAATGACCACGAGGCAAACGACCGGATTGAACTGGTAACTCATGAGCGAGTTCGGAAGCGGGGAAAATCCCGCATTGCAGAAGGCGCTGATCGCGTGAAAGACGGAATAGAGAATGCGCTCGTTCAAGGGCAAATGGTCGAACTGCGTAAAGAGCGCCGTCATGCCGAGCCCTTCGAGGACAATCGTAAATGGGAGGACGGCGGTGAGAATCTTTTTAGGCTCGATACCGCCTTCTGTTGTAAAGCCCGATTTGAAAAGGGCTTGCTGGTTGAATCCGGGCTTCATTCCGGAAAGGAGAAGGATCGTGGTAGAAAAAGTCATGATGCCGAGGCCGCCGATCTGGATGAGAGCGGCAAGAATCCAAAGCCCGGCATGGGTAAAGGTCGTTCCGATGTCGATGACGGAAAGTCCCGTGACGCAGACGGCGGAAGTCGCCGTGAAAAAGGCGTCTAGAATCGAAAGATTCTTTTGGAGGGAAAAAGGGCAACTGAGAAGGATCGTTCCGAGGGCGATGACCGCCAAATAGCCTTCCACGAGGAAGAGCATCGGGTTGGAGTTCTTCTTCTTAAAAACGGGTCTGTCGACCGGAATGTCCTTGTATCTCGAAAGCAACATGTTCGACCTCCAATTTACTAACTTTGGCACTACCATGGCGAAATTGAGATCTATTTTGATGCCGGTGGCCATTCTTTTGGGCATTTTACTGCCACAGGCGCATGTTCTTTCCCCCGCGTTGCCCTTTATGATTGGACTGATGATGTTTCTCACTTTTGTGGGAAAGGTTCCTCCGCAGCAACACGGCTATACTTTTAAGATTGAAGTCAAGGCGTTCTTAGCGAGCCTTGTGATGCTTGCCGTTTTGTGGGGTGTTGTGGAATTTTTCCAGCTGCCTCGTGAAGTTCTTTTGGGCGGCGCGATTATTTGCCTGTGCCCGCCTGCCAATGCGGCGCCTGCCATGGCGAAAGTGCTCGGTGGAAATCCGGTGCTCGCGCTTAAGATTTTTTTGAGCGGAAATATCATTGCATGCTTTAGCATTCCTCTGATTTATGGATATTTGACGGGGACCGATGCGAGCTTTACCGAAGTCGCTTGGAAAATTTTTAATTCGATCCAGCCGATTATTTCGATTCCGCTTGCTATTGCTTTGGGTATCCGTTCGTTTTACCCGGAACTTGCGGATAAGGCGGCTCGCTTTCAAAAGTACACGCTTCTGGTGTGGACTCTTTCTGTGTTTGTGATTCTCGCCAAGGCGAGCTTTGATATCCGTGAAATGGGATTTGTGGAACTCTGGAATTCCGGAAAACTTCCGATGCTTGCGCTTGTTTCTCTGATTCTTTGCCTTGTGCAGTTTGTGGTGGGATGGTTCAGCGATAAAAAGCACCCGATTGAAAGTTCGCAGAGCATGGGTCAAAAGAATACGACTCTTGTTATTTGGATTTCGAGTCTCTATGCGGGCCCGGTAGCGGCAATCGCTCCGACGTGCTACGTGATTTGGCAGAATTTGGTGCTAAGCTGGATGAGTGGCAAAAAAAAGGCGAAGTGACGGTTAGTGGTTGATTAAACTTTCGTACGTCGCAATCTGCTTTTTCGCGATCTTTTCCCAGTTGAAACATGCGTCGATTCTTTTTTCGGCGCCTTTCAAAAGTTCGGATTCGTAAGCGGGATCGCTTTCGAGTTTTTGAAATGCCGATGCGAGAGCCTTGGGATCTTTTTCAGGAACAAGGATGCCCGTTTCGCCGTCGACGACAACGTCCGGGATGCCTCCGACGTTCGATGCGACGACAGGAAGACCGTATTGCATCGCTTCGATGAGAACCACGCCCAAGCCTTCGGTATCGCCCTTGGAATCGATAATGGCGGGGAGCACGAAACAGTTGCTTTCTTGGTATTCTTTGCGCAGGTCGTCTGGAGAAAGCGGACCGGTAAAGATGACGTTTTGGGCAGAGATCTTTTGAGCGAGTTCCTTCAAAGAGTCTGTGAGGTTTCCTTTTCCGACAATGCGCACTTCGAATTTTTGGGAATCCAAAAGCTTGGCTGCCTGGATCAAAAATTCGATGCCTTTGCGTTCAATGTGACGCCCGACAAAAAGAATCTTGTAACGTTCCCCACGGGCGTGCGGAGGCGGGACTTTTCCCGAAGAAAGCGGAGATCCGTAAGGGCTCCATTCGATTTTAGCGGGGCGCAGGGCCGAAATTTTGGAAGCGGTAAAACGGCTGTTCGCAAAAATTGCATTTGCCTGCCCGATGATGAACTTCATGATCGGACGGATCCACTTCTTTTTGCGGATCAGCAAAAGTTCTGCGCCATGGAAATTTAGGACCAGCGGAATGCGAAAAAGTTTGCAAGCTCCGAGGGCAATCAGTGCATGGGGAAACGGCCAGTGGGCATGAATGATGTCGAATTTTTTTGTCTTCGCGAGCCAAAGACATTTGAAAAAACCGCTGATGCAGTAGGGGATCGCGAGTAACTGCATGGACGGATGCTTGGCCATCTTGGTCGGAGCGCCTTCGTCATGGGTCAAAATTTCAAGGTTCTTTGGCGCATAACGGAACCGGTGTACAGGAACGCCATCAATCGTGTGAGATTTAAGCCCCCGATAGGACGGTGCCATGACTTCGACTTCGACATTTGCTTTGCGGAGCGTGGCTACGGACTTGCGAAGCCAGGGGACTTCATTGTCTGCTTCAAAACGCGGGTAGACGGAACCGATAACGAGAACTTTCATGCGATGGATTCTTGAACGGTGGAAGGGTTTTCTGCATCGATGTAAGCCGGATAGACAAAGGCTTTGATTGTTGAAATAGGCGTTTCGATATCGGAAATCGAAGTTTTGGAAAATTCCTTGATTCGTCCGACAAGACGATGCCAACCGTCCATTTTGGAATCTAACATGATGATGCCGATGCCTTCGTCGTTTTCGAGCATTCCGATGACGTCGGAACCGCGGCCCTTTGTGGCAAGACTTTTTAAAACGGCGTCCCAGAACTTTCCTTCCTGTTCGGAAGGAAGGCTATTGCGGATCGCGGTAAAATCGATTTCTGCATAGACGAAATAGCTTTTATATTCGTCAGCGCGGATCATTTCTTCTTGGACGCGCTGGTCAAAGAGGTCGTTCGGATAGATGACGACGCCGTTCTTCTGCTTTTTGACGGAGCTCTTGAAAATTTCAGAAATCATATTACGAATTTAGGATAAAAGAATTGTTTTAACAGCGAAAATAGTATTTTTAACGGGTAATATGCAACGTTTGTTTAAATTGAAAAAGGCTCTCAAGGCGAGTTCGATGAATTCTTATGCGGAGTTCTTTCGCACGGGACGTACCGTTGCCAAAGAACGCGCCCTTTCGAATTCCGAAATTGAAATCCTTGAAAAAAATGGTAACCGCTGTTCGGATTGGTCCCTGGTGACCGTCGATACGCTTTTTACTCCGGATCGGATTTTTGGATCTTCGTTTTCGGGCAGGGTTCATTTGCCGGCGTTTTATGGAACGCTGCTCATGCCGGGAGACGTTTCGGCTCCGACGGGAATCTATTCCAGCTCCATTCACGACTGCTTGATCGAAAATTCGCTGATCCATCACGCCAGTTTGATGTCGAACATCTGGGTCGCTCAAGGTGCTGTCGTGCAGAACGTGGGATCTTTGGTGGCGAATGGAAAAGCGCATTACCAGATTGCGGCTGAAATTTCGGTAGGCAATGAAATGGGTGGACGCCCGGTGCGCATTTTCCCGGACATTACGCCGGATCTTGTCAAAATGCAACTGTTCTCCAAAGTCGATGCGGAAACGGCAAAGAGCTTTGTTTCGCAGATGGATGCATGGCGTGACGAAGTGCTTGTTCCGTATGGGATCATTGGGAAAAATGCAATCGTCTCGAATACGAATATTGTGCGGAACGCTTGGATTGGCGAACATGTGCGCATTGATGGCGCTGCAAAAATTCGGAATACGGTTGTGCTCGGCAGTTTGGAAGAACCCACTTACATTTATGACGGAGTGATTCTTGAAAACAGCTGCGTGCAGGAAGGCGTAAAAATCCATTCGACGGCGCTGGTCAAGGATTCCGTCTTGATGCGTCGTGCTAAAATCGGCAACAAGGCGATCGTGAATTCTTCGATCGTTTGTCCATGCGTGCATATCGATGAAGCGGAAGTGACCCACAGCTTTGTGGGACCTTTGACGCAGATGCATCACCATTCGTTGTTGATCGCCGCCCTTTGGCCGGAAGGCCATGGTAATTTGGGCTATGGTGCCAATGTGGGCTCCAATCATACGAGTCGTATGCCGGATCAAGAAATTATGCCGGGCCTTGGTATGTTCTTTGGGCTTGGTACGAATATCAAATTCCCGGCGAACTTTTCGGAATCTCCGTATACGGTGATTTCGACCGGGGTGACGACTTCACCGCAGCGTCTTAAATTCCCGTTCAGTCTGATTCTTCCGAATAATCCTCGATTGAACAGTGTGGATGCGAATTTGAACGAATTGCGCCCGGGTTGGTGCTATGGCAATAACGCTTATTCTGTGGCGCGCAATGCGTACAAGTATGCCATTCGCGGCAAGGGATTTGTTTCTCCGGAAGAATCCCAGGTTTTAAGCGATAAAAATGCGACTCTCGTGCTAGATGCGTTACGCCGTTTGCAGGTCAATCCGATTCAGGAAATTTATACGGAAAAGGACATCCCGGGACTCGGCAGTAATTATCTCAAGGAATCTTCCCGTCATCAGGCGGAGTTCATTTATAAAGGCTTCTTGGAACGTTATCTGCTGACAAAAATTTTTGCACTTGCAGAAGCGGACCATACGCTGTTGACGCTTAACCCGCATGATGTGCGTAAGAATTTTTCGGGCGAACTTTTTAAAGAACTTTTGAAAGAAATTTCGTTGCCGGATTCGTTCAGCGATTTGCTGAAGCGTTTCCGCATTATCGAAAAACAGTGGTCGGAAGCGGTTGTTCATGGGACGGATAAAGACTTTGCGCGTGGCCGTAAAATCTTTGACGATTATGATGAATCGCATCCGATCGATCAGGCGTTCATTGACTTTGAAAAAGCCCGCTTTGAAGATATCCTTCGCCGCACAGCTGTCCTTTTGAAGGAACTGAAGGTAGAAGGCTGATGTCTTTTGCGGAATGGATCCTGATCGCTGCGCTTTTCCTAGAATTGGCTTTGCGTCTTGCGCTTGAAATTCGGGAAGTGCGAATCGTGCATGGACGTTTTGACCGTTTTACCGTGTTCCGCGTTCTGCCTGTCGTGAATGATGTTTTCCCGGCGGAAGCCAATTTCACAAACGATCGCCAAGGTGCTTTTGTCTGCGCGCATGAAAAGGCGCATGCGGAATTGCACCATGGATTTGTTCGCCGTTCGTTGCAGTTTGGCTTTGCTCTTTTTTGTGCGTTGACGCTTGGTGCGGCGGGAGTCTATCTGCGTTTTAATCTGCTAGAACTCTTGCTTTTGTTCCATTTGATTTTTGCTGTGGCAAAAATCCTGTTCCATGTGGTCTGCTTTACCGAAGAATATGAAGCGGATTTTGTTGCTGCAAAGCGCGTGCAACGCGGCGTGGCGACGCGCGCACTCGAATCCCTTTTGATCCAGGAATTCCCGAGGACCCCTCTGTTCGCTTATGTGTACAGGACGCATCCGACGGCTCGAATGCGCCTAGACCGGATTTCTAGAACATGTAAGAAAAACCGGCGTTGACTTGCATGGTGGAGTAGTTTCGCTTGTTGTTGAAAATCTTGGTTTTCTTTGCAAAGTCGGTAAAAGCGCGGTAGAATCTTAAGTCCACGGCCATTTCGCGGGAAAGTTCGTAACCGACTCCGAGAGTAAGGCCCGCTTCGAGAGTCGCCGGGGTAATAATGTCCTTGCCTTCGTAACCGACAAATTCATAAGAGTCGCTGCTCGAAAGATTGACGCCGAGCTGTGGACCCACTTCGACAAAGAAATCTTCCAAAATTTCGGTGCCTTCCGGAATATCGATGCGCACGAGCAACGGAACGTCGATTTCCCAGACGGAAATGTCGCCGGTGGTCGTGATTTTTTCCGAGGTGTATTCGTAAGAGTTCATGCGGTAGGCGATCGCCACTTCCGGGACGATATGCAGCATGCTCGAAAGGTTGATCGACATAATGCCACCAACGCTGAATTCAAATCCGGTATTCCAGCCCCAATTTTCGGCGTCTCCGCCGGCAAGCCAGTTTAGGCCGACGCTTGCTCTTGCGCCGAATGTGACAGGCGCTTTCCAGTTTTCGAGGCGGGCTTCGGATTCCGCACGACGGCGGGCATCTTCTTCGCGCGTGTCACGGGAAAACTCCTCTTCTTGAATCTGTTCTGCGGAACGGAAGTGGGTAATGCCATCTTCATCCACATAGGTGCGAGACACATCATCGTTTTCGAAGTCATCTTCGTCCGAATTTTCTTCGGAGTCGAATGTGTAGGACGACTGGGCAAAAATGTTGGTAGGGAGAATGAGCGCAAGGCTCAAGAGGATAGATCCGGTTAAGAGCTTTTTCATAGAGAGAAAAGTATAAAAGATTTTTTGGAAGATTTTCAATTTGTTAAATTGGATGCCGTAAAAATGTGTAAAAAGCGATTTAAAATCGGAGTCTATCAAAATGGCTAAATACGATCCGCAGCAGATTGAAACCAAGTGGCAGTCTTATTGGGATTCTAATAAGACTTTTAAAACCGGAACCGATATGTCCAAGCCGAAGTATTACTGCTTGGATATGTTCCCCTATCCTTCGGGAGCAGGCCTCCATGTGGGTCACCCGGAAGGTTACACCGCGACGGATATCATTTGCCGTTACAAGCGTAACCGCGGTTTTAACGTTCTCCACCCGATGGGTTGGGACGCCTTTGGCCTTCCTGCGGAACAGTATGCGATCCAGACGGGAACGCACCCGGCAATTACGACCAAGAAGAACTGCGACAACTTCCGCCGTCAAATCAAGCGCCTTGGCCTTTCCTATGACTGGGACAAGGAAATCAACACGACGGATCCGAAATATTACAAGTGGACGCAGTGGATTTTTACCCGTCTTTACAATACGTGGTTCGATGAAGTGGAACAGAAGGGGCGTCCGATTTCGGAACTTCCGATTCCTGCCGATGTAAAGGCTCTCGGTGCAAGTGCCGTTCGTACATATCAGGATTCCAAACGTCTCGCTTATTATGCCGACGCTCAGGTCTGGTGGTGCAAGCATTGCAAGATCGTCTGCGCAAACGAAGAAGTCCTTGCCGATGGCTCTCACGAAAAGTGCGGCAAGAAGGAAGTCGAACGCCGTAATTTGAAGCAGTGGCTCATGCGCATTCCGCTTTACGCAGAACGCCTGCTCAAGGGTCTTGACGGTTTGGATTGGCCGCAGGGCGTGAAGGATATGCAGAAGAACTGGATCGGCAAGAGCCAGGGCGCCGAAGTGGACTTTGCCATTGCAGACAAGGACGGCAAGCCGACTGAAAAGCATCTCCGCGTTTACACGACCCGTTGCGATACGCTCTTTGGCGCCACCTACATGGTGATTGCTCCGGAACACGAAATGGTGAACGAACTCACGACCGCCGAAAACAAGGAAGCGGTCGCCGCTTACGTTCATGCCGCCGCTCTCAAGAGCGATATGGACCGCACGGAACTCGCCAAGGAAAAGACCGGTGTGTTCTCCGGTTCTTACGCAGTGAACCCGCTCACCGGCACAAAGATCCCTATCTGGATTGCGGACTATGTTCTTACGGGTTACGGCACGGGTGCCATCATGGCGGTCCCGGCTCACGATACGCGTGACTTCGACTTTGCCAAGAAGTTTAACCTTCCGATTATCTGCATTATGGAACCGGATGCTTCTTGCCCGGCAGAAACGAAGGAACTCGTTCTCAAGGGAGAAGCTTGCTGGCCGGCAGATGGCAAGTACATTCACAGCTCGAACGAAACGCTTTCCTTGAACGGCCTTTCCAAGAAGGAAGGCATCAAGAAAATGATCGAATGGCTCGAAGCAAACAAGATCGGCAAGGCTACGGTCAATTACAAGATTCGTGACTGGCTGTTCAGCCGTCAACGTTACTGGGGCGAACCGTTCCCGATCATCCACTGGGAAGATGGCGAAATTTCGACTGTCGACGACAAGGATCTTCCGGTGCTCCTTCCGGAAGTCGAAAACTTTAAGCCGGGCGACGGCGGACAGTCTCCGCTTGCAGGTGCAACGGAATGGCTGAACGTGGTGGACAAGAACGGCCGCAAGGGTATTCGTGAAACGAATACGATGCCGCAGTGGGCGGGATCTTGCTGGTACTATCTCCGCTATATCGATGCGTGCAACGGTGACGCATTTGTGGGGAAAGAACTTGAAAAGTACTGGATGCCGGTAGACCTTTATATCGGCGGTGCAGAACATGCGGTGCTTCACCTGTTGTACAGCCGTTTCTGGCACAAGGTTCTTTTTGACCTCGGACTGGTTTCGACGGATGAACCGTTCCACAAGCTTTATAACCAGGGCATGATCCTTGCCTACGCTTATGAAGACGCTGCGGGCTCGAAGGTCCCTGTGGACCAGGTGGAAAGCAAGGACGGCAAGTTCTTCGAAAAAGGCACGGGCAAGGAACTTCACCAGATTGTTGCCAAGATGAGTAAGTCTTTGAAGAACGTGGTGAATCCGGATGACGTCGTTCAAAAGTACGGTGCTGATTCGCTCCGTCTTTATGAAATGTTCATGGGACCTCTCGATGCAGTAAAGCCGTGGCAGACTCAGGGTATTGAAGGTATGTTCCGCTTCCTTTCCCGCGCTTACCGTGCTGTTATCGGTGAAGAAGAATCGGTGACGTACACGGATTCTCCGCTGCCGGAAGATCTCTCGAAGGTCATGCACCAGAGCATTATCAAGGTTACGGATGCGATCGAAAAGTTGAGCTTCAACACGGCTATCAGCCAGCTCATGATTTTCAACAATGAACTGACGAAGTCGACGACCCGCTATCGTGAAGCTTGTGAAGTTTTTGCCCAGCTGCTCCAACCGTTTGCTCCGCACCTCGCCGAAGAAATGTGGGAAAAGCTCGGTCACAAGGGAAGTCTCGCCTACGTCGCATGGCCGTCTGCTGATGAATCCAAGGCTGTGGATTCGACGGTGGAAGTCGTGTTCCAGGTGAACGGAAAGCTCCGCGCCAAGGTTTCGATGCCGAAGGATGCCGGCAAGGATCAGATGATTGAACTTGCCAAGCAGAACGAACGCATCCAGGCTTACCTCGCCGATGTGACGATCGTGAAGACGATTGCCGTTCCGGGTAAGCTCGTGAACTTTGTCGTGAAACCGGGTAAGTAATCCTTGCAAGGAAGGTTTTAATTATGGCTGAAATTCCTTCGAGAAAAGACAATCTCGTTATCGAAAACATTCAACCATCCGTGGATGCGGGCCGCTTTGCGTTAAAGCGTGAACCGGGCGACACGGTGAAGATTACGGCGGACATTTTCCGTCATAGTCATGAAAAGTACGATGC
>DGSB01000058.1:0-5790 GCA_002390045.1 Fibrobacter sp. UBA4373
ATTCTTCAAAAAGCAAAGGCGATTCAGGACTTGTTGAGGAAGCGCGAGACGCGATTCTCGCTTTAGAAGAAGATCAAAGAGATCATTTGCTCTGTTTTTTGCCGACGGAACGCGACATTCAGGATTTGAGTGCGGAACTCATCCAAAAGCTTGACGATAAAAAATTCGATGTGCTTTCGCTTTTTGGACGCATGAGCCCGCAGGAGCAGAAAAAAGTTTTTCGCAATTCTGGAAAAACACGCATTGTGCTTGCGACAAACATTGCGGAAACTTCGTTGACGATTCCGGGAATTGCATATGTGGTCGATACGGGCATGGCGCGTGTTTCGCGCTACAATCCGCAGACGCGCATTCAGGGACTTCCGGTGGAAAAAATTTCCCAGGCGAGTGCCCGTCAGCGAACAGGACGTGCTGGCCGTGTCAAACCCGGCATTTGCGTTCGTCTGTACACGGAAGAAGATTTCAACGATCGTGAGGAATTCACCGAACCGGAAATTCGCCGTTCGAACCTTTCGAATGTGGTTTTGCAACTTCGCAGTTTGAACCTTTCCGTGGAAGACTTTCCTTTTATCCAGCCGCCTCCGCGGTCGGCGTTCCGCGGTGCGTATAAGTCTTTGTTTGAACTGGGTGCGCTTTCAAGCGTGGAGCGCGGTGCTCGAGTAACGCCTTTTGGCGCGGAAATGGCTCATTTACCCATGGATGTTGCACTTTCTGCGGTATTGCTGCGGGCGCGGAATGCGGGAGTTTTACAGCCGGCGATTATCGTCTGCTCGGCGCTTTCTATTCAGGATCCAAGGCTTTTCCCGTCGGAAGAACCACAAAAAGAAAAAGCGCGTCGCATGCACAAGGGCATGGGTGGTCACAAAAGTGACTTTTTAACCTTCCTTGCGGAATGGAACGGCTTTTGTCGGGAATGGAACGGGACGACTTGGAATTCGCTTCGCAAATATTGCGAAAAGCATTTTATGCATTTTTTGCGGTGCCGGGAATGGATCGATTTGTATGAACAGTTCTCGCGCATTCTCAAGGTCAAGTTCGATTCTTACGTTTGCCCTTTTGATTCTTTCCATCGGGACAATTTGCACATTGCACTTTTGACGGGATTCCTTGGAGGCGTGGCCCGCAGAGACCGCGATAACGGTTGCTACCGTCTTGTCGGCGGTCGTGACGCTTACCTTTTCCCGGGAAGCGATCTCGCTGGGAAATTCCCTGAATTTGTCCTTTCGGCCGAAGTCCGCGAAACGAGCCGTGTCTTTTTGACGAAAGCTTCGGAAATTATGCCGGAGTGGATTATCAAGGTCGCCAAGGATTTTTGCACTTACCGCTGGTTTGAACCTCGCTATAATCCGGAACGCGGCTTTGTGGAAGCTGTCGAAGAAGTTTCTTTCCGCGGGATGGTTCTTTCCCGTTCGCACCGTGTGGATTATGGCCGCGTGAATGCAGAAGAAGCCGCAAGAATCTTTTTCCTTGAAGCGGTCGTCGAAGGAAACATGCCAAGACCGTTCCCCTTTATGCAGCACAATGAACGCGTTTTGGAAGCTCTTCGCGCAAGTGAAGTGCGACTTCGCCGTTGGGGAATCTGCCCATCCGACGATCTGCAGGTGGATTACCTGATGGAACGTGCTCCGGGCGTTTTCTCGCTGCAAACGCTCAAAGATTTTATTGCGAAAAATACGGACAAGGCGCTTCGTTATGCGGAAGAGGATTGGTTCCACGCTTCGGAAACGGGCATGGAACATTTTGAATCTTTCAAGAATAATCCGGTGATTGCGGCTGCCTATCGTCAAAAGCTCGCGAAGGCGCAAGAAGAACGCAAGGCAGCAGAGCATGGTGGCGTTGTCGAATTCCAGCGCATTTTGGATCGTCAAATTCGTTCGGAACTTGTGTTTGATTCGAGTAAAGCGTGGGATGGACTTTCCCTTGAAATTCCGGCGGACTTTTTGCCAAAGCTTTCCCCGGCGATCTTTGCCCATGAAGTTTCGAAATGGCGCGCCTGGATGGTGGAGTCCTTTATTCGCGAACTTCCGAAGGGGGACCGAAAAAAACTGGAACAGAAGAAGGATGATTTTGACGATCGCTTTGTCGAATGCTTGGAAAAGAATACGGCCAAATCGCCGCTGGTTTCCTTGTATGAAGCGTTCGAAAGCTTTGGAAATTCGGAAGGCGCTTTGCCTGTTCTGAATCCGCAAAACGAGCATCACCTGATGCTTCATTTGTCTGTAACCTCGACAGAATTTTCAGAAAAATTCCCGTTGGAACTTTCTCCAGAATGGGGCGAATGCAACTTTTTTGATGCAGTCCGACCGGTAGCCCAGAAGGCGGCGCTTTCGCTTCCTGTGATGGGAATTGCGTACGGTTGGAGTCCCCAAGGTTCTCGTGCGATGAATCCGGTGGAAGCCGATTTTTGGCAACGCTTTTACCGCAGAACGCGTTTGGTGAGCCTGGATGATTCCCCGTTGAAATCTTTATTTGAATCGCGATTTGCTTTTTTAAATCGCAAGGATGAATCGGGATATGCACTGCGTTCCTTGCTTGCGATGACGGATGCGGAAAAGGAAAAATTTTCGGTCCATTATTTGGACGAGGCTCTGGCTCGGTTTTCTGGAATTGAATTTGCCCGTTCGCACAAGGTGCGCTCTTTTGCTGAAATTTCTTCGCGAGAAACCACGGCGGAAACAAATTCCCGAGAAGGCTTGTTCCGTTTGGTGTTTGATTCTTCGTATTTGGGAGTCCGAGCTTTTGTTCGCGCATGGGAAATTTTCCGGGAGACTTTTGTGGGATTTCGCCGGGGGACCAAGGTTTCCGAAAAGGTCCTCCAGCTTTCATCTCGACTAGCGGTAGAAGAAAATCTTTACGCTCGCTTGCGCCTGATTTCTGCGTTTGTTTTGCCAGAAAACGCGGATTCTCTTGGCGAATGGACGGAAGAGCTTTCTCTCTTGCCGATCAAGAGCTACCGGGAAAAGTTCTCTCCGTATTTTGCAGGCCGCTTCTTGAAGGATCACGAGCTTAAGAATGCTCGCGAAACGCTTTCGCTTGCTGAAAAAGGGAGAGCGGATGCGGAAGCCTTCGATTCTCGAATCTCTTTGCAGATTCTTCTCGAAAATTTTGAACTTTTGCGTTATAAACGTTCCATTCTTGCCCAAGCGCCCGAAGAAAAGGTCGAAAAGAACGATCTCTTGAAGCTCCGTGCGCGATTCAAGAGTCGCTGAGATCCAAATTTTCTAATTTGGACGCGATGCGATTTTTATTCTTATCCATACTCGTTTTGATACTTGGACTTGCGTCATGCAAGCTTCCGGGTACATCTTCGGATCCGACTCTTGCTCGGGTCGAGGATTCCGAATTAAAATTGTCTGAAATACGAGCAGAGGGACCTTGGGACTCGCTTTCCTTGGAAAAGCGGACAAGCCGTGTGGAACATTGGATTTCTCGCGAATCTGTTTACGAAAGGGCGTTGTTGGATAAAGTCGATGAACGTCCGGAAGTCAAGCGCTTGATCGAAGATGCCAAGAAAAAAATCATTCTAGGGGCATATTTTGCACAGGTGACGGATTCTCTGACGGTTTCCGAAGCGGAAGTTGCCGCTTACTACGAAGCGCATCCGGAAAATTTTGCGTTGGAATCGAACGTCTATAACCTGGCGGTGGTCACCTATATGAGCGGGAACACGGCTTGGCAGTATTATGGCCCGGCGACCCGTAAAAAAATTACCGAAGCGCCTTCGACGAACTGGCTCGTCAGGAAAGTGGAATCCTTTGATTCGGTGACCGTTGCGCCTTTTGACTGCCCGCAGGTGAAGCTTGACACTTTGTCGGTTGGAAAAATTTCTCCGCCTAAGACATGTGGAAAGTATTTGAAAAGCGTGATTGTCCTTTCAAGGCAGGATTCCGGTTCGGTCCGTCCTTTGAGTGATGTCGCTGAAATGGCGCAGGTTTTGGCTGCGAACGGAAAGCGCAAAGATTTTATCGCCACTTTCAAGGAAAACATTAAAAAACGACAGGCTATTTTCGTCTATCCGGAAGAAATTGCCAAGTGATCCACTGAGAAGACTTATGAAAAAATCGAAATTATTTGTACTGGTTCTTGCCGCTTCAACCTCTTTGTTTGCGGCTCCGGAGCTTTTTGAATCCATTGCCGCCATCGTCGACGGCAAGCCGATTATGCGTTCGGAAGTGATGGAAAATCTCTACCAGTTCCAGAATACGGCGGAAGCTTCCGGTAAAACCGAAAAGGAACAGATTGCTTTTGTGCTGGATCGCTTGATCGACGACAAGGTTCTTCTTTCCCGAGTGGATCGAGACTCCATTCAAATTACGGAGGATGAAGTCGATCTGCGTGTGACGCAGCATTTGCAAAATCTCGCAGCCCGTCAAAACATCAGTATGGAAGTCCTCGAACGTGCCATCCGTGCTCAGCTCGGCATGAGCATGGCTCAGTACCGCGACAATCTTGCCAAGCAGGTTCGGGAACAGATGACGATTGGCCGTATCCGCCAGCGTTATGTCGGCGGCATTAAACCGACCCGTAAGGAAGTCGCTGAATTTTATGAACATTACAAGGATTCGATTCCTCGTCAGTATAACTGCATGCGTCTTGCCCATATTGCCCTGAAGATCGTTCCGAGTGCGGCGATTGTCGATTCGGTGAAGCAAGTGGCGGAATTGCTGATTGACTCCTTGGATCATGGAATGAGCTGGGAAGTCCTTGCCAAAAATCATTCTCAGGATTCTTCCGCTGCAAAGGGCGGCGATATCGGCTACTTCCAGAAAGGACAATTGGATCCGGTTTATGAACGTGCAATCAAAACGGTGGATAATGGCGCCTATACGCCGAAGCCGGTTAGAACGGAACGTGGCTGGATGATTATCCGCGTGATTGGACGTAAAGAAGATGGCGTTCGTTCTGCTATGATTCTTTTGGAAACGATCCCGACCGCTGAAGATTCGGCTCGCGTGATGACCCTTGCGGATTCTCTTCGTTCGGCTTTGACTACCGATTCGTTGTTTGCGGAAGCGGCAAAAAAGTTTAGCTCTGATAAGGAAACGAATTTTAACGGAGGTCGTCTCGGCTGGCTTGAAAAGACCGATGTCGATACCACGTTCGCCCCGATTGTTGCCGGCCTTTCGGTCGGAGAAATTTCGGAACCGTTCCCAGCGGGAGACGCGTTGCACTTGATTCGGATGGACGATATGAAACAGGTGCGCGATTATAATCTGGATGAAGATTATATGAAAGTGGAAATGTTTGCGATCAATTACATGGAAGATCAAAAGCTCCGCGAATTCGTCAAAAAATGGCGCGAAGAAGTGCACATTGAAATTCGCATGAAGGAATAGTTTTGCATGATCCAGTTCTTGCATGTGACGAAGACTTATGAAGGCAATTGGAAAGCGCTTTCCGATGTCACGCTTCGGATCAATCAAGGTGAATTTGTCTTTTTGACAGGTCACAGCGGCGCTGGAAAATCGACGCTTCTCAAATTAATTTATATGGACGAACGCCCCGATGAATTTCACGGCGGTGAAGTCATGGTGCAATTCAACAAGGATCTGGTTTTCGATACGAAAACTGCGACGGAAAAGCAGGTTCAGGAACTTCGCCGGCATATGGGAATCGTTTTTCAGGACTTTAAGCTCTTGCCGGACCGTAATGTTTTTGAAAATGTCGCGCTTGCGCTTCGCATTACCGGGACTCCAGAAAAACAGCTGAATTCAAAAGTCTTTGAAGCGCTCGCTCTGGTGGGAATTTCTCAAAAAAGACTTGCAATGCCGTATACGCTTTCGGGCGGTG
>DGSB01000058.1:5955-11684 GCA_002390045.1 Fibrobacter sp. UBA4373
GGTACAACTGTTTTAATGGCGACGCACAATCCGGATTTTTACATGAACAGTCCGTTCCGCCGCTTAACGCTTTCGCACGGTGTTCTTCAGAATCGGGATATCTTGTAATTAATAGCGATGAAAAAAGCTGGTCTTGAATATCTGCATTCCCTAGCGCCTCTTGGAATGACGGGTGACTTAAAGAATATGGAGCGCCTGCTCGAAGTTTTTGAACATCCAGAAAAAAAGTTTCGGACCATTCACGTGGTCGGGACGGATGGCAAAGGCTCGACTTCTTTTTATTTAGCAAACATTTTAACGGCTCATGGGGTGACGTCGGGACTTTACACAAGTCCACACTTGGTGAATGTTCGGGAACGCATTCGGGTAGATAACGTTCCGATTGCAGAAGATGACTTTGACCGCTTGCTGTTGCAGGTGAAGAACGCTTCGGACTTAACCGACACGCATGTGTCTTTTTTTGAAGCGGTGACTCTTGTTTGCTTCCTTTATTTTGCGGAAAAGCGTGTCGGTGCAGCTGTCGTAGAGGCAGGGCTCGGTGGCCGCTTGGATTCTACGCGGACAGCTTGCGGTGAACTGGCGGTCCTTACGAGTATTGGACTTGAGCATACGGAATTGCTCGGCAAAACGGAATCCGCAATTCTCCATGAAAAGCTCGGGGTTCTTTCTCCTCGGGCAAAAATGCTGATTGGCGGAATTAGCGATGCGCTGAAGCTTGATGCTAAAGAATTTGTAAAGTCGATTCCAGCGACAGTCGAAATCCCAAGCGTCCTGGAAGACATACAGGTTCCGAATCCAGGACATCATTACGTCGAAAACGCTTCGCTTTCTTTCGCGGCGGCAAAGGAATTTCTCGGCGAAAAATTTTCCGCCGGATTGGCGCGTAAAGCCCTTGAAAAATCGCTCTGGATTGGGCGAATGCAAAAACTTCTGGACAGAAACGGAAAATTCTGCTGGCTCTTGGACGGTGCCCATAATCCGCATGCCGTCAAGCGTCTAGCGGAAGCTTTAGACACCTACTATCCGAATCAGAAGTTCCCCTGCGTTTTTGGAGCGCTCAAAGACAAGGCGATCGATGAAATGATCCCGATGATGGCGCCACACGTTTCGACGTGGCATGTGACGCGGACTCCTTACGAACGTTTTCGGGAAATCGAAGATGTTTCTTCGGAACTCAAAAATTTGGGATGCTGTGTAGGCGTTTCTCGCCCGATGTCGAAAGCTTTTTTGGAACAGGTCCAGGCGGAAGCGAACAACCCTGTGCTCGTGACCGGTTCCCTTTACATGATCGGAGAAGCGATCAATTTACTCAAAAACGATTTTGAAGATTTAAAATTCTTTCGGGGTCTTGAAAAATCCGAAAGTGAAAAACATTAAGGAAGTTCTGTATGTATTTGATCGTCGGCCTTGGAAATCCGGGAAATCAGTATGAAAATACGCATCACAATGCGGGCTTTATGGCTGTAGAAAAACTCGCCGATTCGGGTAAAAGCTGGAAGTCAGAATACAAGGCGTTGACCCAAAAAGTGACAATTGCCGGAGAAGAAGTGATTCTTGCAAAACCGCAAACGTACATGAATCTTTCTGGCGAGGCGGTTCAGGCTCTGATGACCTGGTATAAGGTAAAGCCTTCGGAACTCTTGGTTTTTTCGGACGATATCAATTTGGATGTAGGCCGTATCCGTGTCCGAGCGAGTGGCAGTCACGGTGGCCAGAACGGTTTAAGAAATATCATTGAGCATATTGGCGACCAGTTTGCCCGCGTGCGTTTTGGCGTTGGCAAGTGCCCTCCCAAGTGGGATCTCTCGAACTGGGTGCTGGCCAAGTTTCCTCCCGAAGACCGCCCGGTTTTTGACGAAGCCATTGGAAAAGTTCCTGCGCTTGTGGAATGCTATTTTAAGAATGGAATAGCCAAGTGCATGGAACGTTATAACGGAAAATAAGCCGATATATTCCAATTTGAACTAACGCTTTGAATCTTTATCGAGAGCTTTTCCGATAAAAGGATATATCCTTAAAAGAGGAATCCTTTAACTTCGAAGGAGGGGTTCGATGGAGATTTACAAATTAATTGACGATGTCAATGGTCATTTTGTTTTTGAAAAAGGCCAAAATACGGTTTTAGTCGATACGGGTTCTCCGTATTCTTTCCATTGTGGCCCTGAACCGCTTTCCATTTGCTATTCGACATGCGTCACGGGTAACAGCGGCGATATTTCCGCAATGTCGCAGCGGTTGCATAACTTGATCGAAAAGGATTCCACGCTTGCCCCTTTGCGCTCCATGATAGACGGCTTTAGTCTCGAAGGCCTGATATCCCTTTTCCAGTCGCGACATGGCCAGGCTCTGGCGAAGACTTTGCGGCTGAATATCGATATGCTGAAAGCCGCCAAGCATGGCGATGCAAAAATGAAGGCTAAAGTGCTCGGGGTTGATTTTGATTCTATTTCCAAACATGTAGGCGTCCCGATTACGACAATCCTTGGCACGGATAGCCTTGCCAAGTATAAAATCGTTATCGACAAAATCCGTAACCAGATTATGTTCGACATGGAAGAAATTCCGTTCGACGGAACGACGGTTCCGACGGAAAAATTCGGAAACTGCATGGCTTTGAATGTGAAGCTGAATGGAGTCCCTCGAACATTATTGCTCGATACAGGAATCACCGCATCCTATGCCGATATGGTTTGGCTGGATGGCTGTAACGATAAAGGCCGGCGCATTGATTATCACCCTCTGGCTGATTATTATACGGTCCCGGTTTACCGCGCTTTAACGGAATTCGGGGGTAGAAATTACCAGGTGAAATATGGGGTTTTGCCTGATCTTCTACGGGAAAAAATGACGGAAGCGATTGGATTAAAACCCGGAGTTCTTCAGGGAATCCTGGGGGCTTCGATTCTCGAAAATCGGCGAGTTTACATGGATATCGGTTCGGAAATCTTCAGTGTAGGCTCTTTTTAAGTGCCGATTGTAAACTTTCTAGGCGGATTCCTTGGATGGAGAACGCCTTTTTTTATATTTGAGATGCCCAATGGTGGACAGTTCGAAAACCTCCTGTCATAAAACAAAACTAGGTAAGCCGATGTATAGAATTTCTAAACGTTTTGAAATTTCTGGTGCGCACAAATTAAATCTTTCTTACGAAAGTAAATGCCAAGAAATCCATGGGCATAATTGGATCATTACGGTTTTTTGCAAATCCAAAACGCTGAATGCCGAAGGGATGGTCGTCGATTTTTCTCATGTGAAGAAAACGATCCAGGGCAAGCTCGATCACAAGTATTTGAATGAAGTCTTGGACTTTAATCCGACTGCGGAAAATATCGCCAAGTGGATTTGTGACCAGATCCCTTGCTGCTACAAGGTTTCTGTCCAGGAAAGCGATGGAAATGTCGCCGAATACGAAGTGGACGAATAAGCGATGAAAGTCTCTGAAATTTTTTTGAGCATCGAAGGAGAAGGTGTCCGTACTGGAGCTCCTGCGGTTTTTGTGCGCTTGTTCGGCTGTAATCTCCGTTGTTCTTATTGCGATTCCATGTATGCGGTTGAAGGCTCGGACTTTTTGGAGATGACTCCGGAAGAAATTTTGGAAAAAGTTCGCTCGTTTCGCGCGAATTTCGTGACGCTCACGGGTGGGGAGCCTTTGATCCATGGGGACGTAGAAAAACTCTTAAAGCTTTTGGATGACGCGGGTTTTGAAGTCAACATAGAAACGAACGGAACGCGCCCGCGTCCTGCTGGATACAAGAATGTTTTTTGCACCATGGACTGGAAGCTTCCGAGCAGTGGCATGCGCAAGGAAAAATCGTTTTCGAATCTGATTACGCTCGAAGAACGGGATGTGCTCAAGTTTGTGGTCGGGACTTTGGAAGATTTGGAGGATGCCGCGTTAATCGTGGAAACCTTGGAACGCGAATTTGGAAGGGATCGTCGAAAGCTCCCGATGTTTTATGTTTCCCCGGTATTTGGAACGATGCCGTACGAATCGATTGTGAATTGGCTTCTTGCGAGTGACACGATGCGCCGGAATAACGTCCGTTTTCAGGTCCAGCTTCACAAGATTGTGTGGGATCCCTCCGCTCGAGGTGTGTAATTGGGAGTCAAAAGGCTTATTTTAGCGGAAAAAAGCCTTTCATAAGCAAAATCCCAGTTGGCTGAAAACACAAAATTTTCTATTATTGTTGCGCAAAAAGAGGTTCTTATGAAATTATTGCCAGAAGCCCTCACGTTCGATGACGTTCTCCTCGTTCCGGGCGAATCCTCGGTCTTGCCAACCCAGACGGATGTCAAGACTCAACTTGCACCTAATATTAAATTGAATATTCCTATCATCAGTGCTGCAATGGACACGGTGACAACCGCTCCTCTTGCTATTTCTATTGCCCTCCAGGGTGGTCTTGGCGTGATTCACAAGAACATGTCGATCGAAGCCCAGGCCGAAGAAGTTCGCAAGGTCAAGCGCTGGCAGTCCGGTATCGTTCTGAACCCGGTGACCCTCGATGCCGATCAGCCGATTAGCGACGCTTATCGTGCTCGTCTCGAAACCAAGGTCAGCGGCTTCCCGATTCTTTCCAAGGGTAAGCTTGTGGGCATGCTCACGAGCCGCGATCTCCGTATGATTTCGGACCGCACTGCGAAGATTAAGGATGTAATGACGAAGAATCCGATTACGGCTTCTCCGAAGGTGAGCCTTGCCAAGGCTCGCGAAATTTTGAACGAAAACCGCATTGAAAAGCTCCCGCTCGTCGATACGAATGGCGCACTCAAGGGCCTTGTAACGATGACCGACATTCTGAAGCGCGAAAGCAATCCGAATGCAAGTCTCGACAAAAATGGACAGCTCCTTGTGGCTGCTGCGGTCAGCACTTCTGCAAATACGCTCGAACGCATTCAGGCGTTGGTCGACGCTGGCGTGGACATGGTCGTAATCGATACGGCTCATGGTCATCATGTCGGAGTTCGCAACATGGTGAAGACCGTTCGCAAAAAATATCCGAAGCTCACGATCTGCGCTGGTAACGTTTGCACGCCGGAAGCGGTGGTGGAACTTGCCAAGTGCGGTGCGAATGTGGTGAAGGTCGGTATCGGCCCGGGTTCCATTTGCACGACCCGAATCGTGGCCGGTGTCGGTTATCCGCAGTTCTCTGCAATCGTGGAATGCGGCAAGGCTGCTCGCAAGGTCGGCGTGAAGATTATTGCTGACGGCGGCATTAAGTATTCCGGTGATATCGTAAAGGCTCTTGCTGCCGGCGGTAATGCTGTGATGCTCGGAAGTCTCTTTGCCGGTACGGAAGAAAGCCCGGGCGAAGTGATCCTCGCCGATGGCCGCAGCTACAAGAGCTACCGCGGCATGGGTTCCTTGGGCGCAATGAAGGCAGGTTCTGCCGACCGTTACTTCCAGGGCAACGTCACCGAAGAAAAGAAGTATGTTCCGGAAGGGATTGAAGGTCGTGTTCCTTACAAGGGACCGCTCCGCGATACGATCTACCAGCTCATTGGCGGAATTCATTCTGCAATGGGTTATGCAGGCGCTGCAAACTTGGATGAACTTTACAAAAAGTCCACCTTCGTTCGCATTACAGGTGCAGGTCTTCGCGAATCGCATCCGCATGATGTGACCATCACGAAGGAAGCTCCGAACTATCACGCTTAATTCGGAAGAATTTCAAAAAAGTCCGCAGTGATGCGGACTTTTTTGTTGTATGTATTCAAAACCGCCGGCT
>DGSB01000022.1 GCA_002390045.1 Fibrobacter sp. UBA4373
CGGGCTTAACGCTCGGCATTTCGCAGGCAGGCTACGAAAAGATCGTGGAACGTATGAGCGCCTTCCGCAAGGAAATCGCCCAAATCGCGAACGAAGACAAGGACGCCGACAAGGTTTACCAGATGCAGCTTCTGCTCTTCCCCATCGGCGGGAAGCTGTAATTTTTTACCCCAAACTTCATCACGTTCATTCCAGTCTGGGTAAGTCGCATTCGATAATCACCGAATCCGGATTGCGAACGATAGTTAGAATTTATTCAAATCCCCTAATTCTTCTTTATTTTCCGGATTACCTTGTCGAAATCAGAGTCAATCTTTTGCGTGCGGTTGAAAATCTCGTATTCTCCGAAAGCCTTCTCGTCGGCCTGATCCCGGCTGACTTTTCCATTGCCATCGAGAATATCGTAGCGCCTGAATTCCAAGAACTCGTTCACGCTTGCAGCAAACTGCTCCATGTTAAAAGCAATCTCCCGCTCTATCAGGTCTTCGATGTAATCAAAATAACCGCTCACCGCACGTTCCAGCTGACGGATCTGCTTTTCTGACAAATAATTCTTGGCAATGTTCACATCGCTTTTCAGCACACGGCCGCTCGGAGAATTTTTCCAGGTCGTAAGCCCCATATGCTCTTTTTTGTGGTCGGCCCTCTCGTACACGATTTCTGCAGCCGTCTGCCCTGTTATCGCATAGTGGAACTTATTCTGAACCGTGGCGAAAAACTTTTTCGTTATTTCGGAATCCTTGTCGTAGTCTATGGAACACTCGGCAAAAATATCCGTTATCTGCTGCCAGATACGGCGTTCGCTCGCACGGATAGAGCGGACCCTTTCCAAAAGTTCCTTGAAGTAGTCCTTCCCGAAAACAGCGTTACCCTGCTTTAAGCGCTCGTCGTCGAGCACAAAACCCTTCTTGATGTATTCCTTCAGGATTCCCGTAGCCCAGATGCGAAACTTTGTGGCCTTTGCGGAATTTACGCGGTAACCGACGGAAATAATCGCATCGAGATTGTAGAAAGAGACATTGCGCTTTACGGAACGGCCATTTTCATTTTGAACTGTTTCCAAAATGGAAACAGTTGCGGATTCACTAAGCTCTCCTTCTTCGTATATGTTTTTCAAATGCTTCGAAATGCCCGGAACATTAACATCAAACAACTCGGCCATCGCCTTCTGCGTCAGCCAAATGCTCTCGTCCTTGACCAAGGCCGTAACCTTGACATCTTCTTCAGGACTGCTGTAAAGAATATACGATATCTGCTTGGCTAGTTCGTTCGACATATCCCTACCATTTTTCTACTCACTTGTGCACTAAACATATATTCCTGGAGCGGGATTGTCAAGACTCTTGTTTTTCTGCTATTCAAACAGCCTTGACGGTTCGAGTTGCAGGTCGGATTCGCTGAGGAGTTTGTAGAGATTCTGGCAGAGGATGTAGAGGATGGCGAGGGTGTTGTATTCGGCGGGTTCCACGCTGCCGCGTAACTTGTTCGCAGACTCCCAGAGGGAGGCCTCTACGGACTTTTCTACAGCTTTCCTCTTAGACGATTTTCTTTCTACCATACCGATATCCAAATAAAATTCCAACAACCCAAATATATGTTCATTTCAAAAAAACATCACCGCATCATTCGTTTCCAAACCGCATCGTCAATATTTCGTCGCGAATCAATAACAGCCAAAACAACAACACGGTCTGTATCCTTGCGATAAAAAATGCGCCAAGGAGCTACGACCAATTCCCGATATCCACCGATCTGCAAAGCTTCCAATTCTGCAGGGACCTTCCCCATCTCCGGGAACTTTTCCCAGTTTTCACATTCGGTCTTGATCTTTACAAATATCTGCCGAGCATTTTGCAGACTGTTCTCTGCAATGTACAAGACAATCCCTCTTAAATCTGCAGCGGCGGATTCTGTCCATTCTACAGCGAACTTTTTACTTGGCATTCAGTTCCTTCTCCAAAGAAGCAAAGAGATCTTTTTGACGGATGATTTTGCCTTTCGCAACTTCGCCTTCGCTTTGCGCAAACAGCTTAAAAAGCTTTAAACCGTCTTGCATCGACTGGTAAGTGTCAATGTCCAAAAGGACTCCCCTCGCCTCGCCATTTTGCGTCACAATATAAGGAGATCGCGTCTCACAGACATGATCCAAGACCTTTGCCGCATTGGCCTTGACATACGAGATAGGTTTAATGTTTTTTAATTCCGACATACATCCTCGCACTGGACTGAATTCAATACTAAATATAGTCTTTTTAAAACCGGCTACAAAAAAGGACCGCCTTTTTCAAGGCAGTCCTTTTTCAAAGCTAAGGTTTGCTTCGTGCCTACGGCACTCGCAATAACACTGAGCGGATTAGTCCTTACCGTAGACCTTTTCAGCGTAGGTAGCCGTAGCCATCAGGTATTCGCGGTTCATCTTGGCGATGTAATCCACGGTAATACCCTTCGGGCAAGCCGCCTGGCATTCGTAAAGGTTCGTGCAGTTGCCGAAGCCTTCCTTGTCCATCTGGGCGACCATCGCGAGAACGCGCTTCTTCGCTTCGACCTTGCCCTGCGGCAAGAAGCTCAGGTGAGAAACCTTGGCAGAAACGAAGAGCATTGCGGAAGAGTTCTTACAGGCAGCGACGCAAGCACCGCAACCAATGCAAGCCGCAGCGTCGAACGCACGGTCAGCCTGATCCTTCGGAACCGGAATAGAAGCGGCTTCCGGAGCGGCACCCGTATTCACGCTGACAAAGCCGCCAGCCTGAATAATACGGTCGAACGCGCTACGGTTCACCACGCAGTCCTTGATGACCGGGAATGCCGAAGCACGCCACGGTTCGATCACGATCGTATCGCCATCCTTGAACTTGCGCATGTGAAGCTGGCAAGTGGTAATGCCATGGTCAGGACCATGCGGCATACCGTTGATCACAAGAGAGCACATACCGCAAATACCTTCACGGCAGTCGTGGTCAAAAGCAAAGCCTTCCTTGCCCTGCTTCATTTCGCGATCGTTGACGATATCGAGCATTTCAAGGAAAGACATATCCGGGGAAATGCCGTCGATTTTTACAGTTTCAAATTGACCTTTGGTCTTGGCATTCGGCTGACGCCAGATTTTCAAAGTCAGATGCATATTTTCGCTCATTATTTGTAGCTCCGGGTCACGAGGTGAACGTTATCGAATGTGAGAGGTTCCTTGGAGAGTTCCGGAATCTGTCCGTCACCCTTGTATTCCCAAGCACCGACATAGCAGAAGTGTTCATCGTCGCGCATCGCTTCGCCTTCTGCAGTCTGATGTTCTTCACGGAAATGACCACCGCAGGATTCTTCACGGTGCAAAGCGTCGCGTGCGAGGAGTTCCGCGAATTCGAGGAAGTCCGCCACGTGGTTTGCATTTTCGAGATTCTGGTTGAAGTCACCTTCGCTACCGAGCACGTTCGCATTGTTCCAGAATTCGTCACGGATTTCCGGAATGCGTTCGAGAGCCTTTTCAAGACCTGCCTTGTTACGGCCCATGCCGACGTAATCCCACATCACCTGACCGAGTTCGCGGTGAATGTCGGAAACGTTGCGCTTACCGTGAATATTCAGGATCTTGTTCAAGCGTTCCATCGTCTGAGCTTCCGCAGCCTTGAACGCCGGATCCGAAGCAGAAACCTTTTCAAGCTTCGTGCCTGCGAAGTAACCGCCGATGGTGTACGGAATCACGAAGTAACCATCGGAAAGGCCCTGCATCAAAGCAGAAGCGCCGAGACGGTTAGCTCCGTGGTCAGAGAAGTTCGCTTCACCGAGAACGAAGCAGCCCGGGATCGTGCTCATCAAGTTGTAGTCCACCCAGAGACCACCCATGGTGTAGTGGCTAGCCGGGTAAATGCGCATCGGAACCTTGTACGGGTCTTCGTCGGTAATCTTTTCATACATCTGGAAGAGGTTACCATACTTGGCAGAAACGCCCGACACGCCCATGCGCTTGATCGCATCAGCAAAGTCGAGGTAAACGGCACGCTTCGTTGCACCCACGCCCATGCCTTGGTCGCAGACCATCTTTGCATTGCGGGAAGCCACGTCACGCGGCACCAAGTTACCAAAGGACGGATAACGTTCTTCGAGGTAGTAGTAACGTTCGTCTTCCGGGATTTCGTTAGCCGGGCGGGTATCGCCGACCTTTTTCGGGACCCAAATACGACCGTCGTTACGGAGAGATTCACTCATCAACGTGAGTTTCGACTGGTGATCGCCGGTAACCGGAATGCAAGTCGGGTGAATCTGCGTATAGCACGGGTTTGCAAAGAGCGCACCCTTCTTATAAGCCTGCCAAACCGGGCTCACGTTGCAGCCCTTTGCGTTGGTAGAAAGGTAGAAGACGTTGCCGTAGCCACCCGTTGCAAGGCAGACTGCGTCAGCTTCATAGCTTTCAAGAGCACCGGTAATGAGGTTACGCACCACGATACCGCGAGCCTTACCGTCAATGACGACGAGGTCCTGCATATCGCGACGCGGGAACAGCTTCACAGAGCCCTTAGCGACCTGGCGCATCATCGCCTGGTAAGCGCCGAGGAGGAGCTGCTGACCGGTCTGGCCACGTGCGTAGAACGTACGGGAAACCTGAGTACCACCGAAGGAACGGTTAGCAAGAAGTCCACCGTAGTCGCGGCCAAACGGAACGCCCTGAGCCACGCACTGGTCAATAATCAAATTCGAGTTTTCAGCGAGACGATGCACGTTCGCTTCACGAGCGCGGAAGTCACCGCCCTTCACGGTATCGTAGAAGAGACGATAAATGGAGTCACCGTCGTTCGTATAGTTCTTAGCAGCGTTGATACCGCCCTGTGCAGCAATGGAGTGTGCACGACGCGGAGAATCTTGATAGCAGAATGCAAGAACGTTGTAACCAAGTTCACCCAGGGAAGCTGCGGCACTTGCACCGGCAAGACCCGTACCCACGACAATGACCTTGAACTTACGCTTGTTGGTCGGGTTCACAAGCTTGAGTTCGAACTTGTGACGCGTCCATTTTTCAGAGATAGAACCACCAGGAATATGGGCATCCAGAATCATATTAGCAAGCTCCTTCCTTATTCATGACATAGGAATACTGAAACCCTTCGTCGAGCTTCACAGCAGAAGTCTTCTTGGATTCCTTTTCCTGCAACTGTTTCTGCTTCTGAACTTCGAGCTTCTGCTGGTAAGCTTCGCTACGAGCAGCATCACGCAAAGCATTGACTTCATCGGTGTTGGCGATATAGCAAGAGAAAGCAGCTTCGAACGCAAATCCAAGAGCGACGATAAGGCTGTAGGCAATGCCGAGCTTATCAATAATCGGGGTCCACTTCTGGTGAGCGATACCCATCGTCTGGAACGCAGAAGAAATAGCATGGAACAAGTGCATGCCGATAACGAACATGCTGATCAGGTAGAATGCAGTCCAGAACGGGCTTGCAAACATATCGATCGTCGTGAGCCACATGTCACGAATAATTTCACCCTTTTCATTTTCGTACATGTAATAATCACCGAACTTGAGAACCATCAAGTGCTGGATTACAAAGCCGAGAATGAAAATGCCGGACCAGATCATGGTAAAGCTTGCGAAGGTCTTGTGACCCTTGCGAGCGTTGACTTCATAAGCTTCAGGACCACGAGCCTTACGGTTTTCGATTTTCAAACGAATAGCAAGGCCGACGTGGATGATGAACAAAGCCACCAGTCCAAGTTCGACGAAATAGATAAGCGGCTTCATGCCAGTCAGCAGCTGAGAATAGGCGTTGAAGTGAGCTTGTGCGACAGCCTGATCCGGGTTGATAAGCTGGAGGTTACCAACCATGTGACCCAAGATGAACAGCGCAAGGCATGCACCACTAACGCCCATGATCTGCTTCTTACCGATAGAAGAAGTCAGGTATTTGATGATCCATTGCATGTGGTTATTGTCTCCTTAAGTGTGAGTAAAGTCAGAATTAACCGAGAACCGTGCACGCCTTGTTAGAAGCGGCTTCATAATCATAAAGATCTTCTTTCTTGAACCAGAAAGCCACTTCACGTTCTGCGCTAGCCGGGCTATCGGAACTGTGAACGACGTTTTCGGTCATCGACGGGGCGAAGTCATAGCGCAAGGTGCCCGGTTCTGCCTTAGCCGGATTGGTTGCACCGTTGATAGCGCGGACAGCAGCAATTGCATTTTCGCCAGCGAGAGCGATCATCACCGAAGGACCCTTGGTCATATAGGCTTCGAGTTCCGGAAAGAACGGCTTGTTTACATGTTCTGCATAAAAGCCGCGAGCTTCTTCCGAAGTCATCTGGTGCAACTTGAGACCGACCACCGCGAGACGAGCGCTCGTGTAACGGTCCAAAATGCGACCAATAAGACCGGACTTCACGCCATTCGGCTTGATCATAGCAAATGTCATTTCCATAATAATATACCGCCTTGAAAGGTTGTTCAAATATAACTAATTCGTCGTTTATTCCATCTGGGAAATTTTCTCATTTAACTCTTTCGAGAGCTTTCCACCGCTTTGGATGTCTTTGATAAGCCAATCGACCGATCCGCGGAGGTCGCTTTCCGGATATTTCTTGCTGAATTCCTGAAAAAGGACAAGCGCAACGGAATCTTTCTTCAAATTTTCGCGCATCTGGAAAGCTCTTGCAAACAGTCCGCGTTCCGCCTGCTTGGTATCCGGCCAAAGGGCGCAGAAAGCAGCATATTCCTTGTCCGACTCGGCAAATTTATCCAGTTCCGCATCAATTCGTGCCAGTTCCCAGACAGATCGGGCAAAAACGGAGTCCGCTTCGTCAGCCGAAAGCGCATTGATGCGTTGCCACGTGAGCCAGGCGCCCTTCAAATTTCTTGCCGCATAAAGAGAATCTGCACGAGCGACCAGTTCCTTCGTCGAGAACAAATCGGTCCGCGGCAAATAGAGCGAATCCAAGATGGAAACCGTCACCTTCTTATAAAGATCTCTGCGGTAGCGTTCAAACCAGTTCCGTGCAAAATGTCCGGCGGCGCCCTTGTACACGATCTGCTTGATCGAATCCAAATTGGAGGTTTTCGGCAGCTTGTCCTGTTCACGGTAATATTCATAAAGGAACGACTTGTCCGGAGTCTGGGCAAAGATGCCGATATCTCCCGAAACCTGTTCCAAGGAAGCGTTCGGGAAGAGTACCGCACCGAACTTGTCAAACGTTGCCTTCAACGTGTCCGGAGACGCAAAGAAGCCGTTCTTTTGCAAAGCATTGGCGAATTCCTTTCTGTAAAAAGACAGCTTGGCGCTGAATTCCACCTTTTTAAAGAGGTCGCTTTTCTCAAGACCCGCTTCGCGGGCCGCCAGCGCTTTGAGCTTCCAGCCAGCAAGCATATGTATCCGACGGCGACGCGGATACTGGTCGCGGATGCGTTCCGGAAGTTCCTCGTACAAGGCCTTTGCATCTTTTTCCGTCACGAGCGGTTTGCCGTTGACCGTCACCAAAACGTAGTTGATGTCGAGAGGCAAATCCTTCGTGCCCGAAATTTTATTTTCGATTTCAATCGTCACGCTGTCGAGAGGAGCACCATTGAATTCTGCGATATGCTCTTCGTAATACTGTTTGACTTCCGGGTAAAGAATCTTTTCAAACTGAAGATTGTACTTTGCTTGGAGAACGCTATCGCCGCTATTTGCCATCAGGCTCTTGAATTCATTGACAAAACGGTCCGCGAGAATCGAGTCGCGCGAATCTTTCGGAAGGACTTCCGGCATGCGACGGAGAAGAACCTTGAACGCAACTGTCGAAGAATCTCCCTTTGCCGTCCGGATTTCGCCAACCGAAAGCGAATCCTTTCCAAACAGGGCTTCGTAAACGCTATCGATTGCCAAAATGCCTTCATGCGAATTCGAAGTGAAATTTTCGCGCTTTAAGCCTTGAATTTGATGCAAGGGAACTTGTTTCGAGAGCAAGTCGGCTTCCCCTTTTTTGACCAATGCCGTATCGGAAGATTCCACATAAGCAAGTTCGACGGTTACAATCGACTCCGCTTCAATCGCCTTCTGGATGTAAGCCTTAAGACCTGCGGCATTTTCCTTCAAGTAGAGGGCCTTGGCCACCTGGTCCCGGCATTCGCTCGCTTTTTTGCAGGAATCCGCCGCAAAAAGGGATTTATTCGCCACGAAGAATCTTTGCAAGGCTTCGTCCGTATGTCCCAAATTTTGGGCAATGTAGAATTCGTCATACGTGCGCATTAAAAAGCGGTCATGCAAATTCTCCATCGTCTTGGATACTTCGGCAGATTCGCCGCCGATCAGCTTGAGAGCTTGCAAATAAATTAAACGAGCTTCGATAATATTTTCGAGAGCGGCTTTTTCTTGTCCCGGTTCTGCATAAGGACGCGGAACAGATCTTTTCAAAAAATCCACATCGGATTGGTAAATCTTTTCCGTTTCCACTTGAGCGACAAGGCGATCGGATTTTTTCCAATTACAACCCGTCAGAATTGAAAAAGCAACAAGAATGCTGGCCGTCAAAAAATATTTCAGATTTTTCATCTAAAAAAGCTCCAAGATCAAACAAATTAAGCAAGAGAAGCCAAGGCTTCTTCTAATGTCTTGTGGATTTCAAGCAATTGATCGGCACCGATGATTTCAATAATTTCCAAAACGTTTTCGTTCACGTTCGCCACTTTGAAAACACCGCCAACGCCTTTCACTTTTTTGTTGACAAACAACAAAGCTCCAAGCCCCGTACTGTTGATATATCGCAACCGGGAAAAGTCAGCGACCAAAATTTTCACATCTTCCGTCAAGAGTTCGACAATCCGATTGGACGTTGCCTCGGCATTCGTCGAATCCAAATCGCCGACAAAGCGCAAAAGGCGCGCAGACGGGCAATTTTCAATAGGTTCAATGCTCAAAAGTTCTTGATTTTCGTTCATTTTCCCTCTCGTATTCTCACAATGTTGACTTCGACACGCTGCGGTTCTACACGGTACGTCATCTTGGTCGACAATTTTTTTACAAGTACAATGCCTCGTCCCCGAACCGAGTCCTGATTGACTTTGGGATGTTCATACTTTTCGATCAAAGCCTTTTGAGCTTCTTCGGAAAGTTCCTCGCATCGATTGATTACCGTTAACGATATTTTCGACTTGTCGATTTTCATTTTCAGTTCGAAAACACCGTCGACCGGCTTCCCATGTTCGATCGCGTTATTTGCAAGTTCATCGACAATGGACTCCATAATAAACGCGTCTTTTTGTCCATATCCCTTGCTTCTCAAAAGCCCAACAACGAGTTGCCGTGTCGGAGGCACGACTGCAGACTTTGCAGGCAGGATCAAATTCAATTCTCTCGATTCGCCTTTATATTCCCAACGGAAATGGGCCAAATAGGCTTCCAGATTGCGGAACGACGGGATGGCAAAATTCACCCCCATCAACTTCAACTTTTCGGAAAGTCTTGGACTTGCGGCAAAAAGAGAAATGCTGCCAAGCCGCGAAACGACACGGGAACGAAGCCCCATGATTGCCCCGACCGCAGGCGAGCTTAAAAAATTCACGTTCGAAAGGTCTACCGCCCAATGCAAGGCGCCCTTCGCATAATATTCATCCACCAAAGTGGAAATCTGCGGGATTTGCTCAAGGCCAATATCGCCGTACAGCTTCAGAAGTGTGACTTCTGGAGCTTCATTCAAAATTTGAACTTCGACGGGATTCGGATTCATGCGACAGGGATTTTTCTTTGAGCAACGGGTTCGTGATGATTATCCCAGACAAGAAGCGCCACACAGGCTTCATCCGCAGAGATTTCGAGAGAGAAGTTCGGACCTGAGAGCTTAGACAGATCTTCTTCGAACAAACTTTCCGCTTCTTTTTCCACACAGGTGCACACCGCCTTGGGAATGCCCAAGACGAGAGCATAGTCGACAACGGATTTTTTCAGAGCTGGAAAAAAATCCCCGTCGGAAGAAACTTCAATACGAATTGTTCGAATACCTTCCATACTTCCCCAATATATATAGTTTTCTAGCTATATTGCAATACGTGAAACGGTTAAAGCCCGCTGTCGCCATCGGCATATTCGCCGTGTTTGTAGGCTGCCTCGTGGCTTTTGCCTGGTTTTTATCCCTTTACATAGACAAATACCTGAATTCCACCCATACCTATGGGACTGTCGAAGTCAGCTTCCAAGGGCATACCTCGAGCGGGCTCCTCTCCCACCGGTGGGATTCGATCGGTGTCCGCGGGCCGGGATTTGACGTCTCGATCCAAAGCCCCCGCCTCAATGCGCACCTGATGTTATCGCCAAGCGAAGACTTTATCCATGTGGATATGGACACCGTCAGGGCAAATATCCGTCCTTCCCAGTTTCCCGCTTCAAAAAACGAAACGACGGACTTTTCTTTTCCGGACTTCCGAATTCCACTGGACGCCCAGGTCCGGATTGCCCATGTGCATGCCGACGTAGATTCCTTAGGGGTCTGGTCGTTGGATTCTTTTGAAGTCAAGCCCCGCGGAGACCGTGCTGCCGTCCTTTCCTTCCAGAATGCGGCAGGGACTTATCTGGAACGTAAAATTTCGGGCAAGGTGAGCCTTTCTTGGCAGGGAGATGATCTTTCGGCAAAAGTGAAAGCGATTACGGAAGATAAAGACAGTGTTTCGGTAGCCGTATCCGCTCCCCGCAATGCGCTAGAAGAGCTCTCGGGTTCGACCGAACTTTACATTCAAAATCCAAAGAAACTGGTCAAGGATAAAATTCCGAAAAGCGTTTCCCTGCATCATATTCAAGCAAACGTTTCTTTCAAAGCCAACCCGAAAACAGCAAAGTTTTCGTACGACGCCAGGGTGCAGACAAAACTCGGAGCCTTTTGGCCACTGCCAGCACTGAGCGCAGACCTGCGGGTGCAGAGCAACGAAAAAATGAACTTTATCGTCAAGGGAAAATTCACCGGAAAAAGTTCAAAGCAGCTGATCAAATTCAGCGGTAACGTCGACAAGAACCTCAACGGAAAAGTCAAATTCGAAGTCAAAGGAATCGAGTCGGAATTCGGGCCCCGGCTTCAACCGCTGGACTGTTCTGTGACTGCCGAAAAATCTTCTGCCGATTTACTCACCGCCCATGTGGTCACACGATCCGGTTCCATTGTCGATGCCGAAATCTCAGGACTTTCCAAAGGACCTTTAAACATCGACTTTACCGGCGACATCGCTTCGAACGAAGCCTGGGCAAGACGTTGGAGCGGAGAACATTTACGACTAAACTCTAGACCTCAAGTGAAAGGCAATTTCCGACAAGGGAAAATGCATGCAGACGTTTCGATTGCTCCCATCGAATATGCATACACGATGACCGCGGATTCCCTATTCACGTCGCTCGTCCTCGATGAAAACGGCATTGATTTTACGAAGGGATTTATTCGAACCTCCAAAGAGGACTTCACCTTTACAGGCGACGTCAAATGGGAAGACTCGATTCCGCACACTTCTTGGCAAGTGAACCAGTCCGACGGCGGTTACGGAAAAGCCTTTATCACTTTTGACCTGGACATGGATAGCGAAGCGAACAAAGTCCGTTTGGCAACCATTCCATTTGCAGACACTTCCCTTTTGCATGGATTTGACGGCATTGTGACCGGTACCTGCGTTCAAAATTTTGAACGTTGGGAAGGCAACGTCGATCTGGAAGTCGAAACCGTTCTCGACCAGATTCCTTTGAGCGGAAAGTTCAAGCTGCACAATTCCATCGATAGCATTACACTCGACAACGCTTTGCTCAAGGCAGGCACCAACTCCATCGAAATCGAAGCGGCGGCAATGCTCCATTACGATTCCGCCGAATCGTTCTTTACAAGCGCTCGCCTCACAGACATTTGGGCGTCGACAGACAAATTCGACATTCCGCTTTTGCTCGCTCCTTATGAAAAGTCCCCATTAGCATCGGGCCTCTTTAGCGGAAACGTTTCGTACCGCAAAGGCAACGGCATTCAAGGGGTTCTCCAATTTTCCAATCTGACTTTGAAAAATGTTTCTCCAGAATTTTTCTCCATTCCCAAGCTAGACATTTTTGCCGAAAAAGAAAAAATGCAGATTTCGGGAAATATCAGCGCAGGAGAACGTGCTTGGAACGGAGACTTACAGATCGACGTGAATGGACTTTTGGAACCGAGCCGTCACATTTTTGCCTATTATACGACTCCTGTCGGCGGAACCGCCTGGCTCGACGGAGATATCGATTCCACATTTAAATGGCGCGGAAAGGCGCAGCTGAACGGTTCCTGGTTCCTGCCTGAAAATTTGGGAGAAATCGTTCATACGGATTTCAAGGCAAATGCGACCGGAGATTTGCACCATCCTTTCGACAGTTTGAGCATTTCTTTCCATTCCGATTCTACGGCCATTGACACTAAGCGTGGATTCCCCATTCTCCCGGCATCCTTTAGCGGAACGTTCCAAAAAGGCATCTTCAACATTCCCGACATGCAAATCACGAATTCCAACGGGGAAAGTGTCCATGCAAGTGCAAGCTATGACTTAGGGAACGGAACTCTCGGCAGCGTCGATATTGCTACCGACCAGTTCTCTCTAGTCTGGAATCAAATTCACCAGGTTCGTTTGAGCAAGATCAGCGGTCACTTGGACGATTCCGAAAAGGAATTCACCCTATCCTTAAACCTGGATACGGTTACATATAAATTAAACAAACCGGAATGGGGTAAAGCGGACGCTTCCGCGCATGGAACCGCCGTATTGCATTTACCGCACGCAGTTGATGGAAGCTTTGCAAACCCAACTCTGGAAGGAAACTTCTTACTCGACAGAGCCGTCTACAAAAATGATTTTTCTGTCGACATCGGTTTTGGAAGCCTGAGCAAAATTTCTGCAACGCTTTCTGGCTTTTTCACCAAAGTCCGCCGGACTCGCCCGCCGTTAAAAAAGACCGCGGTGAAATCGAGACCGTTGAACCTTTCGATTCACGTCAGCGATTCCCAGCGTGACACGATGGCAATTCTCACAAACCTTGCAAGCTTCCCTTTAACAGTCGACTTGTGGATTTTGGGAACTTCTGACCATCCGCTGTTCCGCGGTGACGTCAACAATTCGGGCAGCGGAACCATCGGTCTTAAAGACTTATTCCAATTCAACCTCGAATCTTTTGCCGTTTCATTCCAAGACGTTCCTTGGGACCGTGGAACGATCAACGTTTCGAGTGTTCAAGAACTTCCCTACTGCAAAAGCAGCGAGAATCGCGACAACGACGAAACGTGCCCCATTCACCTTGACATTCTCGGATCTTTGACCGCTCCAAAGCCTATGCCTAGCGCAAACTGCGGCGTTGATGATTCCCCGGCTTCTCTCTATTACAGTGTGCTGCTCGGCTGCATATCCGAAGAAGAAAATTCAAGCATCGACCGTAACAAAGTTGCAGGAAAACTCATCGGTAGCGTTCTCACCACCACAGCCAACAAAACGCTCGGCGGTGAATATGTGGGCGATATCAATATGAAGCTGAAGCTTTTTGATGAAGAAACGATTTCCGAAAAAGATTCCAGCTACTTGATGATTCCGATTTCTCTTGATCGCTGGGTTAAGGATTTGAATTTTGTCTTCGGCTATAAGCAGGACCAAAGTGAAACCCCGACCTATGACCGTGCGCTTGAAGCCGGCATTACCTATACGATTCCCGCATTCTCGGAAGAAGACAAGACAAAGAATCCGGAACATTACAGTCCTAAGCTCGACTTCGGCGCAACCTTGATTTCGAAAAACTACATCACCACAACCGATGAAGACGAAAACCGTCTAGAAAAAAACGTGGGCTTTAATTACAGTTACAAATTCTGGTCTCCGCACTTCTTTGGATTTAACAAAACTGCGGAAGAAAAGAAAAAAGAGAAGGAAAAGAAATGATGCGCAAGATTCTTTTTCTAATCCTTCTTTGCTTCACGGGGCTCTTTGCCGCAGAATCGGACGCCGATACGACAGCTCAGATCAAAAATCCCTGGAAGGTTTCTTTTATCGGGAACCATCTTTATTCCGACGAACAGCTTGCCTTAGAGCTCGACATTCCAGAAGAATTCGGCATCATCGACACGACGCGTCAAGACTTTTTGATGCGAGTCGCTCGCACGAACCTCGAACTTCTCTATTATTCGGCAGGATACTTTAGCTACAACGCCAAATTAGAAGTTCTACGGAATCACGTCGATAAAAACGATTCCGTTCCCTATACGCTGTATCGATTCCGCATGGTCGAAGGCGAGCCTTATAAATTCAGCGAAATGAAAATCGAAGCCAGCGATTCCCTCGCATCCCCAGTGGAGCTCTCCGGACTTCGATTTAAAGCAGGGACCGATTACGATCCTCTGGTCGCTTCGGACGATGTTCAACAGATACAAGTCCTATACCGCGAAAAAGGATACCTCCACGTACGCGCCGACTACCTCGAATACTTAGACACATTGAACCATCTGGTAAATGTGGAAATTTATATCGATCCGGGAAAACAAATCCGCATGGGAGACTTTTCGAGCACCACGCAAAAACCGGCTCGCATCGCTAGGCTCGATACCAACGACAAGCAAGGCTTATCCGACACCGCATGGCTCAACAGTCTTTGGCGAATTCCCAAGGGAGAAGTCATCAACGGGAAAACTTATGCCACGTTCCGCAGCAAGCTCCTTTCTACTCAAATTTTCACATCGATCCACTTGGAAGATTCCCCCCGCAATGACAGTCTTTCGGACGTTCTCTTTAGTGCTGTAGAACGCATGCCGGGAGAAGCCCGCTACTCCGTCTTCTTCGAAGAAGTTTACGGGTTTGGCGCTTCCGCCATGGTCAAGCATAAAAACTTCCTGGGCCGATTCCACGAAGGTTCCGCGAGCATTCTCGTCGCCCAAAACAAGCAAGAGCTCACCCTCGGTTACGCAAACCCGCTCTTGTTCGGAACTCGCTTCAACTTTATTCCGACTGCAATCCGTTTTGACGACCACATCAGTTTTAATCATGAAAAGACATCCCCGCCAGCATATCCCGATAGCATCGAAGAACGTTACGAAGTGATTAACCGTGGAGACTTGACTTTCGGACTTTCCAAGAATATCCGTTTCCGCGCCACCCTCGACACACGTTTCGTGCAAAAGAACGAGACCAGACTTTTTAAGGTCAAAGGCGAAACCGCTCTCGCCTTCGACTTTACGGACGACTACTTCAATCCGACAAAGGGTCTTCGTTTTTCTCCACGTCTCGGCGCCGGAGCAAACTTTACCGGAAACATTCGTAATGCAGAAATGAAGGGAAATCCGTACACCTACGGCGAATTGACTTCCATCGGTTACTTACCTCTGTTTGGACCGTTCTTGACTGCCGGCAGCGTCAGCTATGGACGTTTCTTTGACAAGGCTATGGAAGACGATGCGCGTATCTTTTACCAGGGCGGTTCCCGTACTGTACGCGGTTACCGATTCCGCAGCATTTACCCGAGTTACACAAGTATCGACGAAGACGGCGAAGAAGTCATCAACACAGGACTCACGCCACAATATCTACGATTCAATGTAGAACTGCGCATCAATTCCCCCTTCGAAGCGATCAAAAACTGGCAGCTTGTCGAATTTTATGACTGGACTCACGTAAGTGACAAAAATAGCGGTCTTTACAGCGGAAAATCCAACGCGGCCTTCGGCCTTGGACTTCGCTATAAATGGGAATTCCTGACGCTCCGTCTGGACTATACGTTCAAAAAGGATTTCTCCAATTGGGGAATGGAATCATTCTCCTTCCAGAGAATCAACTTCGACTTGTCCCAAGCGTTCTAAACGCGCAACCGCTATTCAAAAAGGTTCGCTTCGAGCGGGCGAAGAATTCCAACAGACGCGTCGTTGCGATTCGATAGCAAAAGTTTTTGACCGCTCAAAATGGAGCTGTCATAATGTGCTTCCGATTCCGAAAGATTCACCAGCACGGTCAGCGCCTTGCCTTCAAATTCTCTGCGGAATGCAAAGATCTGAGGATCATCGGCCAGTAGTGGCAAAAAATTTCCATTCAAAAGAACGGGGCTTTGCTTGCGCAAGTTCACCAATCGGCGGTAATACGCTAATGGAGAATTTGCATTCTCTTCTTGCAATGCGACATTCAGCTGCTTAAAGTTTTCATTCAGCGGAATCCAAGGTTTTCCCGTGGTAAAGCCCGCATTCGGAGAAGAATCCCATTGCATCGGAGTGCGGGCGTTATCGCGGCTCAACGCTTTGACAAAGCCAATCGCCTGTTCATGGGAAAAACCTTCCTGGAGCGCCATTTCGTACTGGCTTCGGGAATTCAGCTCGTGATAGGCTTCGATTGAATCCCAATCCACATTGGTCATTCCGATTTCTTCACCTTCATACACAAAAGGCGTTCCGCGGAGCGTCAAAAGCAGAGTCGTCAAAGCCTTACTCGCCAGGGCCTTGTCCGCAGCCTTCGAAAAATACGCATTTACCGACCGCGGCTTGTCGTGATTTTCAAAGAAGACCGGATACCAGCCATTCAAAGCCGTCGCCTTTTGACTTTGGAAAATCGCATTCTTCACATCGAGAGTCGAAAGGACTATCGGGTTGTACCAAATGTCTCCACCCTGCAAATGGTTGAATTCAAAAAGCATATCGAAAACGCCTTCCGACCCCACCCAATCCTTGAGCTGTTCCGGAAGAATTCCGTTCGCTTCGCCGACGGTGAAAATATTCTTGCCGTCCAAAACGTTCTTTTTGAATTCATGCAGGTAATCGAGAATGCCATCGCGGTTGGCAGTCATTTCGTGAATCAGCACCATCCCATCCGAAGCATCCGGTTTTCCATCGGCAAAGTCCTGCGGCTTTTTAATGTAGACGACCGCATCCAAGCGGAAACCGCCCACGCCTTTTTGAATCCAAAAATTGGCGACGTCATAAAGAGCCTTGCGGACTTCCGGATTTTCCCAGTTCAAATCCGGCTGGAAATCTCCAAATGTGTGCAAGTAGTACTGTTTGCGTTCTTCACACCATTTCCATGCGGAGCCTCCGAAAATGCCTCGCCAGTTATTAGGCGTATCGCGCCAAATGAACCAATCGCTCTTTGGATTCTCCTTGCTTTTTTTAGATTCCTGGAACCAGGCGTTTTCTTCCGAAACATGATTGAACACAAGGTCCATCACAATTTTGATGTTTCGCTTATCCGCTTCGGCAATTAGGTTTTCCATATCTTCCATGGTGCCGTATAGCGGATTGATTTTATAAAAATCCGAAACGTCGTAACCGTTATCCTTCATCGGCGAAGCATAAACCGGAGTGAGCCAAATACAGCCCACGCCGAGAGACGCGAGATAATCCAAACGGCTGGTAATTCCTTTCAAATCGCCAACGCCGTCGCCATTGGTATCTTGGAAGCTGCTCGGATAAATCTCATAGCAAACGGTCTTTTTCCACCACTGCGCATCCATCTGTTTCATCGGCATCTCTTCTTTTTTTTGACAACCCACCCAGAGGCTTAAACAAAGGCAAAAGAAAAAGCATTGACCGATAGCGGTCAACGCTTTAAAAGATTTATACCGCATTTTATTCACGGGTCAGCGTCTTATACTTAAAACGTTTCGGCGTATCTGCATTATCGCCCATACGTCTGCGGTAATCCGCTTCATATTCGCTCCAGTTTCCTTCGAACCAGACAACCTTCGAATCGCCTTCATAGGCAAGAATGTGGGTTGCCACACGGTCTAAGAACCAGCGGTCATGCGAAATGATTACGGCGCAACCTGCAAAACGCAGAATGGCCTGTTCCAAAGCCTGCAGCGTTTCAATATCCAAGTCGTTCGTCGGTTCATCGAGGAACAGCAAGTTACCTGGATGTTGCAAATTCTTTGCCATGAGGACGCGGTTACGTTCACCGCCCGAAAGCACAGAAAGTTTCTTCTGCTGATCGGCTCCTGTAAAGTTGAAAAGGCCACAGTAAGCGCGCGCATTCATTTTACGTTCGCCCAAAACGATTTCGTCTTTTCCGCCCGAGATCGTTTCATAAACGGTTTTGGAATCGTCCAAACTTTCGCGGCCCTGTTCCATGGTGATCATTTCGACCGTTTCACCGATCTTCACGCAGCCGGAATCCGGCTTTTCCTGACCGGTAATGATCTTGAACAGCGTCGATTTACCAGCACCGTTCGGACCGATGATCCCCACAATTCCCGAGCGAGG
>DGSB01000028.1 GCA_002390045.1 Fibrobacter sp. UBA4373
CACTTGAAGAAAATGCGATAGCACTTGAAGAGGATAGGACGGAATCAGCTTCGGAGGAAATTTCCGGCTGTGTAGAAGAGGTGTCTTCGCAGGCGATGAAAAGGGCGAAGAAAATGGAGACGGTAATGAATGTGAAAATTTTAGCCATATCGAAAAAATTATTCCTGTTCTTTTTCTAAGATCACGAGGGCGCGGTCCTGCGTGCTGCGTGGAATGCGGTAGAAATGCTTGGAAACAAGCTTGAATCCGTAATCTTCCGGATGCAGAGTCGCGAGTTCGTCTTTGACGGCAGGCCCCTTCATAAAGTAAGCGCGGCCGCCTGGAACGAGAGCTTTCTGAATTCTCGGGAGCGTAAGCTCGATCAGTTCAAAGGCTCGGCTAATGACTCCTTGTACAGGGAAGGTGAGGCTGCGGCTGGTCACCTTGTGGCCGAAGACGTCGATGCCTTTGAGACCGAGTTCCCGGATGACGAGGTTCAAAAATTCAATGCGGTTCGGGCGCGGTTCGCAAAGAGTCAGGCGAATGTCCGGATTCACGAGCTTTAACGGAATGCCCGGAAAACCGGCGCCACTGCCGACGTCGATCATGCGCTTTGGCCATTCCGGCACGTAGGCGTTGATAAGCGTGCAGTCCGCATAATGGCGTTCCACGATCGTTTCAAAAGCGTTCAGACGGGTGAGGTCCTGGTCCTTGTTATGCTCGCGCAAAAGCTGGTGGTAAGCCCACAGCTGTTCCAGAGTTTCCTTTTGCAGTTCTACACCGTGATATTCCAGAAGTTGCTTTAGACCTGCAATCGAAGGAATGGCACGCTTGCCGTTGAAAAGGGGAAAAACCTGATTGACTGGACGTTTTGAAAATTTAGAAGGCATAGGATAAAAGTAGAAAATTAAACATTTTTTCTCCATTTTCCGCTTTGGTTCGTCTTATCTGTGGAGCTGTTTATAGGAGAAAATCTTGCTTCGTGGATTATGGAAATGCTTTGGAATCGCCTTGTTTGTTGGGGGAAGCTTTGCTTTTGCGTCGGAACGCGAAAAGGTGACGGTCGAAGATGCTTTTTGGGCTTATGATGATGGTAAAATCGGGTATGAGGAACTCGAAGGCCTGCTCAAATGGATTGATGCGGGAGATGTTTCGGAAGCGTGTGCAGAATGGGAAGCTTTAGGGCTCGATCCTTGTCAAAAAAAATTTCAGGAAGTCTTGACCGGCTGGAATCCACGGGGAAGGATCGGTTACGCAATTTCTTTGGATTCCACAGGAAGTGCTAGGAATAAGAGGCTATATGGTAGGCTTGGCTTTGGAATTTTGCATGCGGAAGTTAGGTTACGTTCGCAGGCAGGTTCCGATTGGGCTTTGGAATATGGACGGTTTGAAATCCAGGGAAAGCATGTTGCTTTTTTGGCAGGAAACTTGATCGCTCTGGATTTTGGAAGCGCAATTCCCTTGCAAAAAAGGCGCGGTGTCGATTTTACAGCTCAATGGAAATCTTTTCAATGGGGAACATTTGCCTTGGAAGATTCTTCCTTCGGGATGCACACGATGGTCAGCATTCGCAAAAACGTTCAAATCCTAGGAATGTATTCGGCGTCTGTAGACGGATTCCGCGATGCCTTTGCGCGGATCCGCGGTCAAAATTCCGACGTGCAAATTCTCTATTCCCAAAACTGGAAAACGCCGCTGCTCTATCTTTATGCGAATTCACCGCCATCGACGGCGTTGCTTGGCAGATATCCTTTGGCGTTTCGTTTTCGCGCTTATATTCACAAGAATGATTCATTGCCGGGAATTTTTCGACTGTCAAAACTTGTCCAAAAGAATCGGGTGAATGCAAGTTCATGGGTTCAGGCGCGCTTTTGGAATTGGACATTCCGGGTAAACGAACGGGTGTATATTCCTTTAGATTCTGGAAAGGCTTCTTTTGCGGTTGATTTTTCTTTTGTACGAAATCGGAATTTAGCTTCTGTCGGGGGAGGTGCTTTTTTGAATGCGGTAGGGGATTCTCGTTCTGCGCAAGTTTATGTGCGAAGTGGATTGCGGCTCTTTTCGGCGGAAAGCCTTTTTACCGAGGTACGAGCGACTCCGCAAGAAACTTTTTCAAGAACTTTGTATGAAATTCGCCCGGGTATCCGCCTGGAATGGGAAAAAAATGTCTCGTCAGATATCGTTTTGATTCTTCGCTATCCGAAAAAAAGCCCGATTGTCTTGCGGGAAGAAACTCGAATGCAATTTTTTTCAAATGCGGAAGGAAAAAGCTCTCTTGAATTACGGGCGGATCGCTTGCGCCGGTTGCATTTTTGGCGATTTGGTTTTGAATGGGAAGTGAAGTGGTAAAAAAAAACTCCTTCCAAGAAAAGGAGTACCTTGGAAGGAGTTAAAGGGGGAGTGTTTGGTATTCTTAATCTATCAATTCTTGAATTGAATCGGCTAGATTCCAAACGAATTCTTGTTTACTCTTGTAACCAATCGAAGTTACTTCGCTTGTGCCTTGCTCCAGGAGTCCTTCAGACCCACGGTGCGGTTGAAGACGAGGTGCTCCGGCTTGGAATCGCGAGAATCCAGGCAGAAATAGCCCTGACGCATAAACTGGAAACGGTCGTCAAGCGTTGCCTTGGCGAGAGCCGGTTCAAGCTTTGCCTGCTTCACGATCATGGAATCCGGGTTCAGATAGTTCAGCGGATCTTCGCCATCCGGAACGTCGCCTGTGTTTTCGAGCGTGAAGAGGTTGTCGAAGAGACGGACTTCGGCGTCTACAGCGTGAGCGGCAGAAACCCAGTGAATCGTGCCCTTGACCTTGCGACCGTCCGGAGCGTCACCGCCCTTCGTCGCCGGATCGTAGGTGCAGTGGATGGTCGTGACGTTGCCGTCGGCATCCTTTTCCACGCTGACGCATTTGATGAAGTAGGCACCTTTGAGTCGGACTTCGCCTTCCGGTTTAAGACGGAAATACTTCTTCGGCGGATTTTCCATGAAATCGTCGCGTTCAATGAAAATTTCCTTGCCGAATGGGACCTTGCGGGTACCGGCATTCGGATCTTCCGGATTATTTTCGACTTCGACGTCTTCGACCTTGCCGTCTTCCCAGTTATCGATGACGACCTTGATCGGATCAAGAACTGCCATGGCACGGCTTGCAGTCTTGTTCAATTCTTCTCGAATGCAGAAGTAAAGCAAGTTGATGTCGACCATACTGTCTGCTTTGGAGATGCCGATGCGGTCACAGAATTCACGAATCGAAGATGGCGTGTATCCGCGACGGCGGAGACCGCAGACCGTCGGCATGCGCGGGTCGTCCCAACCCATGACGCGACCGCTCTTCACCAGTTCCAAAAGCTTGCGCTTGCTCATCACCGTGTAAGAGAGGTTCAAACGGGCAAATTCAATCTGCTGCGGACGGTTTGCCAAATTCAAGGTTTCGAGGAACCAGTTGTACAGCGGACGGTGCGCTTCGAATTCGAGAGTGCAAATCGAATGCGTGATGCCTTCGATCCAGTCGGAAAGCGGATGGGCAAAGTCGTACATCGGGTAGATGCACCATTTGTCACCCGTGCGGTGGTGGGTCGCATGTTTAATGCGGTAGACCGCCGGGTCGCGCATGTTCATGTTTGGGCTCGAAAGGTCGAGCTTTGCACGGAGGGTCTTTGCTCCATCGGCAAATTCTCCGGCCTTCATGCGGCGGAAAAGATCCAAGTTTTCTTCGATGCTGCGGTCGCGATACGGCGAAGGCTTTGACGGCTTGCCTGCGTCGTTTCCACGGTATTCGCGCATTTCTTCCGGAGAAAGATCGTCGACATAGGCTTTGCCGAGCTTGATCAGCTGTTCTGCAAAATCATAGAGCTGGTCGTAGTAATCACTTGCATAGTGAACCGGTTCTTCCCA
>DGSB01000096.1:0-2129 GCA_002390045.1 Fibrobacter sp. UBA4373
GAATCGGCAGCAGTTCTCAAGGCAGCATCAGACGATATCCAAGAATTCATTTCAGCTTCCGCGATTACGGATATCTATTATATCGCACAAAAGGAATTGAAGAAACCGTCCTTAACAAAACAGCTTCTTCGCAACCTACTCCAAATTGTCCATGTTTCTTCCGTATCAGAAGTCGACATTTGGGCGGCTCTCGATAGCGGATGGGAAGATTTTGAAGATGCCGTTCAAAATTCCGTCGCAGAACATCACCGGTTCGACTGTATCATCACTCGCAACACTTTCGATTACAGCAATTCCGCATTGTCTGTAATGACCCCGCAGGAATTCGTCAACAAGTTCGTTTCGAAATAATCTTTTTCAAGTATGATAAAAGGACCTCAGCAATAAAGCCGAGGTCCTTTTGCATTTTAGGGCGGGTGGGCGGGGTAAGCCGGGCGTTACGGCCTTTGGACACTTAGCACTTTAGTGCTTAGGTGTACATGGCCACCTTTAGGTGGTTAGGCGACTAAGCGCCCGCTAGAAGGGGTGGAGAGCAACGAAGTGCGAACCAGGGGGATTCCTCCCCCTCCATATACAAAAAGGACTGCATTTCTGCAGTCCTTTGAATGTTTTGACACGCTGGTCGAAAATTGCCGCGGCTCCTTGCGGAGCCTCGCAATGACATGTTAGGTCTTAGATCTCTTCAATGCTTGCGTGATATTCCTGAAGGCTCTTCACTTCACCGTGACCCTTCTTCGCGGCGGCGATGCCCTTCACGGTCATGTTCGCACCGGCGAGAGTCGTGATATACGGAACCTTGTACTTGATAGCGGCCTTGCGGATGGCGCTTTCGTCAGCAATCGCGTCGCGCTTTGCCCACGGCGTGTTGATGATCAGGCTCACCTGCTTGTTCAGAATCAAGTCGAGGATGTTCGGACGACCTTCGTTGATCTTGTTCACTTCTTCGCACTTCACGCCAGCCTTTTCGTAGAACTTGGCGGTGCCTTCGGTAGCGTAGATCTTGAAGCCGAGCTTTTCGAATTCCTTGCCCACTTCGATAGCCTGGTCCGCAAGGTTCACCTTGTCGGAAAGGCTGATGAGCACGGAACCTTCGCTCGGGAGAATCGACTGAGCCGCTTCTTCTGCCTTGTAATAGGCGAGAGCGTAGTCGTCGGAAAGGCCGAGGACTTCACCGGTGGAGCGCATTTCAGGGCCGAGAACCGGGTCGACGTGCGGGAACTTATCGAACGGGAACACAGCTTCCTTGACGCCGTGGTGATTGAACTTCTTTTCCTTGAGCTTCAGGTCTTCGAGCTTTTCGCCGAGCATGAGGCGCGTCGCGAGGCGGGCCATCTGCGTGTTGCAAACCTTGGAAACCAGAGGCACGGTACGGGAAGCACGCGGGTTCGCTTCGAGCACGAACACCTTGCCGTCTTCGATAGCGTACTGCATGTTCATGAGGCCGCAAACGTGGAGGGATTCGGCAATCTTTCTCGTGTAATCCTTGATGGTCGCGAGGTTTTCCTTCGTGATGGTCACCGGCGGGATAATGCAGGCGGAGTCACCGGAGTGGACACCGGCAAGTTCCACGTGTTCCATCACGGACGGGATGTAAACGTGTTCGCCGTCGGAGAGCGCGTCGGCTTCGCATTCGAGAGCGTTGTGGAGGAAGCGGTCGATGAGGAGCGGACGGTCCGGAGTCACGCCCACGGCCTTCGCCACGTATTCGCGGAGCATGTTTTCGTCGTAGATGACTTCCATGCCGCGGCCGCCAAGCACGAAGCTCGGGCGAATCATCACCGGATAGCCACCGATCTGCTTGACACAGGCGAGGGCTTCGTCGATGTTCGTGGCCATGCCGCTTTCCGGCATCGGGATGCCAAGCTGGTCCATCATCTTGCGGAACAGGTCGCGGTCTTCGGCGATGTCGATGGAATCGATGCTCGTACCGAGAATCTTCACGCCTTCGTCGGAAAGTGCGCGGGCGATGTTCAGCGGAGTCTGGCCACCGAACTGCACGATGACGCCAGCCGGCTTTTCCTTGTGGTAAATCTGGAGCACGTCTTCCAAAGAAACCGGTTCGAAGTACAGCTTGTCGCTGGTATCGTAGTCGGTAGAGACCGTTTCCGGGTTGCAGTTCACCATGATGG
>DGSB01000096.1:2252-2625 GCA_002390045.1 Fibrobacter sp. UBA4373
CCCTGACCGATTCTGTTCGGGCCACCGCCAAGGATCATGATCTTCTTCGCGTTCGAAGAAGCGGTAGATTCGTCCTTTGCATTGTAGGTGCTGTAATAGTAGTAGGTATCTTCCTTGCCGCTGACCGGAACCGCGCACCAGCCTTCGACCATGCCGAGCTCGATACGCTTCTTGCGCACGTCTTTTTCGCGGAGGCCGAGAATCTTGGCGATGTACTTATCGCTGAAGCCGTCCTTCTTCGCCTGGATGAGGAGTTCATCCTTCGGCATCATGCCCGGAGTCTTGAGCATTTCTTCTTCGAGCTGAACAAGTTCGCGCATCTGCTGCACGAAATAAGCCTTTTCGTAGGTGGCGGCGAAGATTTCTTCGTCGG
>DGSB01000096.1:2658-46569 GCA_002390045.1 Fibrobacter sp. UBA4373
TCTTCGTCGGTAGCGCCCTTGCGGAGAGCTTCGTACATCTGGAAGTGACGTTCGGAGCTTGCAGTGCGCATCATGTTCAAAAGTTCTTCCTTGGACTTCTTGTTGAAATCCTTGGCAAAGCCGAGGCCGGAGCGGCCGTTTTCGAGACCACGGATAGCCTTCTGGAGGGTTTCCTTGTAAGTCTTGCCGATAGCCATGACTTCACCCACAGCCTTCATCTGAGTGCCGAGAGCATCTTCAACGCCGCGGAACTTTTCGAAAGCCCAGCGTGCGAACTTGAGCACCACGTAGTCACCGCTCGGGGTGTACTTTTCAAGGCTTCCATCGCGCCAGTACGGAATCTGGTCGAGGGTCATGCCAGCAGCAAGCTTGGCGGAGACGAGAGCGATCGGGAAGCCGGTCGCCTTGGATGCGAGAGCGGAAGAGCGGGAAGTACGCGGGTTGATTTCGATGATCACCACGCGGCCGGTCTTCGGGTCGTGCGCGAACTGGACGTTCGTACCGCCAATCACGCCGATGGATTCCACAATCTTGAAGGCCTTTTCCTTCAATTCTTCTTCGAGCTTCTTGTCGATCGTCAGGAACGGAGCGGCGCAGAAAGAATCACCCGTATGGACGCCGACCGGGTCAATGTTTTCGATGAAGCAGACGGTGATCATCTGGTTCTTCGAGTCACGCACCACTTCGACTTCAAGTTCTTCCCAGCCGAGGATCGATTCTTCGATCAAGCACTGGTGCGTCATGGAAAGTTCAAGACCGTTGCCGCAGATGTTGCGGAGTTCTTCCACGTTGTAGCAGAAGCCGCCGCCTGCACCACCCATGGTGTAAGCCGGGCGAACGACCAGCGGGAAGCCGATTTCGGAAGCGATCTTTTCGGCTTCTTCCACCGTGTGGCAAATGCCGGAACGCGGAGTGTCGATACCGAGCTTCTGCATCGTTTCCTTGAAGATTTCACGGTCTTCGCCGCGTTCAATCGCGTCGAGGTTCACACCGATGACCTTCACGCCGTACTTATCGAGAACGCCAGCCTTGCTCAAGGCGCTAGCGAGGTTCAAACCGGTCTGACCGCCGAGGTTTGGAAGGAGTGCATCCGGACGTTCCTTGGCAATGATCTGTTCCAAGCGCTGAAGATTCAGCGGTTCGATATAGGTGGCATCTGCCATCACCGGGTCCGTCATGATCGTCGCCGGGTTCGAGTTCACGAGCACGACCTTGTAACCCTGTTCACGCAAGGCCTTGCAAGCCTGAGTGCCGGAATAGTCAAATTCGCAAGCCTGGCCAATCACAATCGGGCCAGAACCAATGATAAGAACCTTATCGATGCCTTCAATCTTCATATTTCTTGTCTCCGTTGAACTATTAATTAAACCTTTTACCTGTCATGACAGCGCAAAAAAAATGTCGAACCAAAAGGCCCGACATTCAAAAAACAACAATCAATGGTTTTGCAAATAGAAAAAATAGAGAGAACCGCGGCGATATGCTTGCCACAGGTGCACTTGTGCATGGTCTTCGTCATAGCGGTCATCTACTTTTCAATCTCGCAAAAGCTTAAACTTGGCACAATATAGACAAAAATGTGGGGATTTTAAATGGTAAAAATCCAATCTTTACAGTTTTGAGACTTCCTTACACAAAAAAAGCTCTCCGGGAAAGATCCCGGAAAGCTTCACAACTGAACTGTAATTCCGACTAGCGGACTACAATTCTCTTCATCAAGGAGTTCGAATGCGCCGTAACGCGGACCACGTACAGACCGTTTGCGACACCCTGGAGGGAAATCGAGCCCTTCACACCCAAGGCCTTGAATACCGGGCGGCCCTGCATATCAAAGAGTTCTACCTTCGCATCGTCTGCACCAGTGATATAAAGATTATGGTTGGCAAAACTCATTTCAAACGCCGCGCGAGAAGAAACCTTCTGCAAAGAAGAAAGGTCATCCGGGCATCCAACGGCAGCAATCTTCGCAATATAAATGCCAGAGCCATTGCTGTTGAAAGTGAGCGATGTCGGAGCCGCGGAAGAATCCCGCACCGTCTGCAAATCGACAGTCACATCGTTCCAAGCACCCACCGTTGCAGGGCGTCCATATTCCAAGCTTGTCCACGGAGGATTCACGCCGACATTCACATAGTTCAATTCACTTTTGCCGCGCATCGTAACGAGAAGGTTTTCGCACTTGGCAAGAACGCTCTTCGACACGGCATCATCCGGAAGCGTGTAAACCGCATGCTGATAACCGCAATCGCTCTGATCGCAACCGGCAAGGGGAACATCCATATAGCCCGTCACCCCATCCAAGGCTGTCGAAACAAAAACCGGACTTCCCGCTTCGACATCGCTTGACCAACTTCCACCGGCCGTCGCCCCTTCCGTTGTATAATCAACGATTACATAAGTCGCATTGCCGAACGAAGATCCGCTAGTCCAATCCACCGGGTCCACGCTGCCGGCAGCCGTCACGGTCGAAGCGTCATGCGCCTTGAGAGAGGCAACAAGACTATCGTAAGCCGGCTTTTTGGCAAAGCTCGAATCGAAAATCAAGCCGTTGTATTTGCCCTGATCCTTGAGCCAGCTGTACTTATCGCTAAAGCCCCAAATCACAAACGCTTCCATGTTTTCCGCTTCAAGGAAAAGGTCCATGAACTGGCGATACAGATGACCCTGGGCTTCATAATCCGCCTGCGAAATCGCCGTTCCCGAAGCAAAACCGATATCCAGTTCGGTAATCTGCATCGTAAGGCCCAGGCTTTTCAATTTAGCCGCAAACGTGCGCAGGTTTGCAGGAGTAGACGTGTGCGTATTCTGGATATGCGTCTGCGTGCCGATGCCCGTAATGTAAATGCCCGCATTTTTCAAACGGACTGCGACCGAGTCATAGGCGAACTGGGCTTTTGTTCCCGTTCCCATTCCCCATTCCAAGGCGTAATCGTTATAATAAAGCTTCGCATCCGGATCCGCCTTGTGCGCCCAGACGAATGCGGAGTCGATAAAGTCACGGCCTATGTACTGGTACCAAACGGAACCTTCCGAACGCCAGCCATGCGTGCCGTTATCGTTAATCGCTTCGTTCACCACGTCCCATTCGCGGATCTGGCCCTTGTAATGGCCGACAACACTGTCGATATGGGTTTTCAATACGTTCAAAAGAGTATCTCGAGCGCTACCGCCCGAGCTTTGCACCTGTTGAGCCAAGGAACTGACCCAACTCGGCACCTGGCTATGCCAGGCAAGAGCATGACCGCGAACCTGCATTCCGTTCGCCGCCGCATAAGCCATCAGCTTATCGCCCTTGGTAAAGCTAAAGTTTCCACGGCTCGGTTCCGTAGCATCGAACTTCATTTCATTTTCTGCAACGACAATGTTGAAGTTCGCCTTGTGCGTCGATTCATAAATCGACGCATCACTGCCAAGACTGTTGTCGAACCATTCCGAGTTCAAAATGGAGCCGACAAAACGTCCACGCGCAGCGGCAAGTTCGCTCAGAGTACTGTCTGCAGCAAAAGCATCCGTTCCACAAAGAATAGCCGATCCCAAGACGGCCGCTTTCCAAAAGTTCATTTTTCTCATCACCTAATCCTTTAAAAAGTTTGTTGCTTTTTAGGCAATGATAAAATTATTTTGGAAGTTTGATTTTTACTAGAGCCCTCACCGACTTTTTGTTGTAAAAAAGAACAACGATTCGCCCTGGGTCAAATCCATAGCCGCTAGACTCCAGACATCAGGCGTTCCTGTGCGGTAATTCACCGTAATTCGCACAGAATCTTTCGACTGCAAAATGGACTGAGGAACGCTCCAGAAGTTTTCGGCCTCCGTTGCATACGATAACTTTTGTTCCGATTTTTCGGAATCGAGCTTGACCGAAATACTTTCGATTGCATCTTTCGGATTACGGACCTGGATAATGCTCCAGTAAGCGCTTGCGCCTTCCTTCACAAAAATCGCAGTCGTATCGCCAAAGACGCCTTCGACACCTTCACAGCTGACAAATTCCCATTCACCGTAATAACGCCCGACTTGCATCCCCATGATGTCATATGCGGGAGCTCCTCCAAGATCCACGCCACAGTTTTCATCGGGGCATTTATCCGTAATGCGGACGGTGACCGTTTTATAGCCTTCGGGAGTCGAAGCCTTGACGCGGACACAAGCCCCGCAGACAAGACCGTTTTGCCACGGGCCTTTGCCGTCTCCACTTTCGACGTTCACATGAATTGCGGCATAATACTGGATGTTCGTTTCACCGTAGTTGCAAGCGCCGCCTAGGCTCGTTTCTTTCGCTGTCACCGAGCCATACGTAGTCACAGAACCTTTGCCACCATTTTCCGTAAGAACAGGCGGCGCAGCCGTGTAACTGTCACAGCTCGTGCAGACACCGAGGGAATCCGCATTGCCTTCGCCGCAGCCAAAGAGAAACGCGCCCCAAACGACGCTCAAGCCCAAACCCAATAAGCGCATTTCCTCTAATCCGCCCAATTGAAATTTTCTTTTCCTGCTCCCACTTCAAAATGGTATTTGACAATTCCACGGTCGATTTCCGCAAAAGCGCCTTCGCAAGAAATGGAAACGTCCGAGCCACGCCCCGAAATAAAGAAGCCCTGTTTATTCAAAGCGGTCGGAGCAAGCAATGCCGCTTCTACACCGCGCAAAAACCAATCCGGAGTTTCGCCTTCATAAGCGCTTACATCCACTGCTTCTTTCGATTTGTGAAATTTCCCCTGATTTTCTCCATAGCCCAAGACAACGATTCCGGCCGAAAGAGATCCATCGGCTAAGGCTTCTACAGCCTTGCGGCGATATGTTCCCCCAATCCACCAGGAATTAAGCCCAAGAGTTTGGGCATAAAGAGCTACATCGATTCCCGTGTAACCGAGAAGCTCCCCTGTCGTCGATTCATTCGGCCCTGAAAGGATCAGATAATTGTTCACATTCTTGGCCAGAAACAGCCGTAAAACTCCCCATACGCCATTGCTATCGCCCGTCACTAATTTCAAGTTCAAGCCATACTTCTGATTATTTTCCGTAATGCGCGCATTCAGTTTTTCGACCACCTCTGAATCCAGAGGCTTTTTTTGGAATTTGCGAACCGTGTGTCGCAAAGAAATCGCTTCAAGTGTATTCATGCTTTTAATTTATGCTTTTGAGCGAAATGTGGTATATCGAAATTTTATTTTCTGTTTTTTGCGTCAAATTGGATCATGATTTTTAAAATTTTGAGGCAAATTTTCCCAAATTTTCAAATTACATACAAATTAAGCTCCGAAAGTGTTAATTTTACGATGTAGACGCTTCCAAAGTGATTGTCGCAAGCGGTTTTGCAAGGCTCCAGAGGAACAAGGAATTCCAGGCCGATTTGCAAAAAGCCTTGGCCGAATTCGCAAAGCTTCAAAAAGCTTCCCGCAAATGATTTTACAATGCAAAAAACCGCCGCATCCGCGACGGTTTTTGCTTTAAAGTTTTTTAGAAAAATCAGAATTCGACCGACTCCGCTTTTTTCACAGCCGTTTCCAAATCGAGTCCTACATAATCCTGCGCGCTAAACCAGCGACCGCTCTTTCTATCTTCCAGAAGAACGCCGACAAGTGCGCCCGGAACAACCGATTCTACGGCATTCGGAGCCTTAGGGCCGCCAAGATCCGTGCGAAGCCAACCCGGATCCATCACGTTCATCATCACGTCAGAGCCGTTCAGTTTGCAAGCAAAGTCCTTCACGAATTTGGTCAAGGCCGCCTTTGCGCAAGCATATGCAGCAAGTTCCGGTTCATTTGCAATTCCGCTCGTCGTCAGCTGCATGCGTCCAAAACCGTTCTGGATCATCTTAGGCAAAAAATGGTACGCAATCTGGATGGGAGCAAAAAAGTTCACCGCCATCGCCTGATGAAAATCTTCCAATGTATTCTTGGTGTAATCCACAAAATAATGGCTCATCAGACCGGCATTGTTAAAAACCAGATCCACTTTTAAACTTGTCGAATCGATTTCCGTAAGCATCGAGGCGACAGACTTCGGATCTTCCAAGTCGCATTCGACAGATAAAGCTTGCACTCCCATTTCACGGACAATCGCCGCTGTTTCTTCGGAATGTTTCCTCGAGCGGCTCTGCAAAATCAAATTGGTCCCTAAAGAAGCCATTTGTTTTGCGATTTCACGTCCCACTCCACGGGAAGCTCCTGTGATCAAACACCAACGATTCTGAACATTTAGCATAAAATCTCCTTGGATTTACTTTCTATAAATAGATTTTTGGGGACAAAAAGGACTTATTCAAAATGAATCGGAATCGTTTACAAGAATATCCAAGCCTTTTTGCCGGATTTTTGCAGCCCTATTTACAAAATTCGGAGTATTTTTTAGGATATGGGAGCATTTTTTCGTCAAATATTCCTCATTTCGATTGCTTTCGGAATTTTGATCGGCTGTAGCGAGAACTCTGCGAATGTAAGTTCTGAAGCTAGTGCTGCGTCCGCAAGTCAGATCACTCAGAGCGGTTATGACCTCGGAAGTTGCACAATCGATAAAATCGGGCTTGAAATTCTCGTCTATGAAGAAATGGCATATTATATCTGCTCCCAGAGCGGACTTTGGGTTCGCATGACAGTCAAGGATTATATGGCAAGCAATGCAGAAAGTTCCTCTGCCGAAGAAGTCTCCAGTTCTTCCCATCTTCCATCCGAAATGATTTCCAGCTCCTCGAAAACCGACGTCGAATTTTCCAGCTCCTCGAAAACCGACGCCGAATTTTCCAGTTCTTCGAGCAGTGACGACGCTTCTTTCTCGTACAACGAGCAAGGCAGCGAAAGTTCCAGTTCCTCCGCATTTCAAAAACTTTCAAGCGAATCGATGGCGGAACTTTTCTTTTCTTCCACATCGGGATCTCAAAAGTGCAATGCCAACATTTCACTTGGAAAATTCAATTCGCTTCTTCCTCTCGTTCCCAACGATTTTGCCGCCCAGGATTCCGCAGAACACCGCCTGGCCTCTACCGGGACCTACCTGCGCATTCTCCCCGGAGCCTCTTATACGCTCAGCTTCGATAAAGTCGAGGGGCATAACGCTCCCATTCTAGCCATCGCGTCCACCCGTCAAAAATACAGCATCGAAGCCGTCGACACTTTGGGTCGATGGTTCTACAGTTTTACATTACCCAAGTCGAGCAAAAACACGCTCACCTCTTATTACACCGCTCTTTACAATCCGGACGATTGTTCCGTCTTTACCGAAAAGACTTCCCATGTCCACCTTTCGGGATTTGGAAATTATTCCACCCATTTTAACATCAATCTGATTATCATGGGAAAATACATGGGAACCTCCGATGGAGTTTCCGCCGAAGAACTTGCCAAAGCCTTGCAAAACCGTTTTAATCTGGCATTTTCCGGCAGTGAAATTCAAGTCGATAAAATCAATCTGCTGTACGCCGTCGATCACCCCAAATATGGATCGGCGTACACAAGCGACGAGCCATACATTCTCACGGCGAGCCTTTATAATTCCGATTACTCCGAAATCAGTCAATGGACAGGTTATGAAAAGTCTCTGAACATCATTCTCGGTTATTACATCGACAAGAAAAACATTCTCGGCTTTGCTCCGCGCTTTGGCGCGGCGCTCAACGGTCAAGGCACCGGCTATTCCTATGTCATCGTCGGAACGCATTATAAAAGCGATCTGGATAGCAATACGGTTTACAATCAAGCCTCTAGCATGATTCTAGAAACTATCGTTCATGAATCCGGACATTATTTTGGACTTCGCCACACTTCTTCATCGATCAGCGATATGTCAAAAGACTTTGACCTTTCCAATGTCGAAGATGGATTAAGAGACACTCCCTACTGTGCAGAAATTAACACCAGTTACAATTACGGCAACTGCGCAGATCGCTACAATTTGGAATTTCCCTATTCTACGGACGGCTATGCAGATGATTTCTTCACGTCCGATCAGTTAGAAATCATCCGCAAGAACTTAATGCTCATGGAGCACTGAGTTTAGAATTTTTCGACTAATGCATCAAAGCATTGGCCGCGGACTTTGTAATTCTTGAAAAGTCCAAAGCTTGCACAAGCCGGAGACAGAAGCACCGCGCTACCTTCCCCTAACGAGCAGGCATCCGCAAAGGCTTCATCCAACCCCGGGAAGATCTGTTTCGGGACAGAAACTCCGGCCAGTTTTAACGAATCGAGCATCCGTTCCGCAGTGGCTCCGATTAAAGAAATTTTCTTCAAATTCGGAAGCGTTGCAAGGAGGTTCGAAAGTTCCGTAAAATCCGCATTCTTTTCGGAACCGCCGAGAATCAGAGCGAACGGGCGCTTCATGCTCTTGACAGCTGCCATGGTCGCATCCGGTCGAGTCGCATAGGAATCGTTATAGAATTCAATGCCCCGTTTTTCACCCTTGAATTCCATGCGGAACTGCAAAGCTTCATAAGATTTAAGCGATTGCAATGCCGTTGCCACATCGGCGCCAAGAGCCTTTACCGCAAGCAAAGCCGCAGCCATATTTTCGAGCTGGTAAGCACCGCGAATTTTGCAATCCGAAAGTTTCAGAGTATAGCCGTCGATCGAAAGCGATTCCGAAGTAAAGATCGCATCGGCATTTTGGGAACCGTAAGAAAGTTTTTGAGCGCCGCTTTCGCGGGCAATTGCCGCAGACGGTGCCGCATCTTGAATGTAAACGCAATAATCCGAACGTTTTTGCCAACGCACAAGGTTCGCCTTGGCATCCCGATATTCTTCGACCGATTTGTGCCAGTCCAAATGTTCTGTCGAAACGCGCAAGACAACGCCCACATGCGGCGACATCGGAAGCGTCATCAGCTGGAACGAAGACAGTTCAAGAATCGAAACGCGATCCGGCGAATCATCCGCCAAAAGATCCAAGGCCGGAACACCGAAGTTTCCACCGATTACGCAAGGAATCTTGCAAGCATTCAACGCATGACGAATCATGCTGACCGTACTTCCCTTGCCGAGCGTTCCCGTTACACCGACCACAGACTTCGAATGGTTTTCCGCAAGGAAGATTTCGATCTGGCTCGTGATGACGCCACCGTTCATCTGAAAATGGAAAAGTTCCTGCTGCATCGGATAAACACCCGCAGAACGCACCACCGTCACGCAATCCTTGAGTCCATCCATGTACTTTTCGCCGTTAAAGGTTTTCACCTTTACATCCGCCGGAAGCAGAGGAAGTTCTACCGGATTTTTATCCATGATCACAATATCCTTGATGCCATTACGCACCAAGTAATTCAGCGTGCTTTTTCCTTCGACTCCAAAGCCGAGGATTCCGACGGGACTTGCCAAATTTTGTTTCATACGTTGTTTACCCATTTTTTGCCGGTCTTACAATTGCCGTTGCGAACGGAGCTGTTTTAAACGCTTCGCGCAAAAGTTCTACCACTTTTTCTTCCGAAAAAGCCTTTACCTGCGCTTCGGTTTCTGCCATCGAAAAGACACATCCCAAATGCAGAGCCTGATCCGCCAAGCGCATCAGACGTTTTTCAGAGCTATCCGCACCAATGCGAAGACCGCCGATCACGTTCATCTTGGTGCGTTCCAGTTCTCCCTTTTCAAATCCATTTTTTAAGAAATTTTCGAATTCTTTTTTTGCAATGGACAGGGCCAAATCCATTTTATGCGGAGCCGTCGCCAGGGAAACTCCCCAACCGAGAGTATCCTTGTAAACATCCGTCATCGAGTACACGGAATATGCAAGGCCGCGTTCTTCTCGCACTTTCTGGAACAAGCGAGATCCCATATCCGCTCCGAAAGCCACGTTAAATAGTCCGAGTGCCCGCAAAAAATCCATATTGCCATCGGTAAAGTCAAAACTTGTACCCCAAAAAAGATTGGACTGGCTGAGTTCTTTTTTGGTCTTTGTCTTTTGCGTTGCATTCGCCTTGTACGGGTTCGCAAAAGGTTTCCTTGCCGATTTCTTGGCTTCGAAATATTCCAAGACCAAGTCCACGATTCTTTCATGTTCCACTTTGCCGACAGCGCAAATCGTTAACGGCAAGTCTTCAAGAACCTGACGTTCAAATTCAACAAGGCCTTCCCGATTCAAGCCTTTCACGGTTTTGACCGTTCCCGCGATCGGGAATTCTAGCCCGCAACCTTTGTAATGGATTGCGTTAAAAAGATCGCCCACGCATTCTTCGGCAATATCGTCATAGCTATGGACTTCTTCAATAATCACCTTGCGCTCTTTTTCGATTTCCTTCGGATCGAAGCGCGGGTGCATCAGCATGTCGGAAATCACGTCCAAAGCAAGCGGCAAATCTTCCCGAACGACCTGGGCATAAAAACCAGTTTCCTGTCTTGTCGTATACGCTTCGAGATTTCCCCCACGATCTTCTATCGTATGGGCGATATCGTAAGCGGAACGTTTTTCCGTTCCTTTAAAAACCAAATGTTCGTAAAAATGCGCAAGACCGTTGATTTCTGCTGTTTCATGACGAGAACCTCGCGGAATCCATACCCCAACGTTCGCCGAATAGGCATTGGGCATGTAATCCGAGAGAACCGTAATCCCGTTATCGAGTTCTGTCCTCAAAATCTTTTGACGAAGCATGCGCCAAATGTAGAAAAGTCGGGACTCTAAAGCCAGACTTCCCTACAGGAGACGCGCATTACAGCAAAAGATACAGCAAACAGCTCGAAACGACAAAGACCAGTGCAAGGATAACGCCCGTCACTTCCCACTTGAAAGATGCGTTTTCCTTAAAAATGCCCCAGCCGACAAACGGAACAAAGGAAAGCAGCACCGGGAGAATGTAACGGAAGTCGTTACTGCATGAATACGGATACTTCATCCGCAACGCGGCCAAAGCGAATACAAAGAGGACTCCGTTCACCAGGAGCAGCCAAACTTTACGGTCCAGTTTTTTCTTCCAGAACCCGACTGCCGCATAGATTAAAAGGCCGAAGAAGGAATAATTGAGAATCATCGCGACCCAAGTTCCAAACGCATCTGTCCGGATTTTAAATTCCCCAAACAGAGCTGACTTAAAGAAATAATTCCAAAAATACTGACGGCCACCTTCATCACGCCAAGCATCCGTATAATCCGTCGAAAGGAATCCCGGAATATCGAAATAGAAGAAGTTGACCGCATCGGAACCTACCGCAAGACGCCCATTCAAGCTGACCGCATTTCCGACCAGAGCGTCCCCGACAAAGATCTTAGCCAAAATCGAGATTCCAAGCCCAAGCATCAGCAAAAGCCCAGCCCATTCCCCCGATTTCGGAAGCATGCGCTCCCGCGGGAAATAGCCAAGGACGAATCCAACAATCCAAATACAGATGGTCACCACACCCGTAGACTTTGTCCAAAAAGCGGCCCAGCACGCAATCGCACCGATGACGAGTGCAATGGTCTTCTGCTTCACGACATAAGAAAGCGATGCGCAAAGGCAAATTACATGAGCCAAAAAGAAAAGCTGGTCGTTACCGATTCGCGGAGTAATCAAAAATAGGGTTGGGAAAAAGGCCCAGACGACAGCCGCCACGCCTAACGCAGGCCCCGTCATCACAAGACGCAAAACGCCAACTCCTGTCGCCACCAGAATAAACGACAAAATAAAGGAAGCCCATTGGACTGCACGAGTCGGCGGGAATCCGACCGAATCGGCAATGGCCCAGACAGGCGCCATCATCGTATAATAAACAGGCGGATGATAGCAGCTCCAGCACGCATCATTTTCTGGAATCCGATGATTATCGGCAATATATTCGATGTAACCGACATGGCCGTCAACATCATGAGTTCTTGCCGTATAAGGCGTCGCTTCTGTATAAATCACGTGGCAAAGCGTCGCCATTAAAATCAGTATGGCGAACGGTACGGGCACACGGTAACGTCTTAACATCAAAAAAGCGAGAACAAAAAAATCCAGAGCAAAAATCACCTGAAACAGGCGCCACCAAAAACCGTTCTGGTAAACTTCAAGCGAAAGCCCTCCAGGTCCCCCTCTATCCTTCAAGGCAAAATCCATGGACAAGGTTCCGTTCACGGCCGCAGGCAAGTTTGCCGAGCTTAAAAAGAAGCCTTTTGTATAGTCGCAACGGTTTTTCACCGAATCTAACGGAACATTTTCCCCATTTACCGTAAGCTTTTCCAAGCAGTCATCGGGAGTCAAATGAAAGGAATACCCCGGAAAATGCAAATCCGAAACATCCATCTTCACGTTAAAAATGCGGTGGTCCGGAATGTCTTCCGAAATCGGAAGCGTCACATCCTTTTCAATCCCGTCTACAATCAAACGGGCATTAGAAATATTCGGTTCGCTCCAAACCGTAAAAATGGCGCACAAGACAAGGACTATCCCGAAGTATAGCTCTGGAGCTTTCAAAAGTCTTTTCATTTTTTCCCTTCGTGATATTCCTTTTCGGCATTCACTTTCCAAATCATAGACTTATCCGTCGAATTTTCACGGATGCATTTGACCGCTTCCATTGCCGTCAACATGCTATGGTCCATATTATTGTACTTGTGCATACCGTTTCGGCCCATCAAGAAAAGGTTGCCAAATTCATTCACATAATTTTGAATTTTGTCAAATTCCTTGTACGTTCCAAAGTAGGCGGGGTAAGTCTTCGGCACGCGGAAAAGGACCGCATCCTTCACGGCGGACTTCTTTGCCACATGGATTTTTTCAAGTTCTGCCACGGCGAAATCAATGAAGTCCTTGTCCGCCATGTTCCACATGGAATCCCCTTCATTCACAAAGTATTCAAGACCGATCCAAACCTTGGACGGATCCGCAACCAGGTAAGGGCTCCAGTTGTTGAACACCTGAATACGTCCCAGTTTCACGTCGTTTTCCTGAACATAAATCCAGTTGTCCGCCACAAACTTGAGCTTGCTTTCGGGCGTTCCCGGTTTTGCCGGGTTTGCAATGTCGATCGAGTCAAGCAAAAGTCCAACCGTCATAAAATCACGATAGACAAGTCCGTTCGCAATCCGTCTGATGTCGCTCGGAACATTCGGCAGGTCGTTCACCAGATCCTTCACAGGCATCGTGCTCATGAAGTAGTCCGCAGAAAGCGATTTTTCTTCGCCGTTTTCCGTGTAGCGGACAGCGGTCACGTTTTTTTCCGAAGCTTCAAAAGCGGTGACCTTCGCATTCAAGTGCAGTTCACCGCCGAGCTTTTGAATTTCATCGGCGACGGTTTCCCAAAGTTCTCCCGGCCCGAGTTTCGGGTACAGGAATTCCCCGATCAGGCTCGTTTCCGTATCCTTCTGACGAATACTTTCCTTTTTCTTCGGAAGGAGAGCCTTGAAGGCGTGCAAAAGAGTCTTGCTGATGGAGAGGCCTTTAATGCGCTGGGCGCCCCAGTCGGCGCTAATTTTGTTGCAAGGGATGCCCCAAACCTTTTCCGTATAATCGCGGAAGAAAGTCTTGTACAGTTCCACCCCGAAACGGTTGATCATAAAGTCTTCCAAAGAAACTTCCTTGCGCTTCGGAAGAATACAGACCTTGAGATAGCTCATCCCGATTTTGAACATGCGCCAAAGGCCCAAATTCTTGATCGTCGATGCATTCAGGCTCACCGGATAATCGAAGAGTTTTCGCGTATAAAGAATGCGGGATAAGCGCGAGCGGACAAGCATCACCCGGTCTTCCTTCTCCGGATCCGGGCCGCCGGCAGTCAGGTTCACCTTGCGGCCAATTTCCAGATCGTCACGGCTTGGAGAGCCCTGCAAGCGCAAAATGTTCGTCCACCAGTCCATGACGGTATCGCTTTTGCTGAAAAAACGGTGACCGCCGATATCCATCCGGTTTCCCTTGTACACCGCCGTACGCGAGATGCCGCCCACAAAACCATTTTCTTCCAAAATGATCGGTTTTACATCCGTCGTGCGCAAAAGTTCAAGTGCCGCCGTCAATCCGGAAGGACCTGCACCAATAATCACAGCTGTTTTCATACCGTTTCCTTTTTTACCCTAAAAAGCAAAAGTTTTCTACCGCCAAAATTCCACATCAGAACAAGAACCGCGGCCACAATTTTCGAAAACATCGGGCTCCATTCCAGGAGACCGACCATTCCCCACATCAAAAGCTGATTGAGTCCCACACCAAGAAATCCAATCAAAGAAAACAAGAAAAATTCAAAAAATTTCTTTTGTTCAAAATTTCGTTCACAAGCCGTAAATACCCAACCAATACTGATCAGGTAATTGACCACCAAACCGCCCATGAGGCCAAAAAAGTTTGCCAGCAGATAGTGGAAATCAAGACCGTAAAGGAACAGGGCAAACAGACCGAAATCCACCACAAAAGCAATTCCGCCCGTAATGCAATAACGCCACAATTGTCCTAAAAGCGCTTCCCGCTTCGGCAAATAGCGATGACAAAATGCGACAAAAGGATTCTGATAGTTCACAATGCAAAAATAACAACAAAAAAAATCGGACCGACAAACATCGGTCCGAGAAAGCCTTTTTTCCAAATCAAAAAGTTATTCTACACGAATTTTATGCGTTTCCATTTTTCCTTCGGAACGAATCTGCACCATATAAACGCCGCTAGGAATTTTCGAAAGCGATAGCGCCGAACTTCCGGCCGAAACCTGAGCCTCCATCAGAGCATGTCCAGCCAAATCAAAAAGCTTGACTTGACCCGGGCTTACTACATTCAAATTCAGCTGTTTTCCCTGCATTTTCACGGCAGAAGAAACGATTTTAGCCGTTTTAGAAATCGCAGTCGTTCCTGTTGTCATGTTCGGCATATTTCCGGAAACGAGAAGCCCATTCAAGATTTCCATCGATTTTTGGAAATACTTCTGGTTTGCCTCGGAATTTGTCGTCGAAACGGCTTCACTCCAATATTCATCCAGCTTGGTCTGAAAATCCGGGCTCACCGAAAGGGAAGTCATGAGCGTTGCCACAAAAGTATTGTTATGATCAGCGCCCATAGACCCGCTTACAGAAATAGGGCCTCCGACAGACGATGCACTCTGCGTGCTGACCCAATTACCCAATTTTTGAAGCAATACCTGCGCCCGAGTATCGCCGAACCAGTACCAAGCCTGTCCCAAGCGCCAAGGCGTACGCGCTGCATCATAGCCATATGTACTTTCAAGATCCATACCATTCGCATTTGTCCAGTTGTCAAAAAGCCCTGTCGAATGCGACGCGGAATTGGCTTCGAGAAGGGCGTAATTCGCATTCATCGCCGTCGTATTCCAGAAATCGGCGCCATCTGTATCCACTTGCGCAAACAGAGGGTAATACGCCGGGGAAATATAACTCGGGTTCTTTTTATCGTTCCAGTTGTCGCCCGGTTTGTGCAAACCGTTCGATTCAAATTCATAAGTGCGCACATTTTGCAAAAGCGTTTTCGCTTCCGTCAAATACGAAGCGTCGTCAAACTGGTACGCCGCCATGATCAAAGCGGCAGCCACATCGACTTCTGCATCGGTCGCTGCATATTCGCCCCAAACCTGCGTAGGGTCCGCATTGCCGATTTTCCAGTTCATTAAACCGTACTTGTCTTCCGCAGCTTTGTAAAGCGCCCAGAGCTTATTGAATTCCGCCTGGTAATCCTTTTCATTGTTGCTGAAGTAGACCATCATCAGCATGCCGTAGCCAATCCCTTCCGAAAAGCACTGGTTATCATCCGGATTCGCTCGGATACAGGCGTAAGTTCCTTCATCCCGGTAAAAGGTCGAATAGTAATAATCAAAAGCGGTCTGCAGCTGGGTCGCAGCCGAAGCCTTGTCCGTCAAAGTCGTCGCGCTTGCATTGCCATAATTCGAACTTTGCGGAAAGGGAAACTTTACCGTTGCCTGGGCAATGCCGAAAGCCATGAGCCCAGCCACTCCGAATTTCAGAAGATTCATAAAACCTCGTTTTTGAAAACGTTATACTTATATAAGTATAATTTCGGAAAACTAATCCGGAAAATTAAAAGATTTTTATACGGAATTTTCTGTTTTTTATCACACTACAAGACGCTTTCGGTTTCATTTTAGGTCTAAAATCATTTATATTATAATCATCCAATGACCAATAAGTGGATTCAAAAGTTCCTTTCGAACAAGCCTTCGTTCGAAATCGTGATGTTTTGGGGAATTCTCGGTAGTTGCTGGCTGACTACCCTGGTTTCCGCTATTTACTCCGCAGTCGAGCACGTTTCCACGCCAGCGGTCATCGGTTGTTTTTTGGCTTGCCTATTCTTCTCTATTCTAGGCTCCATCGCCTTTTTGACCAAAAAATATAAAGCAAGCTATTTTGTCATGTGCATCGGGCTATGCACTTTTATTGTCTGCCCTTTATTTTTCTTTTTCGGCGGTTTCAAGTGCGGAATGCTTCTGTACTGCATGGCAAGCGTCCTGATTTGCTCCTTATACAGCCAATTCCGAGGGCGGGTGATTCTGGTTTCCTATGCCGTCATTCTCTTTTTAGTTCTCTTCGCCTACGCCTGGGAACATCCGGAAGCCTCCACTCAGGTTTCTCCCGATTACACGATTCGCGACATCATGACTTCTTTTATCATTTTGAGCGGTCTCATGTTCGCCATCGTTTCTTACTTGCTACAAGCCTATTACCAAGAAAGATGCACCAAGGACGAACTCATTCAGCAGCTAAATTTTTACTCGTCCCATGACCCGCTCACGAGCCTGCACAACAGACGCTATTTCATCGATTACCTCAAAGAAAAAATTCTCCCTTCGCCCCAAAATTTTTTCATTTTCATGTATGACGTCGACCACTTTAAAAAGCTGAACGACAATTATGGGCATCTGTTCGGGGATAAGGTTCTCGCCCGCATCGGAGAAACCGCCCAAGCCTTCTGTTTGGAACCCGGTGAAATCGCCGTACGCTACGGCGGAGAAGAATTCATCCAAGTGATCGTCGCTACCGATATGGAACGCGCCTTTGCCAAAGCCGAAGCTTTTCGGAATTCCGTTTCTTCGATTTCTTTAGCCGAAGAGCCTTCGGCAACCGTGCACATCAGCGGTGGCCTCATTGAATGTTTCGACCCAAAATTTGTCTCTCATGATCAAATGCTAAGTGCCGTAGACGCTTTGCTTTACTTGGCAAAAACGAACGGGCGAAACAAAATCGTCCATTAGGAATCCATATGATTGTCACCTTACTCGGCTCTACAGGTCTTGTCGGCAAGGAAGTTCTCCATTTTTTAGAAGCATCTCCATTTGTCGAAAAAATCATTTTGCCCGTCCGTAAAATTCCGGAAGGGCCTATCGGGGCAAAAAGCTATCCCGTCGAAATCGATTTTGAAAATTTAAAGCTCCACAAGAACTGTTTTTTGGCAGACTCCGTTATCTGCTGTCTTGGCACAACCTTAAAAAAGGCGGGTTCCCAAAAGGCTCGCGAACATGTGGATTTGCAGATTCCCCTCGCAAGCGCAGCGATTGCTAAAGCTCAAAACGTCAAGCACTTTTTGGTGATCAGCGCCCAAGGCGCAAATGCCCATTCCCCTTTTCATTACAATCGAACGAAAGGGCTTCTCGAAGATGGCTTAAAAATGCTCGGGTTCCCTTCCCTCACCATCATTCGTCCTTCGCTCCTGTTAGGGAAACGCGCAGAAGCCAGAACCATGGAAGATCTTTTTCAAAAAATCACGGAAAAGCATCTGCACCTGATTCCCGAATTCTGGAGACCCGTCCACGCCAAAGCCGTTGCCGCGGAGCTTGTCGCTTCTCTGCAAAGTCCGCCAAACGGGACGCACATCATTTTCAACCGCGCCATTGCGCGGCACGATTCTTTTTAACGGGTTTCAAACCTAGAACGATTTCAAGACACTGCACCAGAAACGCGTTTTGTCACGCCCGCCGTTCGGAACAAGAATCCGGTGCTTTCCCAAAGCATGCAAAATAGTGCCTTTTAACGTGATGCCATATTCCGGGAAAACTTGCGAAAAGGAAGCGTCCCAATACCAGCTGCCCTTGACCACATATGGATTTTCCGTACGCAAATTCCATTGCGCATCGGAACGGTACGCCCAAGCATGCTGGATTTTAAAATGTTCCCAAAGGTTCCAATCCGCGCCGATCGAAATCCATTCTTCTACGGGATTCACTTCAAAACGTTCTTCTTCGCCATCGATACGTTCAAAACCGGCACGGGCCAAAAGCGCAAACATTTTCTGGTAATAGAAACCCGCACTCGCTTCACCCGAAAAGCCTTTGATCCAGGAATCAATCCGGTCGACGTCCCCCGTGCGATACACGGCATATTGTTTACCGGACGAAATTTTCGCTTCCTCAGAAGAATAGCTTTCCACATCAAAAGTTTCTGCGCCTTTTTCAAACCATCCGGCAATGTTCATGCCCAGTCCAAAATATCCGGCACGACCTTGAACATCCAAATAAGCCCGGTGCAACTGCATCACGCCATCGGTGCGCAAGTGGATCGTATCCGATCCAAAATATTCATAGTCTTCGCCTAAAGGGTTCAATGTTGAAGCCACATGATTTTTAAACCCGACTTGGGCCTTTGCCCCGGCAAATTCCGGAAATTCCAAATTCACGCTGTCCTTGCTTGCGAATTCCCGTCCACTCGTTCCGATAAAGCCTGCAAAGCTCAAACGTTCTGCGGGGCGTAAGGAATATTCCAAATAAGGGAATACAACGTAATCATCCTTGATCCCGACCGGCATCGCCCCGCTGTCATCTACGGCTCGGAAAGCAACGCCCAATCCCAAATTCCACAATTTTTTCTTTGCCGCAATGGAATCTTCGCCCAATTTGACAGAACCGTTCACTTCCTTGCGATTGCCCACCTGTTTCCCAGCGAGAATCGTATACTCGGCATTTTCAAAAGTGAGATTTGCATGCAGATATTTTGCATCCAAACGCGATTCGGCACGAGGCTTATATTCTACCGGGAGATAACGTCCGCTTTCGGCAAAAAGCCACAAGTATTCATGCCCAGCGAGAAGAGAGGCTTCGAACGAAGCCGTTGAAAACCCGAGGCCTGCATAGGCTGAACTTTGATGCGGTAAATTTTCCCCAAAGATGGAATAGTCCATGCGATTCACCATTCGGCTTCGGATTTTCCAATTCGAAACGGAAAAATGATCCACCTGGAAAAATCTCGCCGTCGCCCAAATTCCGCTGTAAGATTTGGAGCGGAATCCCGCTTCAAGCATGGGAGTTCCGTTTTCATTTCCCGAAGACCAACCTCCATACCGCGGATCCTGATACATCAAATCGCCGATTTCATTTCCCACCGCCATCCACACGGAAGGATCTCGGGGAGTCCACGAAGGCGCTTCGGAAACACGGTTCAGCAATAAGCGGTCGCGCACTTTGGAAGGACTCCATTCCTCGCTTTCGGAATGGATACCGCCCATTTGCGACCCACGGTCAAAAACATATATCGGCGAAGCGGTCAAAAAGGTTCCGTCATAGCGGGTATCGAGCATTCCTTCCGTTTCGGGAGCGATTTCTGCAAAAGCCGAAGCCATCGTCAGAGTGCCGAAAATCATTCCAAATTTCATTTGCTGGATCATAAGCACCCCTACCAAAGATTCCTTTGCAGATAAAATCCGAACCACGCCGTTTCAGAGGTTTCCGGAGCCGTCCAAATTCTTTCGAAATAAACTTTGGCGCCTAAACGCCACTTGTCCCAATTCAAAATGGGCAAATTCAAACGGGCGTAAAATCCGAATTCCGATTCATTATCTATCAAAGATGATTTTGAATTTTCATCCGTCACATCATCCGCTCGCATCCAAATGCAGCTAAAGCCCGCGCCCAAGGAAATCGGTTTTACAAACGGCAACGGATAATCCAAACCGATACGTCCATTCACCTGGTGAATTCCACTAAAGTTCACATCACCCGTCGTCGACAAATAGGCATACCCCATTTGAACCACACCGACCCATGTGCGGAAAAAAGAATAATTCAATTCCCAAAGACCGTAATAAGTGTCATCCAAATTTTGGCGAGCATCGTCGAGCAAATATAACGCCCCACCTTCTACGGCGATCGAGGCATGGGCAAATTCCACCGAAGTGGAATCTTCTTTCGCCCAAAGCAAAGCCGCCATCAGCGCTACGGTCAATAGGAATTTTTTCATGATTTTCTCCGAAGGGATGCTGCGTAAAAATGGTCTAGTCCAAAAGAATTTTGGCCAATGCGGACAACATCCGTCTTTTCAAAGTCGGGATGTTTTTCCAAAAACTTCTGAATCACCTTGTCGGTTTCAGCTCGGTCAGGGCTACACGTAGCATAGACCATTTCGCCGTTCTTTTTTAACGCCTTGCTCGATGCTTCCAAAATTTCAAACTGAATCCCAGGAAGTTCCTTTAAATCGTTCTGCGTCAAACGGTACTTGACTTCCGGCCGGCGGGAAAGAACGCCCAAATTACTGCAAGGAACATCGAGCAGAATGCGGTCGAACTTTTCTACAAAGCCGGAATTCGTCGCATCGACTGTCTGCACTTCTACATTCGAAAGCTTCAATCTACGCGTCAAATCGGCCATCGGGCGCAAACGTTCTTCCGATGCATCCGAAGCGAGAATCTTCGCCGTCGGATTATCTTCCGCAAGGAGCGCGGACTTTCCGCCAGGAGCCGCACAGGCATCCCAGACGGTCATGTTTTCTTCCACGTTCAACAGGTTCGTCACTTCATACGCAGCGGGGTTCTGTACTGAAAACAATCCTTTTTCAAAGGAATCGCTTTTCAAAAGATCGCTCAAATGCGGTTCGTTTACACCTTCAATGACTTCCAAATAGCGGTCCTTGTAAGTGCGTCCCGAAAGCATCAATTTTTCTTTCAATTCGGAAGCGGAAATCTTTTGCGTGTTCACACGTATCCACTGGCTCGGGCGTTCCACCGTTTCTTTCGCAAATTCTTCTGCATGGGAAGAACCGTAGCAGTCAAGCTGACGACGCACGATCCATTCCGGCAAAGAATATTCAATGCTTATCCGTTGGACGTTTTGCGCCGGAAGCGCAGGCAGGCCATTCCGTTCCAGACTCCGCAAGATTCCATTCACCAGCTTGACGGAACCTTCGCCAAGACTTGCGCGTCGCGCGAGTTCCGCACTCGAATCCACCGCAGCATGGTTTGGAACATCCATAAAGAAGATTTGATAGATGCCGAGTTCCAGTACGCACTGGACTTCAATACTCGGCATCCGATGCACGCTTTTCTTAATTGCATGCTGCAGGCGCAAATAGCGCCTGCACACGCCAAGGGCGAGTTCTTTCGCAAAAGGCGAAAGAGCATGCTCCCGTAAAAGGGTTCCGTTTTTTTGCCAATCAATCAGAGCGTAAAGCGCCGAAAGGCGTTCCTTTAAGCTATCGTCTTGAAGCACAGGCTATCCTTATCCTTCTTTTGAATTCCGCGGAGAAAATCGGCAGCCGGCATGGCGCGTTTTCCTTCGAGTTGAATTTCTGTCACTTCGAGAACTCCGTTCGAAGTTCCGACATAAAGCTTTTCCTTTTCACCGCGAGCTTCACCCGGATTCAGCCAAGTGCTATGATGTGGAATCGTTTTGCGGAAGTATGCCGTTTTGCCGTTGAACGAGCAGAATCCACCCGGCCACGGATAAAAGGCGCGAATGCGATTGTGAATTTCTAGTGCCGACAGATTAAAGTCAATCTTTCCGTCTTCTTTTTTGAGTTTCGGCGCCGGAGAGGCCTTTTCATGTTCTTGCGGAGGAAGCTCTTCAATACTTCCAAACGCAATCCGGTCCAGCGCCTTATCCAAGGCTTCGCATCCAGGCAAGACCATTTTGTTCAACACATCTTCCGAGGTGTCGAACAGTTCGATCGGAAATTCTCGCTGTTCGAGAAGCGGACCGTGATCCATCTTTTCGTCCAACAGGAAAATACTCACACCTGTCTTTTCGTCACCGTTAGCGATTGCCCACTGGACAGGAGCCGCGCCACGATATTTTGGAAGCAAGCTGCCGTGAACATTCACCGCGCCAAACTTGGAGCATCCCAGGACGCGCTTCGGCAAAATGGAGAACGCGACGACCACAAAAAGGTCCGCGTTCAAACGTTCCAGATCCAGGGCAAAAGACTCCTCTTTTACCGATGCCGGTTGCAAAACAGGAAGTCCGAGTTCCAAAGCCTTATTCTTGACCGGAGGCGCCGTCAAAACACGTCCACGTCCCACAGGCCGATCGGGCTGCGTCACCACAGCCACCACTTGATGAGGGCCTTTATTCAAATGATCCAAAAAATGTGCCGCAAAATCCGGCGTTCCCATAAAGACAATTTTCATGTCTGTAAAAATAGAAAACCGCTCCGACCATTTCGAAGCGGCTTTTCAGAAGAGCTTGGATTACGCCTTGTAAAAAGCGTTCATCAAATTTTGCATACCCGTGTGATCGACAAGAGCGCTCATTTCTCGAATGCTATGCATCGAAAGAATCGCTTCGCCCAAATCCACCGTCGGGATTCCAAGTTCCGCCGAAAGATGCGGGCCCACGGTACTGCCGCACGGCATATCGTTACGGCTCACAAATGTCTGCAACGGAATTCCATTCTGCTGGCAAAGAAGTTTCACCAAAGCATTCGATTCCGCTTCACTTGCATAACGCTTTTTTGCATTTGTCTTGAGTACGATTCCCTTGCCGAGAATTGGCGAATGATTCGGTTCCATCTTTTCCACATAAGCGGGATGTGTCGCATGGGCGACATCCAACGACAACAAGATGGAATCGGAAAGCCTGCCTAAAAGTTCCCCATGCAAAATGTCCCCGCTCAAAGCGACCCGTTCAAGCATCGCCTCTGCAAAATTCCCTGCCGCACCCGTACGCGTTTCAGAGCCGATTTCTTCGTTATCAAAGAAGAAGGCTCCGCGCACATGTTCCGACGCATCCGTTTGTAGAATCATTCCGTTTAAGATCGCTTCGCACGAAAGCAGATTATCCAAACGGCCCGAATAAATCCATTCCTTCGAAAGTCCGCCAAGCGCCGCCGGCTGCGCATCAAAAAATTGCAATTCAAAATCCACAATTTTTGCACCGACTTCTTCTTCGAGGCTCGTCACAAAAAGTTTCGACGCAGCACCGCTTAAACAAGCATTCAAATGGTTCTGGGCATTCACTTGAAAACCGGTATCGTTGACGCTTCGATTCATATGGATCGCAAGCTCCGGTACACGGCAAAGCGCACTCATCCTCACCAATCTTTTTTCGAGTTTATCCCGGTTTTGTACCATCGCGATTCCCGCAATTCCCAAATCGCGATCAAACCATGTATTGATTAAAGCGCCACCATAAACTTCCGGATGGAGCAAATGGAATCCGGCCACATTCTTGTCGGGATTCGGGGTAATTTTTAATGCGGGAAAATCCGTATGCGCCGATGCCAAACGGAAACGCGTTTGCGGCGTCCATGCGCTGGGAGTGCGGAACGCGAATATCGCAGCGCCCCGTTGTACAAAATAGGCCGAGTTTAGAGAAAGTTTCCATGGTTCAGCTTCCAAAAGCGGAACAAAGCCCTGCGATTGCAGTTCCTTTGCCAGATTTGCGGCCGCATGCCAAGGCGTTACAGAATCGTTCAAAAATTTCAACAGATCCATGAATCTTCCTTTCTTTCTGATTTCTCTTTGAAATTAAAATTATTATTGAGCTATGAACCATATTTTTTCCGTAGAACGTCCTTTTGCCGAATGGGAAATTCACGGTTTTTCGAACCGGAAAGCCCATCTTTACTCCAATCTGACAAGTACGCACCGATTCAGCAAGGAAAATCTTTCGGAGTTCGACGTCGGGGACCTCCTTGTGGCGGATTCGCAGACAAACGGACGCGGCAGACACGAACGTTCCTGGATTTCTCCCCCAGGAAAAAATCTCTATTTCAATATTCTCTATTCGCTGGAAAGCTTTTTACCTCAACAGTATCCACAGCTCATGCAGATTACCGCGATTTCCCTGGCACAGCTTTTTAGAAGCCTCGGGGTGAACGCAAGCGTCAAATGGCCCAACGACATTCTCTTTGAAAAGAAAAAGTTCTGCGGGATGGTTTCCGAAATTCTCGTAAAAAATGGAAAGAAAATTTTGACGACAGGCATCGGCATCGACGTGAACGCAACAGAAGAAGACTTCGCCGAAATCAATCGTCCCGTAACAAGCCTTCGCCTCATTCTCGGCAAGCCTTTGAACCGCGAAATTTTACTGCAAGAAATCGTTCAAAAGCTTGAAAACGCGATTGAAATAACCCGCATCCAAGGCATTGCACCGTGGATTGCGGAATGGCGCAAAATGGATCAGTTCATCGGGCATTCCGCCAAAATGGCCGAAGGGAACGAAGTCATCGAAGGCACGATCCTCGACATCAACGAAGACGGAAGCCTGCTGTTTCGCAAAACGGACGGTTCGATTATCAGCCGTTACACCGGCGATCTAGAAATTTAATCGCTCCGCGAACGAGCCTACTTGTTTGGATCCTGCTTGTTCTTAAAATAAAAATTCCCGATAAGCGCCACGGCAAGCAGCACAATAAAAACATTCAGCGCTTTATTCGCCGTTTCTTCCGGGATAAATCCGAATTCACTCCCCAGCACGTCAATCAAGGACAATAACGCAATCCAGATCGCAGTCCGTTGGCACACCTTACGTTTGTCATCGTAACGCATTGACGTCACCTCCCAAAAGAATCCATACAATCAGCCCAATCATCACCAGGACACTAACGCCTACATTTGCCAAAAAGAAATCCCGGTTCATCGTGTCCAAATCATCGGACTTGCGAAACAAATGAATGTAAAGGATCGCTACCGCCATCAACGCAAAAACGCTCCACCAGGCGATTCCCATTTGCCAATAGATTCCAAAAATCACACAAAGCAAGAGCATTGCCAAGTGACTCGCCAGCGCAATCTTCAGAGCCTTGGCCCTGCCAAAGCGCGCGGGTACGGAATGCAATCCCTGCTTACGGTCAATTTCTTCATCCTGCGTTGCATAGATAATGTCAAAACCGCCCATCCAAAGCATCAGAATAAACATCAAAAAAATCGGGAACGCTGCGAATTCCCCGCGGACAGCAATCCAAGCGCCCAAAGGGCTCATTCCAATGGCAAAGCCCAGATACCAGTGGCAAAGCCACGAAAAGCGTTTCCAATAGGAATAAAAGCCTAGCGCGCATAAGACCGGGAACGAAAACGCTCCTGCCAGCGGATTCAACAACCAGGCAAATGTGCAAAAAAGTCCCGCATTCACGGCGATAAACCCCATGACCGCCTTTTTCGAAAGCGCTCCCGTCACCAAATGACGTTTCGCCGTCCGCGGATTTCCCGCATCAATCTTAGCATCGACAAGGCGATTAAAAGACATGGAGCTGTTACGTGCGGTCACCATGCAGCCGACAATCAGCAACACGAGCTTCATAATTTGCAAAGGCTCCATATTGCGAAAGCCATTTGCCGCCACCCACATGGAACCGATGGCAAAAGGCATCGCGAACAGCGAATGGCTAAAGCGCACCATGTGACCGTATTCTACAATTTTCGAAAAGGCACTCATCTTTTTGAACCCCATTCCGGAACGATTGCATTCGGAACATCCAAATGGTTTAATATTTTGGCAACGACTGTATTCGCTAAATCTTCAATCGTCTGCGGTTTTGCGTAAAAATGCGGACTTGCGGGAATCACGATTGCACCGGCAAGAGTCAACTGCTCCATATTTTTCAAATGGATCAGGTTGTACGGCATTTCCCGTGGAACGACAACGAGTTTTCGACGTTCTTTCAAGCACACGTCCGCAGCACGGGTCAGCAGGTTATCTGCAATACCGTTCGCCATTTTCCCAAGCGTTCCCATGGAACACGGTACCACGGCCATCCCTGCAAACGCAGAACTTCCACTGGCACAGCTCGCAAAAAAATTCTTCACGTCTAAAATTTCGTCGGCTTTTAAAAGAGCCGCCGTCTGCCCTTCATAATCCGCGACTTCTTTCCCGGCATCCGTCATCAACAGCGAAACGGAATGTCCGGCCTTTTGCAAATAAAACAGCGTCCTTGCCGCATAAACTGCGCCAGAAGCCCCCGTCACGCCTAGCAGATAATGGCTCATGCCAAAACCTTTTTCTGAAGCAATACACGGTACGCAACGCCAAAGAAGCAGGGCTTTACCGAAACGGTTTCAAAACCGTTCTTTTCCGCCAGGGCACAAAAATCCTTCACCGGCAAAAAACGCAAAATGGAATTCACCAGGTATTCATACGCATCGCGTTTACCGCTAAAGATCGCCCCAAGAAACGGAATAAAAAGCGGAGCGAGACGCTTATAAAAGAATCGGTTAAAAGCCTGTCGCGGAGAAAAGAATTCAAGCACCATCAAATAACCGCCCGGCGAAAGGACCCGGCAAGATTCTTGAAGTCCGCCTTCCGCATCCGGCAAGTTGCGCATGCCAAAACCGTTCAAGACCACATCAAAAGTATTCTCTAAAAAAGGCATTCGCATCGCATCCAGTTGCACAGGCTTTGCACAAGTCTTTTTTCCCTTCGAATACTGAAGCATCCCAAACGAAAAATCGCCGAGAATCGCCTGGGTTGGCTTCCCGACGATCCGTTCAAATTCGACCGCAAAATCTCCGGTGCCGCCACAAAGGTCCAGCAGGCGCTTTCCGGCACCCCGTTTTTTCAATTCCCGGCAACAAGCCTTTCTCCATAAAATGTCTTGAAAACAGCTCAGCGTATGATTCAAAAAATCATAGCTTCTCGAAATATCGTCGAACATTTTACGTACAGGAGAAAACATGCCCAGAATCTAGAAAAATTCTGGGCATTCATTTTTTACGGATTTGGAAGAACTAGTTAAACTGAGCCACGAAAGAAGAGCCGTTCTGCGGAATCACAAGACGCGGATTATCCGTAGAACCGTCTTCCCACGCCACAAACGTTCCCGTTCCCGAAGGAACAGCGGTCAAAAGCATTGCATTTCCGCCAAAGAACGTTCCCGTGTAGCTCGAAAGATTCGGAAGCAAGAATCCGTCCAAAGTAACGTAGCCGTTTCCTGTTGCGGCAATCGTCACCTGGATATCGCTAGAAAGACCGAATTCCTCACGGTATTCTTTTCGCATCACTTCGTCGCGATCGATTCCCCAATCCTTGATGCAGGAGCCCGAATTGCTAAAGCGTCCACCGCAAGAATTCGTATACCAACGCTCGCTCTGCTTAAAGACTCCTTGGTCAGCGGTACGCTGGTCCTCGTCAATCGACGCCGTCATCGATTCAATGATATTCGAGAGGTTCGTCCCGTTTACATAGTTTTGGAAAAGAACCGCCGATCGGTTGATGAACATCCGCTTAAAGTCCGGATTTTCGATCAATTTCACATAAAATGTGTGGAAGCAATCCGCACTCGGCTTATTATAGCACTTGCCCGAAGCATAGCCTCCCTGCTTCACCCAGTCAAACATATTCGTCTCTTGGGTAAAACCGGCAACAGGCCACATCCAATCAAAGCCATGGTCCAAATCATAGATCATAAACTTCCAGAGCGTATTCGGGCTCTTCCACGCTCTCACGTTATTGTTTGGCCAGTCGCCGTTATGCGAGTACATTTCCGCAGCCATATAGCTTGCAAAATTCGTCACATCCATCAAGGTTTTCAAATATTCATAAGCGGCATTGCCTTCGCCGGCAAACGACGTTTCCGAAACATAGGTAAGCAAAGCCTTGTACTCATCGACAGTGCCGTTGCTTGCTTCGATCGACTTGTTCAAATGTTTAATGACCGTCACCGTCGATGCATCGATGCCATAGTTTGTTTCCACGAAGTTCTTGTTATAGCGTTCGCGCATATCATGAACGCCCCAATAGACGCCATCATAAAAGACGATTACCTGACGGCTTCTTTGGTAATCCACACCGGCACCTTCAAGCATCGCTCCACCGGCAGCATCTGCAATGTAATCGCTGACAAAACGGTTTCCATTGTTGCGCAAATTGAAAGCCTTGAACTTGCTGTTCGCATCTTTACGCGTTTCAAACAGCGGATACTTGAGCCAGCCATCCTGATATTCTTCACGCATCGTAATCGCCACAGACTTTTTCTTTTCCAAACGGCTGTAACCGCCCATCAGAGAAATTCCCGCATCGATTTCCCAAGCCTTCGAATCGCTTGCGCTGCCATTTGCAAAGTATTCCACATGCACCGGGAATTCCACATCGGCATAAAGACTCGTTTCATTTGGATCCACCGAATTCGGAGAAGAACCGTTTGTGCTGCCTGCTGGCGCATAGAGGTAATGGTTCTTAAAGAACTGAGAATCCACGCTGATCGAGACAACCGGCATGTTATGGATTTCTTCATTGATAAAGTACGTGTTCGTCACGATCTTATTCGTAATCAAACCGTCCTTGAAAGCGGCACAACGAACCACAGTCGAATTTTTCAAGACGACCGCAGCTGTCATCGGAGCCGTCGACGCCGTCGGTTCCGAACCATTGAATGTACAACGCACCGTAGATCCGTCATCCGTTGTCGGCGGCGTAATCACCACGGAATCCGAGTAGAATCCCGCATTCTGACCAAAAGCAGGCAAAGAAACAAAACCCGCAGACCCCGTACTGTTTGCATTATCTGCTTCTGGAGTCGACTTTGCGAAATAGAGCCATCCGCTCGAAGTCTTGCCCCAGCTAATGCCTGCATCCAAAACAGGGTAATTCGCCGAATCCAAAATACCGCAGCTTTCGCTCACAAGATAAACGCTTCCGCCTTCATCTTCCAACTTCCAATTCGTGTGGGTACGGAAATGCAAAGAATCCATATCCACGCCTTCAGGAGGATTTACGAGATCTCTATCCGACGCAAAAATAATGCGGTAACCCTTTGCAGGAATCGTATCGTTTCCAGCAACCCACTTACGCGGACGCGCTGTTTTTTCCACCAAAGCGAGACCGTTCAAAGCCACCGGTTCCGAACTCGAGTTATAAAGTTCAATCCAGCCCGGATCCTTGCCGAGATCATCATACCAGTTCACGTTACCCGGCATGATCTCGTTAATCGTCACCACGGAATTTCCAACCCATGACGCCACGCAAAGCTGTTCGCTACTGCTCGAAACATTCACTGCGCCCGAAGAAGACGAAGAAACGCCTCCATGAGAGCCTGACGAGCCCGCAATCGAAGATCCGGAACCTTCCGTAGACGATCCCGTAGAAGAGTTTCCCTGGAATTCCGCAGACGAAAGATTTTCTTCATCAACAACCAAGGCGTCTTCAGCACAAGCGGCCAAAAACAATAGCGTAACCGCTAAAACGGCATATTTAATCGGCTTCATCTTATCTCCAGGCCAATCCACTCATCCCGTAACACTACAAATCTACTCGAATGCACACATATTTACACTAAAATTTTGGTTTACAACAAAAAACCCTTGACAGGATTTCTTTTTTGATTTAACTTTGGCTTACCCGATGGCGCTGTAGCTCAGTTGGTAGAGCAGCGGACTGAAAATCCGCGTGTCGTCAGTTCAATTCTGACCGGTGCCACTCCAAAAGCCCTGGAATTTTCTGGGGCTTTTGTTTTGGAGGAATAGGCTAATTGGTAAGTCAGCGGTCTTGAAAACCGCCGCCGTAAGGCTTGGGGGTTCGAGTCCCTCTTCCTCCGCTTCAAATTAAACATGCCATTCCATGGCATTGTCCGCGGCAAAATCCACATGGGCTGTCGCGCTTTCTTCGTAAAGAAGAGTACAGACTTTCGCAAATCCTCCTAAATTCTTTTTTTCAAATGCATACAGGCATGCCGTCGTTGTCGCGCCTGTCGTATAAACATCATCCACAATCACGGGAATCCTGTTCTCCGGCCAAGCGCATCTTTTCTTGACTTCAAACGCGCCCGCCACATTACACGCCCGGCCTTCCCGCGAAAGAGTCGTTTGCGAAACCCGAAAGCTTTTCCTTTCGAGAGCCTGCAAAACAATGCCATGCATCCGCCTTGAAATCGCATGGGCAAGCCTTTCCGCCTGATTATACCCCCTTTCCCGCATACGCGCCGGATGCAACGGCACAGGCACAAAAGCAAGCGACTTTCCCCAATCATGCAGCGTTTCGTCCGTTTCCCTTTCTTGAAGCGCCATGTTCACAAGATATCCTGCAAGCCCAGGCATATTCCCATATTTTAGGCCATGCACAAGATTCTTCGTTAAAGGCGTCATCGAGTACAGGCAAAGAACATCCGGGCTCGGATGTCGCGGATTCCGTGCAAGCCTTTGCAATTCTTTCCTGCAATCCGGGCACAGCCAAGGATCCAAAGGAAGACCGCTTCGCAAGCACCCGATACAAGAGTTTCCAAAAAGAAAATTCGAAATTCCATTCCAGATCGACACGTTTTCTCCCAACAAAAAAAGAACCTCTTTTCAAAAAGGTTCCTTTTAGAAAACGCCCGAACTTCCAAAACGAAGAAAAAAGTCCGAATTTCCGGTCAAATTTTAATTGTAATTGCTTTCGAGCTGACTTCCCTGATAACGCATATTCACAAGCAAGCCGACAAGCATCATGCACGTGAGCAAAAACGATCCGCCATACGAAAGAAACGGCAGCGGAAGTCCTGTCACAGGCATCAGTCCAAGCGTCATCGAAATATTCACCGTCATATGGAAGAAGAATATCGTGCACGTCCCCGAAACCACATGATTCACAAAAGGATCTAAATGCAGCCTACAAATCGACATTGCGCGCCATAAAAGCATAAAATACAGGAACATCACAAGAGCGCATCCGAAGAAACCAAACTGTTCCCCGAGAACGCTAAAAATAAAGTCCGTATGCTCTTCGGGCAAAAATGCCAAATTCGTCTGGGAACCTTCCCCAAATCCCTTGCCAAAAATTCCGCCGCTTCCGATAGCAACTTCCGACTGAATTACCTGATAACCAGCCCCTTTCGGATCGCGCATCGGATCGACAAAAGTCATGACGCGTTCCCGCTGGTGATGTTCCAAGGAATTCCACGCCATGGTACTTGCATAACCGCAGATGATATTCAGCGAAAGAATCAAGACGATAAATTTTCGTGGCATCTTACGGAACAGCAGAACCAAAAACACGACACAAAGCAAAAGCCCCCAAAGCACTTGCGAATACGGAATATGCGGGTACGAAAGGATCACCGACGCCACGGGGCTCAACAGCAAGAACAAATCCAACAGCGAAAGGCCTGCCCAGTAAAATCCCACCAGCGTCACCGCGGTAAAAACAAGGGCCGTGCTCAAATCCGGCTGTTTCAAAACGAGCGCAAACGGAACAATAAAAATGGCAGCAGGCACCACAAAGGTCTTCGGCTTTAAAATATTCACCCGATGCGTCGAAAGCCATTTCGACATGGCGAGCAAAAACGTGATTTTAGCAAATTCCGACGGTTGAATTTTCAAAAAGCCCAGATCGATCCAACGGCCAGCGCCTTTCGCGCTATCCCCACCGCCAAAAGCCACAAAGGCGAGAGCCGCGACGGTCAAAAAATACAGGGGGAAAGCAACCCGCTGCCAGTAATCGATACGCACAAAGGCGAACGCTGCGGCCAAAAGGCAACCGCCGCCAAAATAAATGATCTGTTTAAACCAACGCGATGTATACCAGATAGGTTCCGTATTCACCGTCGCCGAATACACAAGCGAAATACCGATCGAAGTAAGCAAAAAGACCAAGGCCAAAAAAAGCCAGTCGACTTTCATCGAATTATTCAAAAAACGTCCGGAGCCTCTCACGGTCGCACCTCCGTCGAATCTTTTGGATGCTTCTTCGCAAAATAGGCTTCAAGCACCTTGCGGCAAACCGGCGCCGATTTAGCGCCGCCACCACCTTGGGCTTCTTGAAGCACCGCTACGGCGATTTCCGGATCATACAACGGAGCCACCGCCACAAACCAGGCATGAGTCTTTTCGCCTTTTTTCCATTCACCGGAGCCGGATTTACCGCCCACGCGAACATCCGGAAGTGCGGCCCGTTTTCCCGTTCCACCCGGATGGTTCACCACGGAATCCATTCCGGCAAGGAGCGTCCTGCGCGTCGATTCCGCCATATTGCCTTCAAAGATCTTTTCCGGAATATAGCGTCCAACCACATTCCCATCCACATCGCGAAGCTCTTTCATCAAATGGGGGCGGAAAACGCCTTTACCTGTCGCAATGGAACCGGCAAGGACCGCTTCCTGCAAAGGCGTCACGAGCTGTCCCTGCCCAATCGACAGGTTCAAAATCAGACCGCGCGCCCAACGCCAACCATTTCTTTTGTTGCGCGCGTTAAACGAAACGGAATCCGGAAGCCAGCCCGACTTTTCACCGGGAATATCCACGCCAAGCTTATGGCCAAGTCCGAACCGAGAACCGAATTCATTGATGCGCTCCATTCCTAACATCAAACCGAGCTGGTAATAATACACGTCGCAAGAAAGGCGAAGGGCATTCACCAGGTCCAAATTGCCATGAGTACCCCAACACTTCTGATACCGCGCTCCAAACGTAAAGCCACCCGTACAAGGCTTCGGCAAATGCGTCTGCCCCGTCACAAGTTGATGTTCAAGCCCCGCGCCCGAAGTGACCAATTTGAAAACCGAAGCCGGCGGATAAACTCCCGCCACCGCTCGATTCATCAGCGGGCGCGTAGAATCCAAGGCGACTTTCGCCCAGCCCTTGTTCCGTTCACGCCGTTTCAGCGAAAAGATATTCGGATCAAGGCGCGGCGAAGAAACCATCGCAAGGATTTCACCCGTTCGGGGATCCAAAGCGACAACGGCACCGCGAACCGAATCCGGGAACGCTTCCTCCGCCGCTTTTTGAATGTCAAGATCGATGGTCGTCACCATTCCATAGCCTGGAACCGAAGGCACATTCTGCATTCCGTCAATCGTGCCCACTTCGCGTCCATAGGCGTCTACCTGCACATACTTCACACCATCTTCACCGCGGAATTCTCCATCGTACTGCTGTTCAAGGCCTTTCTGCCCCACGCGATCGCCAGAAGAATACCCCGCATATTCCGGACGTTCCAGCTGGTCGTCCGAAATTTCACCCGTATAACCGAGCAAATGCGCCGCCAAAGTTCCATATGGGTATGAACGACGCGACTCCACCGTCGTCGTCACGCCGGGAAGTTCAAACGAGCGTTCCCGCACAATGGAAACCTGTTCTTCCGAAGCGTCTTCCAAAATGCGAAGCGTTCCATGCCCTTTCCACGAAGAACGCTGGAACATCGTATCCACAACCGCGGAATCAAAAATGGCTTCGCCCTGAGAATCCTTCATATGGATCAGGCGGTTGAACAATTCCGCCTTAGCCTCCGGCTTCATCTTGCGGATTTCAGCCGGTTTAATCACAATCTGGTAAGAGGGCCTATTCCCCACCAGCAAAGTCCCGTTCCGGTCGTAAATCAAACCGCGTTCCGCTTTCAAAACAATACGGCGTAAACGGTTTTCTTCCGAACTCTGCAAATTTTTTTCATACTGCACGTATTGCAGATAAAGTAATCTAACGGAAAGGCACGAAAACACAAGCGCAACCGCCGCCATAAAAACAAGCGACTTCAGATTACGGCTTTGTAATTCGTTCTGCGACCGATTATTATGCATTGCGACGATTCACACGGTCAAGACGATTCAACAGCAAAAAGCACAGAATTCCAAACAGCATCGTGTAAATACATTCCGGAAGCGTTTTGGTCAAAAAGAAAGCCGTCACGCTTTCCTGAGCGATTCCAATCAACGCATAGTAGATCAGATCGTTCAGCATAAAGGCAAGCCCGAGCAAAGCCACCTTCGTTGCCAAATTCAACCGCAAAAATTTTTCTTCAAGTTGTCCCACGCCAAAGCCAACGCACGTAAACGCGATCGTCTGCGCACCGAGCCAATCGACCGAAGCAAAAACGTCTTCGGAAAATCCCGCAAAAAATCCCCACAGCATCCCGGAAACAGGCCCATGCGAAAGCGCCATCACTACAAGGAAAATCAGAACAAAGTCCGGTTCCTGACCATAAAAGCTGATCCACGATGCAAGCGTTGTCTGCAAAACGATCGCAATGACAAAACAGATGAGATGTTTAATGAACTTCAGCATCTTTAAGCATCTCCTGCAATTCCCAGTCCGGTTCCTTCTGCATAATGAAAACTTCTTCGAGACGGGTAAATTTTTGGAACGGATCCAATTCCAGTTCCGTCACCACATCCAAGTCGCCCTTGTGCATGGAACGTACAACGCCAACGCCGATACCCTTCGGATAAATTCCACCAAGTCCCGACGTTACCAGCGTATCGCCTTCACGCACTCCCATGTAAGAAGGAACGGAAGCATTTAAATAATTCGCCGAGCCGCCTTCCAAGAAGCCCACAACCCGAGTCCTTTGAACCATCACCGAAACATGCAGGGATGGATCCGGCAAAAGCTGGACCTTGGCATGCGTCTTCGAAACCGTTGCAATGCGACCGACAAGACCATGCGTCGTAAAAACAGGCATATTCGTTTGAATCCCGTGGTCCGTTCCACGGTTCACCACGAACGTCGTCAAAAAACGTCCAGGGTTTCTACCGATAACGCGCGCCGTCACAATCGAATAATCCCACACGTTGTTAAAATGCACGAGTTCACGCAAACGGCGCATTTCTTCCAAGCCTTCGCGCAAATTATCGCGTTCCATTTTCAAACGCGCATTTTCCTTTTTCAGGCTGTCATTTTCATAAGCGACCGAATGGATACGGTTCACCGACGAAACGACCAGCTGTGCCGGATAATAGACAGAGGAAAGCGCTCCAGCTACCACGGTCTCCTTTCCATCTTTTCCAAGATGACGGATTCCGAAGCCGAGCAAAAGCAGAATCAAAAAGAGGACAAGCCCGTGCCCTTTAGAAAGGACGTTTCCAAGAAACCGGAACAGTTGCATGCTCTTACGGGACTGTCGAAATTAGATCGTGGACGAAATCAGGACCGGACGATACTTGTCCAAGTCTTCGAGAATGCGGGCGGCACCCTTGCACACGCAAAGCAGCGGGTCATCGATTACATTCACCGAAAGACCGGTTTCCTTGCGAATACGAGCGTCCAAACCACGGAGTTTGGATCCACCGCCCGACATAATGATACCGCGGTCCAAAATGTCCGCAGAAAGTTCCGGAGGCGTCAAAGCGAGAGCCTGCTTCACAGCGTCGACAATTGCGGTCACCGGTTCGTTCAAGGCTTCTCGAATTTCCTGGCTCGTAATCGTCATCGTGCGCGGAAGGCCAGCCATCACGTCGCCACCCTTCACTTCCATCGTCAGTTCTTCTTCGAGCGGGAACGCAGAGCCGATAGCCCATTTAATCTGTTCCGCAGTGCTTTCACCGACGATCAAATTGTAAGTCTTGCGCAGGTAGTTGACGATCGCTTCGTCCATTTCATCACCGCCCACACGCACAGAAGCGTTGCAGACAATACCGTTCAAAGCGATGACAGCGATATCCGACGTACCGCCACCGATATCGACAATCATATTACCGGCAGGGCCTTCAACCGGGATTCCCATACCGACAGCGGCAGCCATCGGTTCGTGTACCAAGTGAACTTCCTTCGCACCAGCCATACGAGCCGCATCCGTCACAGCGCGCTTTTCGACTTCGGTAATGCCCGAAGGAACGCCAATCACAACGCGCGGTTTCACAAGGAACAGCGGATATTTCTGAACGCGCTTGATGAACGTCGAAAGCAAAATTTCTACCAGCTGGAAGTCCGCGATCACACCGTCCTTCATCGGGCGAATGGCCACGTTCGCACCCGGCGTACGGCCGAGCATCTTCTTCGCTTCGCTTCCGATCGCAGTGACTCGATCGTTTTTACGGTCCATGGCGACGACCGTAGGTTCATTGATGACAATTCCCTGCCCCGCAACGTGAACAAGGGTATTGGCAGTTCCCAAATCAATGCCGATATCGCAAGAAAAAAGTCCGAACAAAGTATGATTTCCTTCTTAATTTTTTGCTATCAAATATAACATAAAAACTGACAGGATACTTAATTTTTATCCACGTCATCCCCAAAATGCCAACGCTTCAAATAACGGTCCCACTGCAAGAAGTAGTTGTCATAGCGATATTTTCTCTCTTCGTACATTTTAATGTCACGATAAATGAAAAAATCCACATCGGCGTAGGCAGAATACATCTTGGAATGTTCCACGTCAAAAAAACGCAAGTCGCGAATTTTGAAATAGGGAGAATCCAACAAGGCACTTTTATCATGGCTCGCCTTCAGCGTTTGCGCCACCATAAACTTCAAGTCTTCTTGCAAATACGCCGAAAGTTTAGCCTCGATGTTTTCTTCGGGCTCAGAGCAGCCCCAAAACAACAGACACGGGAATAATATCAACAGCCACTTACGCATGTTTTAAATATAAAAAAGCGCCGTTTCAAACGAACAGCGCTCTTTTCAAAATCAGGAATTTTCCTTAGAAGGAATACGTGGCATCCAAGCGAGAGAACCAGCGACCTTCACCCTGGAACGGATTGCGGAACAGAAGATCTTCTGCAATCGTCACGTCGATCTTCAGCTTCTCTTCGATGTTAATGCCGAAGCCCCAGCCGACATGGTCATCCATCGTGCCGTTGCCAATCGGATTCGTCGAGAAGAATGATCCGTCGTCAGAGCAAATACCGCTTTTGCCTGCATTATGGGAATCCACAGAGCATTCCGTATAGAGAATGGACTTCTGGCCACCCACGCGGATTACAAACCAATCGTACCAAATGTTACGTTCAATACCGAAGCTGATGACACCTCCGATATCCTTGCGCTTATCCCAGTACGAATGGTCCTTGCTCTGGACATCATAAGTCGAAACGCCCGTGTCATAGTCAAAGCTCCAATCATGGGCCTTTTTCTTATTCCAGACAAAGTCTGCACCCATCCAGAAGAATCCGCGGTCCAAGCCGACGTTAATACCGAGGCCTGCCTGCGCGTGAGTTTCACGGATGCCAGGAGCCTTCAAGAAGTGAGCGTTCATCGCAGGGACAAGTTCCCCATCAATAGCGTCAAGCGTCACAAAAGCGCGGGAATTGACGAGGTAAGAGAAATCTCCGTCGTCAAAGAAGTTCTTGTGTTCCGGACCATACTGGATTCGCGCAATACCGCCAGAAAGTTCCCAGTCCATCGTGTTCGTCAACTGCAAGTTGAGACCTGCATCTGCACGAATCACCGAAGCATAAGAATCGTCATCGACCTGGTATTCGCCGCTTTCCGTTTCATAGCCACCGTCCTGATGTGCCACATAAATGTGCAAGCCAAGAGCATTGCCATCCGAAAGCGTTCCACCGAGGAAGCCGTCAAAATTCGTTACGGTCTTCGGCAAGCTGTGCTTGTTGCCGTTTTCATCCACATAATAATTCGGGAGGAATCTGAACAGAAGTGCGTCTTCACGTCCAAAGAGACCGCCAATCGAAAGACGCGGATCCGGGGCTTCTTCACTACCAAGGCTCAGCGAGAAGATTCCGCCAAAGGTCGGGTGCTGAGGGTCTTTATTGGTACCCGTTTCCACATCGGTCAAATAAGGTCCAAAGCCACCGATCAAGTAGTTTGGATACAAGTTGATATTGGCCGGGTTATCGAAAATACTCACGTCGTCCATAATGTACGTCGTGTTTTTACCCATGGATTCTACACGGGCAAACGTTGCAAACGCAGATCCTACGCCCAAAACTCCAACAGTGAGTCCAAGCGCAGCGGCAGTTCTCAAGTTCATCAATCAACTCCTGTTTTTCGTAAAACTAATTTGTATTCCATCTTTTCGCAAGCGAAAAATAAACAAAAAGGGCTGGAAGCAATCACTTCCAGTCCTTTTGTCATGCTTGAATGGCGAATTATTCGGAGAAGGTGAACGGAATCGTCACCGTGGTGTTACCCGACTTGACCTTGCTGAAGGTCCAACGCTTCACAGCATTCTTCACAGCGTTATCGAATTCACTGTAACCAGTGGAGGAGGACACAATGGAGATCGTGATAACGTCACCACCCGGAGCAATGGTGAAGCGGAGCGTCACCTTACCGGCAAATCCCGGCTGCTTCTTCAAGTACTTGTTGTAGATGTGACGAAGACCCGGCGTACGCTGACGGACAACCTTCATGATGTCTGCAGCAGAACGAGAGCCACCACCTGCACCCATGTCAATGTCACGGGCAGACGGAGTCTTGATCGTTCCCTTGGCGCGGGTAGCAATGCCACCGCCGCCACCGCCGAGAAGGCTGCCAAGGCCGTCACCGATACCACCGGAACCGCCTTCTGCGTAACCTTCGTTGAAGCCACCGTCAGCCTTACCGCGACGACCACCGAGAACGGTCTTACCCGTCGTCTGGAGGCCCGCAACGTCCTTCAACACCTTGTTAATGTCCTTAGAGAACTTCTGGTCCTTCATCAGGTCATAAGCAGCGTAGTTGGACTTCGTCGTCTGAGCGGTGAGGAGCTTCAGCACGCCACGGGTCTGAGGAGCATTCGGCTGACCCTTTCCGCGCGGCTTACCGCCACCACCGGCCTTCTTACGAGGCTTCTTCGGTTCTTCTTTCTTCTTTTCTTCCTTCTTCTCTTCCTTCTTCTCTTCAATCTTCATGGTCGTCGTCAGTTCTTCAGACGCGGTTTCTTCGAAGATCACATCGTCAACCACGGCTTCATACATGGACGCCCAAAGAGAGACAGAAAGAGCGACTACAAGAGAGATCAAAGCGACACCCGCAAAGCGTTTGTCGGATTCCGGCATCAAGGAAGCAATAAACGGATCTACTGGTTGTTTTTTCGTTTTTGCCATGATTATTCCTCCCCGCCGTTCTTCATGGTCACAGCGAAGGCAATATTCGTGTAGCCAGAGAAGCCGCACGTTGCCATCACCTTGTACATGACATCATAAGGGATGTTCTTGTCGATCTGGATAATGATATTACCCGCTTCATCAGCCGGAAGACCAGCCTTCAAAGCGTGTTCACGTTCCGTTTCGCGACGGAGCTTCAAGACCGAGTCGACCTTAGCGATCAACAGGTCTTCCTGAGCCATCACGTCCGGAGTCGCGATAATCTTCTGGTTATCGACCACCACGTGACCTGCGTCAACGACCACAGAAAGCGAAACTTCCTTAGCCTGGACCTTCGAAGTGGAGACCGGAAGGACAAGGTTTTCCGCCTGAGTAATCAACTGACCTTCAGCATCGAGGTTCTTGATAAGGAACACCAGAATGATGGTCATCATGTCCATCATCGAGGTCAGGGAGAACGGGACGTCTTCTGAATATTTACGAGTCTTACGTGCCATTATTAGCCTCCCAACTTTGCAAGGTTAACCTTGACAAAACCTGCGGACTTCGCACGGTCCATCAGCTGGATGATCTTGTCGAACTGGACGTTATCGTTAGCAACGATAATGATGTTGTCCACATCTTCAAGGTCAATGAAAGCCGTATGGATCTGGATGAGCTGCTTCGAGATTTCGTCATACGCAGAGAGCGGATAGACGATCAGCCTTGCAGCATCTTCCGGCTTCAGCTTACGAGCAGAGTTCTGTGCGAGAGTAGCAACGCCAACGCCAGCACCCGGTTTCTTGAGAGCAGACGGCGGATTTGCGCCACCATCGCCTTCACCCACGAGAGCGAGGAAGTTGTTGTTACCGTCGACAAGGACGCTATCCGGCTGACCTTCAGACTGGGACGTATAGACACCCCACATCAGACGGCCGGCATCTTCTTCCGAAGTCTTTTCGATCATATCCAATTCGATCGTTTCGATATCGTAGATGTACTTTTCGGCGTCCATTTCAGAGCCGTCCTTGCACTTCGGTGCAGAACCGGCGCTAATTGCCTTTTTAACGTCATCAGCCGCATACTTAATGAGCTGGCCATCGGACTTGCAGCGGAACACCCAAAATTCCTTAAAGTAGACATTGGGCTGGAAACCGCCACGGGCACCAATAACGAGATACTCATCAGTAATGGCCAAGGACAGATTCAATGCTTGCTCATCTGGAGGTGGAGGAGTCTGGTCATCCATCTGCATCATCGAACGTTCCGGGAGGTTGACTTCAACGATTGCCAACTTCGAGAACGCGGTCATGGAGAGCAGCATCGGAATCAGAATTGTGAACAAGCCCATCGCCGGAAGCAAATCCGGTTCTTCGACTTTTCCTGGTTTCTTGATTTCTTTTGCCATTTTATCTCCTATCTTAATTTATTGTTTTCAACCAACAACAATTACGACAGGGCGTTGATAATCTTGAGACCTTTTTCTTCCATTTCCTGAATGAGACGTTCACTGTTCATGTTGAGGATACCAACGATGACGAGCTGCGGAACTGCAGAAATAAGGCCGAGGAGGGTAGTACCCATAGCGATAGCAATACCATCAGAAAGAGCCTTCGGACGTTCAGCAGCCGGCTTGTTAGCAACAGCGTCGAACGTGAAGATCAGACCGTAAATCGTACCCATAAGTCCGAGCAAGGTGGAGATGGAAGCCATCACGGAAATAATCGAGATGTAACGAGTGAGACGCGGAGCTTCGGTGAGGAAGACTGCATCGGAAGCGTTGACCATAGCTTCACGACCAGCGTCGCGGTTGCTAACGATAGCAGCAACGACCTTAGCGATCGGGAGCTTAGAAGAGTTAGCAAGACTCAAAGCCTGATCATACTGCTTAGCGCTGATGAGCTGGCCAAACTGGTTCAAGAACTTACCGCGACCCTTAGCGCTCTTGAAGATGATGTAGACAATGCGTTCAATCGAGAAACCAATACCGATCGCGAAGACGGCAAGAATGATCCACATAAACTGCCAACCAGAGTTCGCCGGGTTGAACGATTCAAGCATTTTAGACATTAGAATACTCCTTTTAGACGAGTGATTTGTGATTGTTTCCTGTAAAGGCATATTTATTTTATTTTTGGCCATTTGGGGCGCCTTTACGCTGTAAATTTTTCATTACCCCCAAATAAAAAAGGAAAATCCCGCAAAAAGCGGGATTTTCCGTGTGTAAAAGATCAATTTACGGCATCTGAGCCGGGGCTGCAGACGGCGGCGGAGCAAGGCGAGCCTGGAGTTCCTTGAGTTCTGCACGGAGCTTTTCATTTTCAGCCTGAGCATCCTTCAAGATTTCCTGGTATGTAGCCAACTGTTCCTGCTTGGTCATGACCTTCGAAGCACGAACCTGATCCAAACGAGCCTTCGTCTTGAAGTACGTCGGGTCCTGGAAGAGCTTCGTAGCGTCGAACTTCGTGATCTTCACCTGGAGAGCTTCGTTCTGTTCGTCGAGTTCACGGAGCATGTCATAGAGCTTCTGGGTCCACTGGTTATCGATACCGTAGTGTTCAGAAGCGCGGATACCCGTTGCGCAACGCGGAACTGCAGCTTCGCGGGCCGCCTGAGAACGGCTTGCGAGTTCTTCACGGTAAGCTTCAAGATCGTCGCCAGCAGCTGCGGCAGCGTCTTCCTTCGTCATACCATCATATTCAACGTACTGAGCCACGATTTCAGCACTATCCGGAAGCGGAGAGTTAGCGAAAGCATCACCCACTTCAACGAACACAGCGCAACCCTGGTAGTACATTTCAATGTAGCCTTCTTCAGCGGCAATCACGTCTGCATTGTAGAAGCCCTGGTCACGAGCAAGGTCAATGTTCTTCTGGAAGATCGGTTGAGCCTGATCGTAGTAACCCGGCAACTGCTGAACAATGCCGATACGTTCTGCAAACTGTTCTTCGTTCGTCTTACCGTTGAGTTCCTGTTCACGAATCTTAGCAGCCATCGTCACGAAGAGGAAGCCGATCTTGTTCGTTGCACGGAAGGTCCACTGTTCAGATGCATAGGTAGCAGACTTCGAGTAGTGACCGACAGCAACCTTCAAGATTTCCGTAAGCTTCTTGACGGCAGCATCCTTCTGCTTCTGCTTGCCCGAAACCGTGACGGTTTCCATCTTGGCGTATTCCATTTCGCCGAGGTAGTAAGCAGCTTCAGCCGGAACGCCCGGATCTGCATTCTTGATCTGGAGACCATACTTGTCGTAAGCGTCGATCGTCTTCTTGTAGTAGTCAGCCGCATTCTTATCATCCTTGAGTTCGCGATAAGCACGAGCCGTTCCGATGTAAGCAGCGATGAGCTTTTCCTTATCAGACGTATAGGTCTTCGCAAAGAAGATGTATGCGTCAGCAGCTTCGGACCAGCGCTTTGCATTCTGGTAAGCAACCGGAATGCTGAAAGCAGCATCCAGAGCGTAGGAGCTCTTCGGATAATCACGAACGAGGTCCTTGGAGCAGCGGATTGCTTCTTCCGGAAGTTTTGCTTCATCATAGGTCAAGCAAGCGCTGTAAAGCATGCCCGGAGTCTTTTCGTTGTCGTGATACTTCTTATACGCGATTTCGTAAGTCTGAGCGGCCATCTTCTTGTTCGGAATGGAGTCGTAGGTTGCAGCAGCGAAACCGATTGCAGCAAATGCCATCGAATCCTTTTCGAAGTTGTTCGTAATGAAGAGGAACGTCTGGGCGGCCTGTTCCGGCTTACCAGCCTTCTTATAAGCCATTGCAGCGCGGAGAATACCCTTGATGGTAAGCGGCGAAGAACCGTAGTTCATCGGGAGCATCATGAACGTCGTTGCAGCCTTTTCATAATTGTTAGCCTTTTCATATGCGGTACCGGCTTCGAACACAGCCTTATCCGAGAAGGATTCCTTCGGGTAATGCTTGACGAGGTCCAAGTAAGCAAGAGCACCCTGTTCGAACTGGCCGTTCTTCACAGCCTTATCGGCCTTCTGGAAGAGCACGGCAGCAATCGATGTACGGATGATCTTAGCCATGGAGTCATTGCGGGTCGCCTTGACGTCGGTGTACTGCTTCAAGAGCCATTCGAATTCCTTCTGGGATTCATCCAAAGCTTCGGATTCGAGGAGGGACTGAGCAAGCATACGGCTAATGAGCAAGATGTACTGGTTGTTCGGGTAGTTCGTCTTCAAAGCGCGGAAGTCCACAACAGCCTGCTTGTACTGCTTAGCCTGGTAGCGGATGATTGCTGCGTTGTAAGCGAGTTCCACAGCTTCCTTCTGCTGACCGAACTTCTTCATGTACTTGTCGACCTGAGCGAAGTAAGCCTTGGTTTCCGGGAGATCGTAAGCCTTCACCGGATCATCGCCAGCCTTATTCTTCTGAGCGTCGGCACGAGCCTTATCCATCATAATGACAGCGTTGTAGCCGGCATCTTCCTTCTTATACGGAGCAGCAGAACCGAGAGCGCGACGACCATAACGGTTCGTATCGGCGTCCACGATCTTGTTGAACATATCAGCAGCCTTCGCATACTGGCTCATTTCCTGATAGACGAGAGCCAAGTTTGCATAGACCTTGTATTCATCCCAAGATGGTTCCGCCTTGTAATGAGTCAAGAATTCATTATAGCCCTTGATCGCGACGCCATAGCGCTTCTTTGCACCTTCCGTATCGCCTTCCTTCATCAGCTTTGCAGCCTGAGCGTGATCGTACTGCGGGATGTCGAGCATTGCAGAACGGATAGCTCTTTCTGCATTTTCTACAGACTTCGGATACTGCTTATTCTTCTTGTACCACGAAGAATTCTTGCTGTAGCGCTTCACAACGAGCTTACGCTGTTCCTGAGCTTCGTCAAACTTCTGCTGAATGATCAGGATTTCGACCATGGCCACGTCGGCAAGCGGAGCGTCCACGTAGTCCGGGTTGATGTCGAGCAAGTACTTGAAGGACTGCACGGCTTCTTCGTTACGGTCGTGATCCTTGTTCTTCATACCGATACGGTAGTAGAGGGAGTCCTTGAAGTTGACCTTCTTATCCTTGAGGAACTTTGCAGCCACGCGGACACCGTCATCGATATCCGAGAACGCGGCAGCCATAAAGTCCATTGCTTCAAGACGCAAGTCGCTCGGATACTTACCCTTATCGGAACCATCGATATAGATGTAGTAAGTCTTAGCGGCGATTTCGTATTCAGCAATGTTATAATAAGATTCTGCCAAGTGGTACATGG
>DGSB01000091.1 GCA_002390045.1 Fibrobacter sp. UBA4373
GTCTTGCCTTGCACGAGTTTTGCCACGGATTTCTGGATGATGGCTTCGTTTTCGGGGTCGGTATAGGCGGTCGCTTCGTCCAGAATGACGATGGGGGCGTTTTTCATCATCGCGCGGGCGATGGCGATGCGCTGGCGCTCGCCACCGGAGAGGTGGGCGCCCGAGCCACCGACAATCGTGTCGAAACCGTTTTCAAGACTCATGATAAATTCGTAGCAGCCGCTTTGGCGCGCCACCTCTTCGACTTCGGCATCCGATGCCGAAGGCCGCCCGAGCCGAATGTTTTCGCGGACGGACATGTCAAACAAGAAATTGTCCTGCGAAACGTAGGCGATGTGGCGGTTGTATTCTTCGAGCGAAAGATCCCTGATGTTCACGCCACCGATTTCGATGTCGCCGCTGTCAACATCCCACAGCGAGGCGATAAGGCGAGCAATTGTCGATTTACCCGAACCGCTCGGACCCACGAATGCGGTAAAGCTTCCTTCGGGGAGAACCGTGTTGATGCCGTGGAGAATTTCCTTCTTTTCTTCGCCTTCGATTCCCTTATGATAGCTGAATCGCACATCTTTCAACGTGATGGAATTGTCGGCGGGTTTGCGCTTGTCGGCCGCGGGGCGCGCAAGTTCCTTCATTTCGAGCACAGAGCCGACTTCGCCGAAAATGACGCCCGCCTTGCTGATGTCATCGCTGTAACTCATGATGGTGAGGAGCGGCATCATAATGCTCACCGAAACGATGATGACGGTGATAAAATCCACTGCCGTAATGGAACCGTTGTAATAGAAGTAACCGCCAAACGGCAACACCGTCAATAGCGTGGCAGGAGCGACCGTGATGGCAAGGGAATGCGGCCAAATGCAGCGACGCATCCATTCGACAAAACAGTCGCTCCCTTCTTTTGCGGCTACTACAAACTTGTCGTAAGAAGACTTTGACTTGCCAAAAGCCTTGATGACTTCGATGCCGTTGATGTATTCAACCGCAGTGTCGTTCAGCGCCTTCGTTTTTTGGATAGAATTGTCGAACCACTTCTGCGCTCCGGCAAACATAACCGCCATGGCGACCATACCGATCGGGAGCGTCCCGAGCGAGGCAAGCCCCATGCGCCAATCGATATGGAAAAGGTAGACGAACATGAGCACAGGGAGAATCAAGTTCGAAGTAAATTCCGGAACTACGTGCGCAAGCGTCGTTTCCATGTTGTCGATGCGTTCTACCAGGATGTTCTTGAGAGCGCCCGAAGGCATGTCGAGAACAGAACCCAGCGGCACTCGCGAGAGCTTGTCGCAAAGATCCTTGCGGATATTGCCAAGCACGTTGAAAGTCGCCACATGCGAAAGCGTCGTCGAAATACTGTGGAACAGGACATTCCCGAACCAGAATGCCGCAATAATCAGGCATTCTTTAAGGTAAACATCCCAGTCGCGCACGCCCGAAAGCAGTTCGCGCACGATGTTTGCGATAATGATGTAAGGAGCGATTCCGCAAGCGACGCGTAAAAGCGCAAAGAAGATGCTTGCGATGTAATATTTTTTCTTGTTTTTGGCAAACAAAAAAATCCAAGAGAGCAGAGATTTCTTTTGCATGATCATACTCCAAAAAAAGGACTATTTAACCACGCAAAATGATAATTTGTTCGAAAAGAAAAAACTACTCCGATTGGACTGCTTGAATCTGTTTAGATTTTGCTTCTGCTTTACCGCAGCGAAATCGGCAACGATTGCTGACTGTTGCCGCTGCGAATCTGCACCACGTAGCTTCCACGAGAAAGCTTTTCTAAGTTCAGGGCCGCGCTTGTCGCCGAGACTTTTTCGTTCAGTACTCGGTTGCCCTGTACATCGAAAATGGCGACGTTAGAAGTACGGTTGCAATTCACATAAAGCAGATTGCCCTGCAACAGCAAAGAAGCATTCAACGGCTTGGCGGAGGCCTTCTGGATTCCGGCCTCGTAATTGTCCCAGCCTGGCATATCTTCGAGCGTAATCGTGTACTCGTTGTTCATCACTTCTTTCCAACTAGCATCCGTGTTATCGTTTGCCCAGCTCGGCATTGCGTAATCTCCATACCAAGGCATGAACCAGCTCCAGTTCGCTCCGTCATTCTTCATGCTGTCGGGCATTGGCACGGATCCGTTTTCGCTCAGGGCGATAATCTTTTTTGCTCCGTAAATGTCCTTGACCGTTTCAAAACTGCTCACGAGACTTGAATGGTTTGCTTCACGCGGATAGTAGTAATAGTCACGCCCGACAACGTCCACATATTCATCGCCCGGATACCAGTCGAGAGCGTCGCCCGCTTCGTCGGTTGTCCAGACCCAAATCAAGTTGTGGAGGTCTTTTTGGTTGGTGAAAATATCGAACATAAGCTTGTACAAGGCGACGCATGCCTTGGCTCCGTCGGTACCCCACCAGAACCATTTGCCCGAAGCTTCGTGCAGCGGGCGCCAAAGAATCGCGACGCCTGCTTCTTGCAAAGTCAAGAGCGAATCCGCAATCGTTTCAATATCGGAAACAATCGCCTTGTAATCATCGCTGTCGGTGAGCCAGGTCCCTGTTGTGGTATCGTAGGCGCGACCGATGTGGAAAATGGTGTACGGAGTGTTGCCGCTAGATTCGGTGTAGAACGCTTCGACGGAATCTGCCGGATCTTTCCAGTGCCAGTTGAAAGCTGGAATGCCGCCAGCGTTCCAAACGGTCTTTGCCATTTCGAGGGCGGCATGGGTGTAACCTTTGTGCCAATCGCCTGTGGAATTTAAGCCTGTCGCATGCAAAAAGTCAAAACCGACGAGGGCCACGTTCTTGCCGGAAACGCTATCGATGTAAGCGAGTTCCGTTTGGTTCGTGTAATCGCAGGTGGTGTATTTCCCGTCGTTCAAAAAGACGCCGTTAGTCATGACACCGCTAATGACGTGATTGCCAAAATTCTGGTAGAGAAAACTGTAAAGCTTTTGAGCGCTTTCCGTTGCCTTTGGGTCAACAGGTGCGTTGTTGATGGTAAAAGGAGTCTCTTCGTATTCGGTAAGTTCAATGTAGTCCAGGTTTACCCAGCCCCAGGATTTTACGATGCCGATCGTATTCGTTCCGGCGGAAAGCTTGATTTTGCCGGCGCCTTTGATGGTGGTAAAAGCGTCCGATGTCCCAAAGGAAATTTGCCCGGCGGAGTTTCCGTTCACCGTCAGATTTTGAATCTTGCTGCCGGATTTTGTAGGCAGTTGATAATTTGTCCAAAGCGTGTAAAAACCGGCTGCCGGTACCGTGACCGTAAACAAAAGGTTCCCTTCTTTCATCGACACATAGCTTCCACCAGAAGCATTGGCGTCAGAAACGATTTCTACACTGTGATCGTCTGCAGGAATTGCATCTTCCGCTTCATAACGGAGCGTTTCAGCAGAAGCGAGGGCTGCAAAAGTGAGTGTGGCTGCGGTAAAAATTTTGAGCATCGGGATCATGGGAACTCCTTGATGTGCTTAAAATAAATTTTGAGCCGTATGAATGCAAACTTCAAAGAAAGTTATAAGGTAAAGTTTTGCTCACCGCGAGCCGAGAGGAGAGGCGGATGCCGGTCGCGTCTTGTGCAGTAGAGTTTCGTTGCGAACAAAGAACCTTTTATGCAAAAAAAGAGCCTCTCCGTTTGGAGAAGCTCTTTTCGAAAGTCTTGCAATCAAACTTACTTGATGCGAATCGACTTAGCCGAAGAGAAGCCTACGCCCTTCACCTGAAGAATGTAGTTGCCCTGCGGAATACCGGAAAGGTTGAACTGATGTTCGCCAGCAGAGAGAGAACCCTGGTTGAAGCTCTTCACCTGATGACCCGTCACGTCGAAGAGAGCGATGTTTGCCTTGCCAGCCTTCGGAACGGAAATCGAAAGCGTACGGTTCTGGGCGTTCATCTTCACTGCGTTAGCGACGGAGGCAACCTTTTCAATTCCCAAACCCTTACCTAAACCGAGGATTTGTACAGACAGATTCTGTGCCTGTTCCACTTCGATCTTTTCTGCCGTATTGTCAAAGTCGTTGATGGTAACGCCCGTATTGGTCTTCACTGCGTCATAGTACACGTCGCCATTGAAGCCTACTGCGAAGATTTCAATGTAGACCTTGGAAATGTTGCTCATGAAGCTCGTGTAATCCGTACCGGTCAAGACAACCTGATCCTTGGCGGTCGTCGAAAGATCGATCGTGCAAGTCGTCGAGTCGCCTGCGTTGATCCAGCAACCGTCCGGCTGTGCCCATGCCCAGCTGGTGCTTGCGTTGCCGAGGAATGCGATGGTGAACCAAATGCCGGAAAGCTTGTTCGTGTTGTAAACGTTGAAGGTAATCGTGCTGGCTGTCGAAAGATCGATAGCGCTTGCGCTCTGGATAATCACGTTACCCTTGGCGGTATCGCTTGTGGCAGAAGTCGAAATCGAAGCGCGGAGCCAGCCGTTCGTTGCGGTATCGCCCGGAACGACGACTTCAACAGCGCGAGCGGTATCAAGATCGCCGAGAGCATAACCGGCTTCGCAGGCAGCCACTTTAGAAGTGCTGAGCGTATAGCTATTCCAACCCGGCATGTTTTCGAGGCTGATTGTGCAAGCGCTTTCGAGGTTAGCCTTCCAAACGGCGTCTACAGTCTGGTCGAGGAAATTACCGTTCCAGGTCTGGTACCACGGCATCCACCAAGACCATGCGATGTTGTTGGACTTCATCACGGAGATGTCCGGAATGGAACCGTTTTCGGAAACGGCAAGGATCTTGTCCGAACCGAAATTCGTCAAGAGTTCCGAATAGGCCTTGGTGTACTTGGTCGAATAGTCCCAAGCTTCATAGATGTCAAGGCTAATGACGTCGTACTTCGAAGCTCCTGGATTCCAACCGATATCGTTCGAATATTCCGGGTTCCAAACCCAGACCAGGTTGTTCACGCCCTTGACGGTGACCATTTCGTCATAGACGAGATTGTAAAGAGCCTGGAAAGCGGCTCCGCCTTTGGAGCCCCACCAGAACCATGCGCCGCTTGCTTCATGGAGCGGACGGAAAATCGCGGCGACGCCAGAATCTTGCAAGCCGAGGAACATATCGGCGATTTCGTCGATGTCGCTTACGAGCTGCTGATAAGTTTCAGAGCTTGTGTTCCAAGTGCAATTTGCGGTGCAGGAAGGATCGGTAAAGCCTTGGGTGAAATCAAATTCGGTGTATTCCTTGTCGTTGCCCGACTTGGTGTAGAACGCGTCAATCTGATCGCTCGGGTCTTTCCAGTGCCAAGTAAAGGCCGGAATACCGCCCTGGTTCCACAGGTCCTTGGCGGCGTCGAGAGCCATCTGCGTGTAGCTTTGGTACCAGGGATCGCTTGCCTTCACGCCGGTAGCGAACAGGAAGTCGAATCCCACGAGAGCCGGATATTTGCCGGTCTTTTCGTAGAATGCGGTCACATCGGGAAGTTCTTTCAGCGTCGAGCTGGTAACGTCGCCAGTCATCATACCGGAAACGGTTTTGACTCCGTAGTTTGTGGCGAGGAAGTTGTAAAGCTTCTGGGCGCCTTCGGTCGCATTGGCGTTGACCGGGGTGTAGCTCACGTCAGCCTGTGCAGTCAAGGCGCAGAAGCCGGCTGCCAGGAGGGATTTTTTCAAAAGGTTCATTTCACACTCCTAAAGAATTATTTTGAAAGAAAAATAAACTTTTATTCTTCTTGCTGTATGTGAAAAAAATCTTGCTTTGAATCTTTTTTATCAGTGTGTAACTAAAAGTTTTCGAACGGTGAAATTCGACGAAAAAAGCTCCGCTGATGCGGAGCCTTTTAATTCGGTTAGGCAAAAATTTTACACGTTAAAGAGATAGTACATGATGTCGCCATCCTTCACCACGTATTCCTTTCCTTCGGTGCGGACGACGCCAGCTTCCTTTGCCGCATTCCAGGATCCATATTTGCGGAAGTCTTCGAATGCGAGCGTTTCAGCACGGATAAAGCCCTTTTCGAAATCCGAGTGGATAACGCCTGCGCACTGCGGAGCCTTGGAGCCTTTTTCGAATGTCCAAGCGCGGCATTCCTTTTCGCCTGCGGTAAAGAACGTCTGCAGACCGAGAATGCGGTAGCCTTCGCGGACAACGGAATCGAGTCCGGATTCTTCCATACCGTAATCCTTTAAAAGTTCAGCCTTGTCAGCCGGTTCCATGGTGGAAAGTTCTTCTTCGATCTTGCCGCTGATGACGACAACGGAAGTTCCTTGCTTGGCGGCGAATTCCTTCAGCTGATCCACGTAGGCGTTGCCCTTCTTTTCGAGGTCGTCTTCGCGGATATTGGCGCAGTAGAAGAGAGGCTTTGCGGTGAGCAGGGCGAGGTCCTGAACGATCGCATCGAGAGCGTCTCCGTTCTTGCCGATGTATTCGCGGGCGCTGTGGCCTTCTTCAAGGCCTTTCTTCAAAATTTCGCAAGCTTCGAGGTTTTCTTTTGCCTTGGCGTTGCCCGTGCGAGCGGCCTTGGCTTCGGTATTCAAACGTTTTTCGACGGAGTCGAGATCTTTGAGGATGAGTTCCGTTTCGATGATGTCGATGTCGCGGACCGGATCAACGGAACCGAGAACGTGCGTGATGTCGTCGTCATCAAAGCAGCGGACGACTTCCATGATTGCATTGCATTCGCGGATGTGGGTCAGGAACTGGTTGCCGAGACCTTCACCCTTGCTTGCGCCTTTCACAAGGCCGGCGATGTCCACGAATTCCGTCACAGCCGGCACAATGGACTTCGGATTGTAAACCTTGACGAGTTCGTCGAGACGGCTGTCGGGGACGCTCACCATGCCTACGTTCGGTTCAATGGTGCAGAACGGATAGTTGGCCGCTTCTGCGCCAGCGTTCGTGATGGCGTTGAAAATGGTGCTTTTGCCGACATTCGGAAGACCGACGATACCGCATTTAAGACTCATGATGAACTCCTTGCTATTCGCGGGCAAATTTAGCATTTTTGTAGTATGAAGTCTGCGAAAGCCATCAAATATTCCGTCTTGTTCCTTGCCTTTTTTCTCGCGTCCTGTGCCGGGAATCGCCCTGCCGAAAATCCGATGGGGGATTCGGGATGCGAAGAGTGCGGTGAACGGGGGGAACTGGAACTGGAAATTTTCGACGAAAAAGGCTTTGTCGAAATCAACCCGGATTTTTTAGCAGATTTTGATTCGACTGCGATTCTTGGAAGTTTTCCGGCTCAAAATATTTCTGCCGTTTGTCCGGAAAATGAAAAAATTTGCCACAGCTTTAGTGCTGATGCCGTTGATTTTGACCTTGCCCACTTTGAAGACTCGCTCATTGAAAGCAGCTTCCCCAGGATGGTTCATGAACAGATGCTCGAAGGGCTTCGCATTCCGGATGCGGATTCGCTTGTCATTCGGACGATGTTGCGGAATCTGTTAAAAGAGCATTTTGCAGACGGAGAACCTTTGGAAAATCTTTCTCCGTGGAAATCGCGCGCCGATTTTCCGGTGGCTTATTCCGCTTTCGATAGAACGGTGCCAGAGGATTTGAAAGGCGCGCTTTCACAGATTTCAAAAAAATATAACGTCCGCTATGTGACGATTCCCGTCACAGTCCAAGTGGAAATTCTTCCGGATCTTGGACGGAGTGGAGGTTTTACATGGAAGTCTTTGTGGACGCTTTGGGATGCCCGTCGTGGAAAACTTGTCTTGCTTTCTTATAATGCTTTTACCGCAAAAACGACCAGTCGCATTGCGCCGGAACGCGGATGGGCCAAGCCTTTTGCCGATCGTTTAAGCGAAGCCCTGCATCGGGATCCGTCAACGATTGAAAATCACTAAAAGCGTTTAACCTTTTAACGCAAGATACCCGAGCAAGTAAAGAAGCCCGTCATAATAGCGCCAAGTTCCTGTTGGAACGGGAGTGTTCCAGAGGTCCAAAAGGAAAGACTTTGCCAAGGCGATGTCGTTTGGATTTTGCAAATCCAAAGCGCTTGTCGCTGCCGCATTCATGGCGATAAGGCCTGTGGTTTGCGGGCGCGCATTCTCTGGATAATCGGAACCGTCCACCAGGCAATCGGAAAAATAGGGGCGGTGAGCATCAAAAAATTTCAGCAATCGCCGGATGGCATCTTGTTCCATTTTTTTTGCATCTTCCCTAGCTTCTTCGCAGACTCCTGGAATTTCCCAGGTGTAATCCAAGGCGAGGTTCAAGGCGACGCGCCAAGCGTCCCCGCTAAAGTATCCGCTCATCGGGTTGAAATCGGTGAATTTGGGCGTTCCATCGAATTCGGAATAGTCGGCAGCAAGACCGGTCTCTGGGTGAAGCGCTTTTTTCAGATAGGCTACGCTATTTTTGTAAATGCGTTCCCATATCGGATCTTGAGTCGCTTCGGCGAATAAACGGTAAAAGGCCAGTGTATGGTAACTCGGGTCTGTATAATCATTCCCTTCCATCGGAGAAAAGCGGACCATGGCACGATCCTTGTCGAACATGGAACGGACTTTGCCGCTAGTCTTCTTGTAAAGCATTTGCTTCAGAAGGCTAACCGCTTCGCGCTTGTATTCCGGAATGCCAAATTTTTTTGCCGCAATCAGAAGGGCGGCCGCAATATATTCTTCACCGTCAGGAGCCGCACCGCGGTCCATCTTGTAAAAGTTCGCATGATCCTTGTTTGGTACGCCGACTTGCCACGCAAAGTAAGGAGCGTAATCGCCTCGGCGATTTCTTAAATACTGCTTGGTAAAGCTCCATAGGGCGTGGAAGGTTTCTTGCTCGCCAAGCCTTGCCGCAATATACATGCCATAGCTCATGCCT
>DGSB01000063.1 GCA_002390045.1 Fibrobacter sp. UBA4373
CCTCGGCGACTTCGAAAAGAAGGTCTTGGGCTAATCCCCTCCTCGACATTTACAAGAAAAGCCTCCGCATTTGCGGAGGCTTTTCTGTTTTAACGAAACAGATTCAAAAATCAGTCGCCGTCGATGCAGCGGACAGAATAACCGTTACCCGCATTCGGGGCGAGTTCGCGGACCATGTTGTCTCCCATCCGTCCAAGCACCCAAATCCAGATCGTCGAGTTGCGGCCATTCTGAGAGCTCCAGAAAGCGGTATATTCGCCCATTTCTACATAGCGATGTCCACGGCCAACCACTTCACGACGACCGGAACCGAAAGCCGTAAAGCCGTATTCATCGGTACCGCCGCCACCCTGCCAGCCTGTGCGAGCCTTGAGCTTGGAAGCGAACGCTTCGCACTTCTGAACACCGTCATAGCATCCGGTAAGACCGGTGAGCATGTCTTGCCATTCGCGGTCGCGCGGCAAGTGGAAGCCTTTCGGGCATGCCTTGCGAGCCCCTTCGAGAGAATAAAGACGGCCACTACGTGCGCAGAAGTTGTCCTTATCATCATAGCACCAGGATTCTCCCGGGATGTTGTAATTCACATTCTGAGCGAGCCATGTTCTTCCGTCGATTTTAATGGTACGGTACATCTGGCCGTCACGCGAATCCTTGACAAAGCCGGAATTTCGCTTGACTTCACTAAAATGTTCCTGTTCGGCAATGCGGAACTCGGCAAGCTTGTCGCGACGGCTCTTTTCGGAGCGTTCGAAATTGGCCGTCCAATATTTTTGAGCAGCCGCATTCTTGAACTTGATCTTCAAGTCTTTCAATGCATACAATTCATCGTCACATGCGATGTCGACGCCCTTGATGTTCACCTGAAGATCTTCCTTTCCGAACGTTTGCGGCTTGCCGATGTATGAAATCCAAGCTTCGCGCGTTTTGTTGCAAACGCCATAAAAGCGTTTGTTTTCTACCGTATCGGCAGGAACCTTCATGACTCCATACACGACAAAGTCATAATGGTCATCCTTGACGGCAAACGATACCGGTTGCTTTTCGCCATAGTATTCATACTTGTAAAAGCGGACCTGGCCTACAATCGGAGCGCTTTCATATTCACCTTGGCCTTCGGCATTAAAGATTGCATCCCATGTACGCGGAGGCGTCGCAAAGGAAGTTGCCGTGAAAAGAGCCAAACCTAACAAAGAGAGATTTAAGAGACGCATGGTGTTTAGTGTTCCTCTAAAAGAAGTTTTGCAGCTTCCTTGGCAAAATAAGTCCAGATCATTTTCGCACCGGCCCGTTTAATGCCAATCAGGCTTTCGAGCACAACGCGGTCACGGTCTAACCAGCCATTTTGGGATGCGGCACAAAGCATCGCATATTCCCCGCTGACCTGGTATGCAGCCACCGGGACTTCGGACATATCCGCCACTTCACGGAGAACGTCCAGGTAGTAACACGCAGGCTTCACCATCACGATATCCGCGCCTTCTTCGATGTCGAGAGAGACTTCGAGCATCGCTTCCTTGCGGTTCGCCGGATCCATCTGGTAAGTTTTTTTATCGCCCGCTTTGGGAGCGGAATCGAGAGCGTCACGGAATGGGCCATAGAATGCCGAAGCGTATTTGGCACTGTAGGCCATAATCGAAGTATTCGTAAAGCCCGCATCATCTAGAGCTTCACGGATAGCAGCGATTCGGCCATCCATCATGTCGGACGGGCAGACAAAATCCGCGCCGGCTGCCGCATGGCAGACGGCCATTTTGCAAAGGACTTCGACGGTTTCGTCGTTTAAGATTTCACCGGTCGAAGAAACGATGCCGTCGTGACCGTCGATATTGAACGGATCCAAGGCAATATCCGTCATGACAACCATATCCGGGAACTTTTCCTTAACGGCGCGAACGCAGGTCGGGACAAGTCCGTTCGGATTGTAACTTTCGGAACCCTTGTGATCCTTTTTGGATTCTTCAATCGATGGGAAAGGTGCAATCGCTTTGATTCCCAAGGCGACGCATTCTTCCAGTTCCTTCAAAAGGACATCGACCGTTTTACGAGTCATGCCCGGCATCGACGGAATCGCTTCTTCCTTGTTCGAGCCTTCCATGATGAAGACCGGATAGACGAAATCCTTTACAGAGAGTTCCGTTTCGCGAACAAGGTCGCGGACTGTCGCGCTTTTTCGATTTCGACGCGGACGGCGCGCCAAATCCAACGCAAATTTTTGGTTCATGCAGAAATCCTCGAATTAACGCATTGTTCCAGAATGGAGAACGTCCATCATGTTAAACGGTTTAGCGGTTCCCTTGGCAAGTTCTGCCGCAAGGAAGTTTACCGCATCCACGGAACCTTCGGCATAAATTTTACGGCCACAAACGTTATGGCGGAATTCAAAATGCACGGTTCCATCGGCACTGTCGAGAGAATACGTGTGGAAAGCATGTCCCGAAAGATATTCTTCCGGAACGCCCATGCGTTCCATGGATTCCTTATCGTTACGAACCTTTTCAATGCGGCTTTCGTCGAAATCAAGGCCCATATCTTCAAAGGATTTGATCACAGCCTTTGCGGTTCCGCTCGTGTCCGCTTTCGTTTTCTGATGGCTTTCGACAACGGAAAGCTTGTAGCCGTCAAATGCCGTCGGGAATGTTTTAGAAAGCCATTCGATCATCGCCTGGAACGCAACGATCTGCTTTGCCATATTCGGAGCGATGACACTCGGATGATTCGCTTCCTGGACAAGCTTCACCAAAGCTTCGCGGTCGCCACCGGTCGTGCCCATCACAAAAGGAATCTTGTGCGCTACGTAGAACTTGGCGTTGTCATTCACCGCAGTCGGATGCGTAAAGTCCACGGCGATAAGGCCTGGATATTTGGCAAGGACTTCACCGATGCGCGCTTCACGATTCGACGGTTTCAAAAGCTGAATTGTTTTTCCAGCCACTTCCGATTCGTTTTCTACGATCTGTTCTCCGGTCAAAGAAAACGGAACCAGTTCGAGTCCACGAGCAACGCAAGTTTCTGCAACGATCTTTCCCATATTACCCGGGATACCGTTCACCATTACGAATGTCGCCATTGAATGCTCCTTTTTTGCATCAAACTTAAATTCACCGCAAAGATAGAAATTCTGCCAAGCTTCAAAAGACTCCTTCAAAGCCAATCATTCCATGATACGGATTTAGAACAGCCATTACAAAAAAGGGACCCGCCGGCATAGCC
>DGSB01000050.1:0-32290 GCA_002390045.1 Fibrobacter sp. UBA4373
CGACCTGATGCAAAAGCCGATCTTTGGCGAAGATGCTTACGTCACTCTCGTCACGGAATTCGTGACGCACATGTTCGACCGCGACGACAACTTCTAAAAATTCTAAAGATTGTCTTCAATCCACTGGAAGCGTTTTTCCATCCACACGGTCATGGAATCGACGGCTTCGTCGTAAGAATCGTACGAATGTCTTAACGCCCAAAGGAACGTGTTGTCCAGAATCGGCCAACGCTTTATATCATTCTTTGCAGCTTTTTCGATTTGACTTTTATACAGCGGAATACTGTCAATCAGCTCATGGAACGTTTCCCGATGAGCCATCCAATATTCCTTCGTCATTTCTTGCATGCGGGCATCCATGAGAATATAACGGTTCCAACGGTAATTGCGAATGAACCAGTTTTCGGGCATGGCGAACTTTTCGCGAGATTCATTTCCAAAGCCCAGGTCAAAATCCCACAACGGGCCAAAATGGATTGTGCCGCCTTTTTCCCAATAAAAGAATACGCTCCGGGTAAATTTGCCATCTTCATTTTTCGCAAATTCCTGCACCCAGTAATATTCAAGAAAATCGCGAATGTCTAACCAATTGGGGAGCGAATCGACCCCCCAAAAATTTTGCCGATGCAAATAAACTTCAAAATCATCCAAATGATCCTTTGCCATCTGCAACGACTTTTCGGAAATCTGTTTAGGCTCTTGAATATGAATCAGGTTTCCATCGCGGGTTTCAAAATATGGGTCATCTATTTTTTTGGAATCTTCTTTTTCAAATAGAAAGCTCGAATCCGACTTGGAAAGCGGGACGCGGTTCTTCGAAGACTTAACCGTTTCCGTAAGCAAGTACAGGCCTTTATATTCGCGATTCAAATAAAGTTCCACATAACGCATGCGCGGTACGTAAGAAACTCCCAGGCGATTTGCCAAGCGGTTCATCATAAAATCCCGCAAGAGAGTTTTATCGCCATAGTTCGACCGCAGCGCCCAATCCTTGTCCTTCGGCATTCCCAAAAGAGATGTCTTTTTAAAAAATTCGAGTTTAATTCCATACTTGGGAGCATGGAATGTCGAGTTTCCACGCCCGCGCACCGTGAGCTCTAAAATTTCAGACGATGGAGAATCCTCGCCATAGATCTGCAAACGCGCAGGCACTTTTGTTTCGCGGTCACGAATATCCTTAAAGTTTTCCGTTTCAATGACCAGGCGCGGGACTCCCGCATAAGGATATTCCGAATCGTCAAGCGGCAAATAGGAGGATTCTTCTAGCGAAGATTCCGTTTCTTCCCAAAGGCACCCCGCTAGTGCGAGGAAGCTCGCAAAGATTATCCATTTCACCCTGAACATAAATTAACGAAATAGAATATAGCCGAAAAAAAAAAGCTTTGCCGTTCCAAGCAAAGCTTTTTACACCCCAAAATCGAGATTTTAAGAATTAACCGTGCGTTTCTTTTTCCGCTGATGCAAAATAAATTTGGTCAAATAGCTGTAAAAGGCTTCTGTTTTGGAATTGTCCTGTTTATTCCGGCGTAACGAAACCACAATGTCGCGCTTAAAATCCGTATCGGTGACTTCCAAAAGGCGCACCTTTTTATGGTCCATCTTTCCCCAGGAAAGTTCCGGCCAAAAGCCGACGCCAATGCCCGCAGCCACAGCTTCTTTCACGGCCATCGCGTTGTCGCTTTCAAAAGTCACGTTCGCATTAAAGCCGACACGTTCACAAAGTTCATTGCAAATTTTACGGTACTGCTTGGATCCATAAAGACGGATAAATTTTTCATCGCGCAAGTCAAAAAGCGAAATCGAATTCATCTTTTTATACCGCGCAATATTGGGGACCGCAAGAAAAATCTTTTCGGAATGCACGAACGTTTCGTCGCTGTTCGTATGGTCCAATTCCGGTCTATAATTTGCATAAGTCCGAACGCAAATATCAAAGACGTTCGTTTCTTCGTTCTGGATCAAGTCCACGTCTATATCGGAATGCGTTTTTTTATAATCGATGACTGCATTCGTAATTAAGGTCGAAGCGGCAAGAACGTTCAGTTTAATGTTATTGTTCTGATGCTGAATCATTTCTTGCAGTTGCGACGGAAGCACCATCATATTTTCGTATAAAGGGCGAAGCTTTTCATAAAAGAAACGTCCCGCTTCCGTTAATTTAATGTTTCGACCGACGGTTTTAAAAAGAGGAACTCCCAGTTCACTTTCGAGCTTATGAATGGCTTGGGTCAACGCAGGCTGCACAACATAAAGATTTTTTGCACTCTGCGTCACATGCTCCGTTCGGGCGACTTCCAAAAAATATTTCAGCTGAGTCAATTCCATTGTTTGCAAATATAAGCAAAATTCATTTTCATTTCTAGGCATTCCTTCCATAACTTAAACTTATGATCATATCAAGTAAGATTATAACATAACCTATAATTAATAATTTTTTATGATAGATTCATACAAACATATTATTAGTCAAAATTGATTGATTTCTCTACATTTAGACCATCAAAAACAGACACCATTCAATCAGGAGTCCTTATGTCGATTAAGTTTTTTGCCGCTCTCGCAGTCGCCACATTTGCCCTTACCGCTTGCCAAAAGGCAAACACTTGCTCTTATAACGCAGAATCGGGCGAGCTCGCTTGCGTTGAAAAAGTGTACAAAACAGTGAACACCGGGAACCACATTTGGATGGCAGAAAACCTCGCCCGCTTGGACCTCACCGGCACAAGCCACTGCTACGGAGACTCCGCCAAGAACTGTGAAGTCTACGGATCCCTTTACCCATACGAAACAGCCACAAAAATTTGCCCAGACGGTTGGACCCTCCCGACAAAAGCCGATTTTGAAAAAGCCGACATGGGCGCTTTGAACGTAGTCAAGGCCGGCTTCCGCTACTATGATGGCAAATCTGCCGATATGGGCGTAAGCGCAAGCTTCTGGACAGCAGACGACTTTGACGATTCCCGTGCAGTTCTCGTCCGCGTTACCGATACGGTCGTTTTTGAGCACTTCAACAAGAGCATTTCCGCTTCGCTCCGTTGCATTAAAAAGTAAATTCCATCCTATACCAGGAACGTTCACTTTAACCCAAAAATCCTATGCAATGGTTCATTGATTTATTTACAGGATCGTCGGTTGCACAGCAGGTGGTTGTACTTTCTTTTACAGCAGCCATCGGCTTAATGATCGGACGTATCAAAGTCAAAGGCGTAAGCCTCGGCGGCGCGGGCGCCCTTTTTGTCGGCATTCTCTTTGGTCATTTCGGCCTACGCATGAATCCAAGCGTTCTGCACTTTATGCAGGAATTCGGTTTGATTCTTTTTGTGTACACGATCGGCATGCAAGTGGGCCCGGGCTTTATCGACTCGATTCGTCGTCACGGTCTTGTACTGAACATTCTTGCCGTAAGCATCGTCCTGATGGGCGTGCTGATTACCGTCGGCATTTATCTCTTTACGGACATGAAGGGGAATGTTCCGGTTTTGATCGGCATGCTTTGCGGTGCTGTCACGAACACGCCTTCGTTAGGTGCCGCCAATTCGGCCCTAGCCGCAGCAGGCGCAGACACTTCCCTGACAGGAATCGGTTACGCAGTTGCGTATCCGTTCGGCGTCATCGGCATCATCCTTGTGATGATTCTTGTGCGCCTGTTCTTTAGAAAAAAGCCGGACGTTGCCGCAGAAGAATATGCGACCGAACTCGGCAAGACCCGTCAAGACATCGTTTCTTGCAGCCTTGCTCTCGAAAACAAGAACCTCTTTAATATTCGCATCAAGGATATTCCGGGCATTCGCACAAGCGATATCGTGATTACCCGTTTACAGCGCGGCGAAGACATTTCTATGCCAGACGGCAAGGTCGTTTTGCAGGAAGGCGACAAGCTGCACATTGTCGGATTCCCGAAAGATGTAGAACTGATGGAAAAGCTAATCGGTTCGCGTCTCGAAAAGCCGATTACACAGATTCATTCGAAGCTTGAAACCCGCAGCGTTCTGGTGACCAACAAAAAGGTTTTAGGAAAAACTCTTGGCGAACTGGCTTTGGAACGCTACGGCGTTACCGCAAGCCGTGTCGTCCGCGGAGAATTCAAATTCACAGGCCGCCTCGATTTGCGTCTCAAGTTTGCCGATAAGGTTTTGCTTGTCGGTTCGAGCGAAGGAATTGACGCCGCAGCCAAAAAACTGGGCGACTCTCTCAAGGCTCTCGACCATCCCGAAATCATCCCCGCATTTGTCGGAATTTTTCTCGGTATTATCCTCGGATCGATTCCTATCGCGATTCCTGGCATGCCGACACCGCTTAAGCTCGGTCTTGCCGGTGGCCCGCTGATCGTCGCTATTCTGCTTTCGCGCAAACGTAAAATCGGTCCGTTGAACTTCTTTATGGCAGCCAGCGCAAACCTGATGCTCCGGGAACTCGGCATTACGCTGTTCCTCACGTGCGTGGGCTTAAATGCCGGCATCAAGTTCTTTGATGTTCTTTTGAACGGAGACGGTTTCTACTACATGGGACTCGCCGCTTTAATAACCTTTATTCCGCTGATGATTGCAGGCATTGTCGGAACGCTCGTTTTCAAAGTCAATTACCTGAGCCTTTGCGGTATGATTGCCGGATCCATGACGGACCCTCCCGCCCTCGCCTTTGCAAACGGTATGACCAATAGCGAAGCGACAAACGTGGGATACGCTTCCGTTTACCCTCTAACGATGCTTCTGCGCATTTTAAGCGCACAAGTTCTAGCGATACTCCTTCTCGCTTAGAGCGCAGTTTGCAATCGTTTTAACTGTCATTGCGAGGAACGAAGCAATCCAGGTTTGCTTCGGGCAACGTCCTCGCAATGACATTTTTTATATCTCTAATCCTATCGGGCAGTGGTCACTGCCAAAAATATCATCATAGATATAAGATTCTTTGACCTTCGGGAAAAGACTTTCCGAAACAACGAAATAATCCAAACGCCATCCGATATTGTTATCGCGGGCGTGCCCAATATAACTCCACCAGCTGTAACGCACCGTGTCCGGATGCAATTTGCGGAACGTATCCACAAAGCCACTCGCAAGGAGATCGGTGAACTTGGCGCGTTCTTCATCGGTAAAGCCTGCGTGTCCACGGTTGGCGCGGGCGTTGTAAATATCGATTTCGTTGTGGGCCACGTTCAGGTCGCCACAAAGGATAACAGGTTTCTTTTCTTCGAGCTTTTTCAGGTAGGCCTTGAACGTATCTTCAAAGTGCATGCGGGACTCTAAGCGCGAAAGGTCCCGTTTCACATTCGGCACATAGGTCGTGACGAGGTAAAAATCTTCGAATTCCGCAGTAATGCTTCGGCCTTCATCGTCGTATTCGGATTCGCCGTAACCGTACTGAACGCTCAGCGGTTCCGTTTTGCTGTAGATCATCGTTCCCGAATAGCCCTTACGCTTGGCCGGGTAAAGATATTCCTTATAACCTTCCGGATGAAAATCGATCTGGTTCATTTCCGCCTTGACTTCTTGCATACAAAAGACGTCCGCATCGATCTTTGCGAGAAAATCCGGAAGACCTTTTTTGATGCAGGCGCGAATTCCTGCGACATTCCAAGAGACAAGTCTCATGTGCGAACTCCTTTTTAACAATTCTAGTGGAAAATTAATAAAGAAAGTCCCCATTTCCGAAGAAATGAGGACAGCGTATGGAGTTCAACGAAGAATCTTTTACTTCACCTGATTCCAGAAGCGAATGTTGCCCGTGTAAATGCCGCGCAAATCCGCAAGAGAAATGTTCGAAAGCGGATTCTGGTTGTTCACCACTACAGCAATACCATCGCGGGCAATCGTCAAACCGGTGAGCACTTCCTTTTCGCTCGCCTTCAAATCGCGACTTGCCATGCCGATGTCGCAAGTACCTTCTTTTGCGGCAAGCATACCCGAAGAGGAATCGTTTGTTTGAATTTCAATTTCCACATCCGGATTCAAAGCCATATAGGCTTCTTTCAGTTTTTCCATCACCGGGGAAACACTCGAAGAGCCAGCGATAATAATCTTGCCCTTCATCTTCTTGCTTTCAAAGCGTGCTCCATCGGAAACACCGACATAGCCCTTTGCTTCAATGATACCCTGGCCATCTGCGCTCATGATGAACTCGATGAAGTTCTTCACAAGAGCGTTGCCTTCACCCTTTGTTGCAATGTTGAACGGTCTCGAAATCGGATATTTTGCGGCCTTCACATTTTCCTTAGACGGTTCCACGCCATCGACCGAGAGTGCCTTGATCGTATTATTCCAAGAACCGAGCGAAATGTAACCGATTGCATATTCGTTTCCGGCGACCGTGCTCATCACACCCTGGGTACCGTCAATCGTCAACGCTTCCTTCGTCGTGATATCCTTTTTCTTTCCGTTTTCCTTGACAATCGTTCCGACGAGTTCCGTAAACGCATCACGCGTACCCGAACCCGCTTCACGGGTAATCACAGAAATCGCAGCGGATTTTTCGCTCGCTTCCATTTGAGTTTTAGGCTTCGATTCGTTGCAAGCGACAATCAGAACCAATGCCATCAAGGCAAAAGAGCAAGCAACTAAAGTGGATTTATTCATTCTTATTTCTCCTTCATTAGGTTGTTGAATGACGAGCATAAAGTAGACTTGTCTTGTAAAGTCCCCACGATTAAGGCCGTAAATTCCTTGTAAAGTTCTACAGCATACTTTCGCCAGTTTCCAGACTTTTCAAAGACTTTACTTTCCGTCCCCTTTTGATTTTACAATGGCAACTTAACTTGAGAACGTCATTCAAACAGGGACAATCCCAAAGGAGTTTATAATGACATTGAAGAAACACTGTTTGTTCGCCGCTCTTGCCACCTTCGGCATTGCAGCTGCCGCAGAAGAAAAGGTTGCAGACAACTTTGAGTTGACCGGCAATATTCAGACACAAGCAGCGAAGGCTTTTTACGATAACGACCAGGACAACACCTTGGACGGTTTCTGGTTCCGCGCAAACATCGGCGGAAGCTACAGTTCTGACAACTTCGACGCAAAAGTGACCATTCGCATGTATGCCCCGAATTTTAACGGCGGCTCCGACAAGTATCAAGCAGATACATATTACGGAAATTACAAGTGGAACGATCTCGGTTTGAATGTGAAGCTCGGTCACTGGAAAACAGATACGGAAGGCGCTGGCAACTTCGGTGCTTACCTTGACAAGAACCTTTCGAAGCGCGGATTCCTTGCCCGCGATTACTCTCATGACGCTTTTGAAGTCGGCTGGAAAAAGGCTTCGAATCAGCTGAACGTGATGATCGGAACCGAAGACGGAAATTTCAACAAGGGTTACCTCCGTGTGAACGATGATCTGAAACTCGGAGATGCTCTGAAGATCGGCCTTGGCTACCGTGTAAACGTTCTGGACCTGGTTCAGTACGACGCAGTCCTCACGCATGCGGTCGATTTTCGCGCCAAGTTCAACATCGCAGAAAAGCTCGCTGTTTACGGTGAAGCAGCTGCCATCATAACCGGCGAAAACGATGACGTGAACGAAGCCACAATCGAAGCGGGCTCTGCCGCAAAGCCTCTTTACGCCCAGGATTCCAAATACTTCCCGGTTTACGCGGGTATTGAATTCCCGACCGCAGGTATATTGGACAAGGCGTTTGTCGAAGTGGAATACGTCACCGACCGCGATGAATTGAATGCAGACGCAGATGAACTCGGCTGGGCCGTGGGTCTTGTGAAAAAGGTCGGTAGCCGTAGCAAAGTGCAGGCAACGGTCTACAGCGAAAACAAAATCTCTGACGTCGGATTGAGTGTTCGCCTTACCACGACCATTCGCTAAGGATTTCAGCTTCATCCACTCCAAAAAAAGGCCTTCCGATTTTCGGAGGGTCTTTTAAAGAAAAACTTATGAAGTTTCAATTTAACACATCATTCAAAGAGAAAATCGCCTCGCATATCTTTTTAGTTTCGGCTCTCGCGAGTATTCTCTTTGTGGCGCTGATTTGCGTTTTCCTGTTTGCAAACGGTATTCCGGCGATTCTTAAAATCGGCATTTCGGATTTTTTGTTCGGCAAGGAATGGGCGCCTACAGACGAACCTGCCGTTTACGGAATTTTCCCGATGATTCTCGGCAGTGTTTATGTAACTCTAGGAGCGCTTGCGATTGGTGCTTCGATAGGACTTTTGTCTGCGATTTTCCTTGCGCGATTCTGTTCCGACAGAATGCATAAGCTTTTGAAACCCGCCGTGGAACTTCTTGCGGGAATTCCGTCGGTGATCTACGGCTTTTTTGGACTTGTCGTCATCGTTCCGTTCGTGCGTCAAAATTTTGGCGGCAGCGGTGCGAGCATTTTGACCGCATCGATCCTTCTCGGCATCATGATTTTACCGACCATCATTTCGGTTTCCGAGGCGGCGCTTCGAGCGGTTCCCAACAGTTATTACGAAGGTTCGCTCGCCCTGGGGGCGACTCATGAAAGGAGCGTCTTCTTTACGGTTCTCCCGGCAGCGACTTCAGGAATTGTCGCCGGGTTCATTCTTGGATTCGGACGTGCGATCGGTGAAACGATGGCGGTGATCCTTGTCGCCGGTAACCAAGCGCGCATGCCGAACGGAATCCTGGGCGGTATCCGAACCTTGACGGCAAACATCGTCCTAGAAATGGGCTATGCAGCGGATTTGCATCGAGAAGCCTTGATTGCAACGGGTGTCGTCCTGTTCACCTTCATCCTGATCATCAACCTGATGTTTTCCATTCTGAAAAAGAGAGTTATCCAATGATCAGTTATTACAAACGTTCACCCCTTTCCCTGGCTCTGAGAATCCTTGTGACTCTCTCCATTGCGATAACAATTTTCGCATTGGGATTTTTGGTGATTTACATCCTTGTGAAGGGAATTCCCTTTCTCAAGCCGTCACTGTTTTCGCTCACCTACAATTCGGAAAACGTTTCGTTCTTGCCTTCCATTCTGAACACGGTGATCATTATCCTCGGATCGATTCTGATCGCAGGGCCTCTCGGCATCTGCGCCGCCATCTATACGGTGGAATATGCGAGCCGCGGAAATAAGATCGTCGGCATTGTAAGGCTCACCACGGAAACGCTTTCGGGCATTCCCTCGATCATCTACGGTCTATTCGGCATGCTCTTCTTTGTGACCGCCCTGCACCTGGGATATTCCCTCGTCTCCGGTATTCTGACGATTTCCATCATGATCCTTCCTCTGGTGATGCGTACAACGGAAGAAGCTCTGCGTTCCGTTCCGGACAGCTACCGCGAAGGTTCCTATGGACTTGGCGCAGGGAAGCTCCGAACCGTTCTCGCGGTGATTTTGCCCGCCGCCATTCCGGGCATCCTTGCGGGCGTCATTTTGGCGGTAGGTCGCGTCGTCGGTGAAACCGCAGCCTTGATCTACACGGCGGGAACGGTCGCCGATTTTCCGAAGGGAATCTTCTCTTCGGGCAGAACGCTTTCCGTCCACATGTACGAACTTTCTCGCGAAGGTCTTCACACCGGCGAAGCTTACGCCACATCGGTCATCTTGATCGTAGTCGTCCTTCTCATCAACTGGGCATCTAACAAATTCGCCAAAAAGCTTGGAAAAAACTCATGACACAAAAAGAAAAAATCACCATTCAGGGCATGGACCTTTACTATGGAAACTTTCATGCACTTAAAAACGTCAGTCTGAACATTCAGCAGAATGAAATCATGGCATTTATCGGGCCTTCCGGCTGCGGAAAAAGCACGTTGCTCAAATCCTTGAATCGCATGAACGATCTCGTGGAAGGTTGCAAAATCACGGGCGACATCCGCTTGGACGGCGAAGACATTTACGGCAAAATGGATCCGAACATTCTCCGCAAAAGAGTGGGCATGGTCTTTCAAAAGCCGAATCCATTTCCTATGAGTATCTACGACAACATCGCCTACGGTCCACGAACCCACGGCATTCACAAAAAAGAAAAGCTCGATGAAATCGTCGAGAACTCGCTCAAAAGTTCGGGCGTTTGGGATGAACTCAAGGACCGCTTAAAAAAGAATGCCCTCGGGCTCTCTGGCGGACAGCAGCAAAGACTTTGCATCGCCCGCGCCCTCGCCGTCTCTCCCGAAGTCTTGCTGATGGACGAACCCACAAGCGCTCTTGACCCGATTTCGACTTCTAAAATCGAAGACCTGGTTCTTGAACTCAAAAAGGATTACACAATCGTCATGGTCACGCACAATATGCAACAGGCGACGCGAGTTTCCGACAGGACCGCCTTTTTCCTCCTGGGGGAAATCATCGAAGTCAATCAAACAGAAACCCTCTTCTCGCTGCCCAAGGACAAGCGTACCGAAGATTACATCACCGGGAGATTTGGATAATGAGAAACCGTTTTGATTCCCAACTCGAAATTTTAAGCAACACAATCGAAGAAATGGGTTCCCTTGTCGAAGATTCTTTAAGGGCCGCCATTGAAACCCTTTCTTCTTTGAACCGCGCCACAGCTAAGCACATTGTCGCGGCCGACAAGGAAATCGACCAAAAACAAAAAGAAATCGAAGGGCTCTGTCTGCGCCTCCTTTTAAGCCAACAGCCTGTAGCTCGTGACCTTCGATTGATTTCCGCCTCCCTCAAAATGGTCGGAGACTTAGAACGCATTGGCGACCAGGCCGCAGATATCGCAGAAATCGTCGCCTACACGGACCCAAGCGATGCGCCAATCCAGCTCGAAGCGATTCCCGCCATGGGCAAGGCAACCCTGCTAATGCTCGGTCAAAGCGTGAGCGCCTTTACCGATAGGGACTTGCACTTGGCTCGTCACGTCATCGACAGCGACGATACCGTAGACGCCTGTTTTGCCTCTGCCAAAAGAGAGCTCGTTCAAATTGTTAAGAATAACGAAAGCCGTGCCGAGAGCGCCATCAACTCCATTATGGTTGCCAAATACTTGGAACGCATTGGTGACCACGCGATGAACGTTGCGCAATGGGCAATCTTTGCCGAAACAGGAACGCATCACGGTGTAAGCTTGATCAACGGCGCAACGGAAATCGACGACAAATAATCCCTATCCATCCAAGCAAAAGTCCGGCAGGCGAAACGCCTAGCCGGATTTATAACCTATTAAACAAAAAGCCCGGCAAAGATTTAACACGAAGTCAGTGGATTCAAAATTCTTCTTCCTAAAAAAAGTTATGTTTGCGGGGTAAATATTTTAGGAGACCGCCATGAGCGAAGAAATTCCGTACAAGATTTATCTTTCCGAAAAAGAAATTCCGACGAATTGGTATAACGTCCGCGCCGACATGAAAAACAAGCCGGCACCCCTGCTCAACCCGGGAACCCACCAGCCGCTCACTCTCGAAGAGCTCACCCCGATTTTCTGCGAAGAACTTGCAAAGCAGGAACTTGACAACGACACCCGTTGGATTCCTATTCCGGAAGAAGTCCGCAACTTCTACAAGATGTATCGTCCGTCGCCGCTCGTTCGCGCCTATTGCCTTGAAAAAGCGCTCGACACCCCGGCTAAGATTTATTACAAGTTCGAAGGCAACAACACAAGCGGAAGTCACAAGTTGAATTCCGCAATTGCCCAAGCTTACTACGCAAAGAAGCAGGGCTTGAAGGGCGTCACAACCGAAACGGGTGCCGGCCAATGGGGCACCGCCCTTTCGATGGCCTGTGCCTACTTTGGGCTGGATTGCAAGGTTTACATGGTGAAGGTTTCTTACGAACAGAAGCCGTTCCGTCGCGAAGTGATGCGCACCTACGGCGCAAGCGTCACCCCGTCGCCGTCCATGACAACGGAAGTCGGCCGTAAAATCAACGCCGAATATCCGGGAACCTCCGGAAGCCTTGGTTGCGCAATTTCCGAAGCCGTCGAAGCGGCCACCCACATGGAAGGCTATCGTTACGAGCTCGGTTCCGTCTTGAACCAGGTCCTTTTGCACCAGACGATCATCGGTCTTGAAACCAAGGCTGCTCTCGACAAGTACAACATTGTCCCGGACATGATCATCGGTTGCGCAGGCGGCGGTTCTAACCTCGGCGGCCTCGTTTCTCCGTTCCTCGGCGAAAAGATGCGCGGCGAAAAGGACTACCAGATTATCGCAGTGGAACCGGCATCTTGCCCGAGCTTTACCCGTGGCGTATTTGCTTACGACTTCTGCGACACCGGTCACGTTTGCCCGCTCGCAAAGATGTACACGCTCGGTTCTGAATTCATGCCGTCGGCAAACCACGCTGGCGGTCTCCGTTACCACGGTATGACCCCGATTCTTTCCCAGGCATATCACGACGGCTTTATGGAAGCCCGTTCCGTGGAACAGACTCGCGTCTTTGAAGCGGCAACACAGTTTGCCCGCGTAGAAGGAATCCTCCCGGCTCCGGAATCGAGTCATGCCATTCGCGTTGCCATCGACGAAGCTCTCAAGTGCAAGGAATCCGGCGAAGCAAAGACGATCGTCTTTGGTCTTACGGGTACCGGTTACTTCGATTTGAAGGCTTACGCAGCCTACAATGACGGCAACATGAGTGACTACATTCCAACGGATGAAGATCTTCAAAGGAGCTTCAACAAGATTCCGCGCTTCCCGGGAAACTTGGACTAACCCGCACTTTTCAAAAGTTCAAAACCAAAAGTCCCCGGCAATCGCCGAGGACTTTTTTGTTCCTTCCGATTCAATTATACAGAATTTCAAACAAGCATTTACTTCACGCGGAAACGAAGCACACTAGAGCCACTTTTTGCAATGTAAACACCCTGACGTAAACTTACAAGGGAAAGAGTCGCCGAAGCACCGCTTACATGCACATGGCGAATCAAATTACCGTTTACATCAAAAAGGGTAATTTCCTTTTCCGAAGAAAGAACGTTGTCGGCCAAGCGCAACGACGGGTTCAAAACGACCTTCATTTCGATTGCCGTAAAATCGTCCACGCTTTCACTCGAACTAGACGGCCACGCTTCGCTCGCAACGACACTCGAGGAAGAGGAATACGCAATGACACTCGAGGAAGAGGAATATGCAATGACACTCGAGGAAGAGGAATATGCAACGACACTCGAAGAAGAATTGTCGTCGCGAATCGTCGAAGACGATGATGCAATCCCGGTATTCACATAATTTCCTAACCCATAAACATTTCGCATTGCATTGATCACGTCTACATCCACAACCTTCCCCGCAGTCGATGCGTTCGCCAAAGAATGACGAATGTAGCACATGTTGTCGAGCGTAGAACTTTCATTTCCCATATCCCAGAGAATCGGGGTTAGACCGTAATTTTTTGCCGCAGTGGCCACATCTTTATGCCACTGAACCCGTCCATTCTTATGTTGCGTCAAAGCGGACCCGCTCAAAGCGTCCGTGTGCAGATTCGCTCCGAATTCTCCAATAATTACCGGGTAACCTTTGTCGATAAAGGAACTCTTCATTTTGGCGAACTGTTCATTTGCATGGGTAATGCTTGCAAGTTTTGCATCGACAGACTTACTCCAAGCGTTATAGCCCGCATTACGTTTGATTTCTGTCGTGCTCAAATAATCGCCGTAATAATACTGAGGGAGAATACTTTCGCTAGCTCCCCAATTCTGCTCTCCAGTCATCAACGTATACTGATAAGGATCGTAATAATGCACTTCCACCATCAGGCGGCCCGAAACCTGATCCGTCGGCATCGTGGTATAAAAGTTACACGTCACATCGATATCGGTCTTCGGTCCCGAAACGATCAATGTACGCGTTTTATTGTTACCGCCTGTAGCACGAACCGCATCGATAAACGCCTGCTGGTACGATACAAGCGCAGGGATAAGCGATGCATTCCAACTTAAATCCAAGCCAGGTTCATTCATGCCCGAAAACAGCAAATGTTCGTCATAATTCACAAAACGATTCGCAATCTGCGTCCAATAAGCTTTTTGTTTTTCCACAATATTCGACTTCGCACTGGTAAAGTCGTCATCTTGCAACCAGCCTCCGTCCCAGTGAATATTTAACACCGTATACAAGCCCGCATTCATCGCGTAATCCACCACGGTCTGCACCGAGTCAAGCCAGCCAGAATTGATGACGTTATTACTTGCATGGCTGTCCCAAGCGCACGGAATGCGCACCGTGTTAAAGCCCGCAGCCTTAATGGAATCCAAATATGCTTGTGTCGGGAAAATGTTTCCCCATCCTGTCGGGCCACCGTAATTCCCAGGGACTTCCATTGTATTTCCAATGTTATAGCCCATGCCCATATTTGCCTGCACTTGAACCGCAGTCGGCAAATCGGCAAACACAGAAGATGCCCCAACCAAAGCGGCGCTCAAAATACAATGTTTTAATTTCATCGCGGAACTCCTTTTCTCTTAAAGTAATTCCGCCCTCCAAGTTGAGTTTGTTACAAAAAGTTTAAGCGTTGTCCAAAGAATCCAGAATTCCTTTATTTCGCACAAATTCGCAACAATTTGTCTCAATAAACAAAATCGGCATCTCAAATTTTCTTGCAAAAAACATTGCAACGATTCCAAAACAAAAAAGCGACGCCATGCGCCGCTCTTTTTCAAATCTTCAATGCAAATTTAACGATAGCTGAGGTTGCACTTCACACCGATCAAATTTGCTTTCCATTCTTTAGCTCCGTCTTCAACCGAAGCCCGCTGGTAATAAGCTTCAACGCCAATACCGCCGCGCTTTCCCAAGTTCCAATCCTTGCCTGCCGAAACGCGGAAAGCAAAACCGAAGTCTTCGGAATAGCCCTTATCAAAAGTAAAACGACCTGCGCCCAGAGAGCCACCCACGTAAAAATTCATCGGCAGCCAATAAGAGGCTCCACCGCCCAAATAAAGGAAGTCAATCGATTCATCCGACAAATTAAATGCCTCCAAAGAGCCCGCACCAACTGCATAAATCGCGAGATTCGAAATCAAAGAATAACCCAGTTTCAAATCGTAAGTATAGCCGAACAAGCCTTCACTTTCCACTTCCGTTGAGCCGCCATAATCGCCGAGATAATCCACATTTCCACGGACACTACCAAAATCCAAGCCAAAACCAGCACTTGCATAAATGCCGGTACGATTTTCTCCAGCAAAAGCCATCGAAGTCAACAAAAAAAGCCCTAAAACCAAACCAAAGAATTTCATTTTTCCCCTTTATTTAAGGCAAGGGCGCCATTGCCCCCGCCGAGGGCATAAGCTAGAAAAGATTTTCCGATTCGGTAAAGGCAAGTTCCGAAAGTTTCGACCGAAAATCGTTGATTCTTGCCGCAGAATCTTCCCGTTTCGGATATGTAAAATTGCTCAACAAAACGACTGCCTTCTTTTTTTCAGCGTCAGCAACAATGCTTGAGCCGGTAAATCCAGTTTTTCCGAACATGTGCGGGTTGTGGGCATTCCCCATGAATTTGATGGCATCGAGTTCCCATCCAAGAGCCGTGCATTCGTCTTTGACGCGACCTTCCAAGGCATTTGTCGATACGAGTTTTAGAATTCCCGAGGGCATCACACGTTTGCCTTCAAACACTCCATCGTTTAAAATCATCGTCACGAATTTCAAAAGGTCCGGCACAGTGGAGAACATTCCCGCACTGCCGACCGGGAAAAACTTGCGCAAGACAAAAGCGCTTTCGTCGTGAATTTCTCCCTGGATTATTCGTCCACGCCAGTTATCTTCTTCGGTCGCCACGATTTCTTCTTTCGCGACTCGGGTCAGCGGATCCCAGCCAGAACGTGTCATGCCAAGCGGCTTAAAAAATTCTTCCTCGCCGAGTTCCTGCAAATTTTTTCCGCCCGAAATTCGCATCAGCACAAGTCCAAGCAAAATGCTCGCCGGATTGCCGTAATTGAAAACAGTTCCCGGTTGTTGTTTAAAGCGATACTGAAAAAGTGAATCCAATATCTGCTCCGGCGGAAGGCGCTTTAAGGAACTCATCGGCACTCGATAGTCGAGGCTGTGCGTCAGCAAGTGACGCACAAGAATTTCGTTCCGGTAATTTGTACGTAATTCAGGAAGGAACTCGACGACTTTCGCATCTAAATCCAATTCTCCGTTTAAAACGCGTTTTAACGCAAGCGTCGATGTCGGGCAAACTTTTGTGACCGAAGCAATATCAAATACAGAATCTTCCGGTGTGCCATAGGCACGAATCTCCATGCCTTCTTCCGACGTGAATCCGACAACCGCTTTAGAGAACACTCTACTTGCAATTGCACTTTCAAACAGGGTATTTAAGGATTTTTCAAATGCTTCGTTCATATAAATAAGATAGATTTTCAGCTAAGGGAAAAAATGGGAGAAACCAAATGGAAGAACAGATTGACGTTTTAGACAGCACCGGACAAAAGACCGGAGAAATTTGCCCGCGTAGCGAAGTCCACAAGCGAGGCCTTTGGCATCGCACGGTCCACATTTGGCTAATCGATAAAGCGGGCAAGATTCTGTTCCAGCTTCGCGCCCATGACAAAGAAAACAATCCGGGGCTTTACGATACCAGTTGTGCAGGGCATATTTCCGCAGGCGATTCTAGCATCGAATCCGCCATCCGAGAAATTCGCGAAGAACTTGGGCTCGAAAAAAAGCCCGAAGATCTCACGTTTATTTTTGAAGCCGTCCACACAAGCGTTCTGAACGGCGGTTCTTACATCGACAACGAATATTACGACACGTACAAAGCGTTCATTTCCGAAGAAGAAAAATCACAGCTCGTACCGCAGCCACATGAAGTCGATGACTTCAAATTTTTCTCGGTCAGAGAGTTAAAAGAAGCCTTGGAAAAGACGCCGCAGAACTTTGTCTGCCATCCGAAAGACTTCGATTATCTGCTGCACTAAACCATTTTGCTCACGGTCGCCACAGCCTCTGAAGCAATGCCTTCACCGCGACCGGTAAATCCGAGTTTTTCGCTTGTGCTCGCCTTCACGCCAATGCATTCTACAGGAATCTGCAATACGCGGGCAATGTTCGCCTTCATTTCTTCGCGATGCGGATTTACCTTCGGGCGTTCGCAAATCACGACGCTGTCGAGGCTTTCAATTTTGCAGCCCGCCTTCACCACTTCTTCGCGAACGCGTCCGAGAAGTACCAAGCTGTCTGCATCCTTGAAAGCGGGATCGGTATCCGGGAAATACGTGCCGATGTCACCGAGGCCTGCGGCTCCGAGCAATGCATCGCTAATCGCATGGAGCAAAACGTCCGCGTCGCTGTGGCCAAGGAGTCCCTTTTCATAAGGAATATCCACGCCGCCGATAATGCACTTGCGACCTTCCACGAGTTTATGAACATCAAAACCAATGCCGGTGCGGAAAATTTTTTCCATTTTTCAATCCTTTATTTTTGACTTTTTAAAGCCAATATAAAATATTCGCCCAAACAAAAAGCGTTTCCAAAGAGCCATCGTGAGCCCCAAAGGGTCGAAGCAATCCAATCACTTCAGCAGGAATTGCGCTCCATTTTCAAGTTTTAGAATCACCGGCTGCGTTGGAGCATTCACCACTCCCCCGTTTTAAATGTCCACACTCTCTTGATCCCAATTCCAGGTGTTAAAACCGATGCCTACGCTATACCGCGAGCAACCGCCCATCCCACTTGTGTCGATTTCAACCTGTTTTCCCAATATAAACTCACCCACAATGCCTCCGTAAGCCCGCGTCAGTGGCCCAAAGAAATCCCCATTAGGGTCTTGTTTGACATCAGAAGGCCAGATCAAATCCGAATTTTCAACTTCAGTGCAATCGTCATACGAACTATAGCCCATTTACCAGGGAAGACTCTAGGAAAAAAGAAACCCGCCAGCATAGCCAGCGGGTTTGAAACCTTTCAAGTTGATTGCTTGTCCCCATTGGGGATAACAAGACTACTGCAACAAGTTGCAGAGTCTTGTAAAGCCTACGCCCTCGCAATGACAGTGTCTTAGAATGTCTTCACCTGAAAAAGAATCGGCATCAAAGCGAGACACACGAGCGCAATCGACGTCACCGTCACGCCCAAACGGAGCAAGAAGTACGTCGAAGAGCTCAAAGCGTTTTCATTCTTAGCGTCATCCGTCTTTTCTGCCGGAGCAAAGATCGAAATTGCCACGCGCAAGTAGTAATAGATGGCGATAATCGAGAACACAAAACCGAATGCCGCGAGTGCGACAAAGCCCGTGCTCACCACGCCCGAGAACAAGACGAACTTGGCAAGGAATCCGGAAAGCGGCGGAAGGCCTGCAAGGCTTGCGAGGCAAACCACAGCCGCGATGCCTTCGAGCGGACGGCGACGGCCCTGACCACGAATATCGTCCAGATTTTCCTTTTCGTCGTTTTTACCGCTAAAGGCCGAAATCGCAGCAAGCGCGCCAGCAGAACCCAAAGCGTACGTCACCAGGAAGTAGTACATGGCACTCAAATCCTTGCTCACAAGGCCGAGCACCATAAAGCCCGCGTTCATCACCGCCGAGAATGCGATAATGCGGCGGATCGACTTCTGGGCGATTCCCGAAAGCGAACCGATTACAATCGAAAGGATCGCCACGACAATCATTACCGGGGCAAGCTTTTCCACGCCGGAACGCATCCAAAGAGCGCCAAGAGCAGCGAGAGCGCCGACCTTCACGACAGCCGCCATGAAGCCCGTGACCGCAACAGACGCACCCGAATAGACATCTGCCACCCAGAAATGAATCGGAGCCGCACCTGCCTTGAAGAGGAGCGCAAAAGACGAAAGCAGAACACCCGCGGAATAAAGGAGTTCGCGACCAGCGAGCACCTTACCGCCAAAATGAGTCGTTCCCGTTGCACCGTAGATTAAAGACATACCGTAAAGGAAGACAACGCTAAAGACAGCACCCGTCACAAAGTACTTGAACGTCGCTTCGTTCGCATTGCGATCCTTGCGGCGCAAGCCGACAAGGCCGTAAATCGGGTAAGCGGCCAGTTCCATTCCGACAAAAAGCGGAATGAAATCCACCGACTGCACCATGATCAGCACACCGACCGTTGCAAGAAGTGCAAGGCCATACGGTTCACCCGCCGGATACTTTTCACGTGCAAGCGTTACCTGCAAGCCTCCGATTCCAAGGAATGCGCAAAGCAACACGGCAAGAGAAAGGACCACGCGGAGCGCGCCCATTTCAAAGAATCCGAAAAGCGGAGAGGCATCCACTTTCACAAATACAAACGAGATCGCAGAAAGCACAAGGAACGCGCTTGCAACCCAAGGGAGCACCTTCTGCTTGTTTTTATCTGCAACGAACGGTTCCATCGCAATGCTGACCATTGCGCCGAGCGCAACGAAAATCATCGGAAGGAGATTCACAAAACTAGCGGACATCTTCAGCCTCCACTTGTTTTACTTCTTGTTCAGCCGTAGCCGTTTCTGCCACAGCCTTTTCTTCGGCTTCCGTCACAGCTTTCGCTTCGACAGCGGCCGTATCCGCAGAAACCGGTTCAGCCGAGAACTGCTTAGACATTTCGGCAACAGCGGCCGGCTGGGAAGCGGCTTCGATAGCAGCATCAAGAGCCGCACGGTCATCTTCCGCTGCCGATGTATAATCCAACGTACTTGTGATCGGCTGCGGATGCACACCGAACACAATGAGAAGAATCAGAAGCGGAGCCGTAGCCACCGCATCCGCAATCGGGAAGCGGAGCTTCTTTTGGTCTTCCGAGATTTCACCCGGTTCGCCAAAGAGCACCTTCTGAATCAAGCGAAGCATGTAAACACCGGTCAAGATAATGCAAAGGCCTGCAATAGCGGCAGCGATTACGCTCACATTCCAAAGACCGAGCAACACGAGGAATTCACCGACAAATCCAGCCGTTCCCGGAATGGCAATCGCAAGAACGCTCGCCACGCCAAAGAAGAAGCCGAACACCGGATAACGGCTCGCAAAGCCGCCCATTCTGTCGAGGAAACGGTGGCCAGCAAGGCGTTCCGCGGAACCCGCAAGAATGTAAAGGGCGGAAGCCGAAAGACCGTGACCCACCAGGAGCACGAGCACCGCCGGGAACACAGCCACATCCAGCGTAAAGATACCGGCAATCGCAAGACCCAAGTGACCCATGGAGCTAAATGCAAGGAGCTTTTTGATATCCTTCGCACGCATCGCCATAAAGGCACCGTAAACCGCAGTCAAAAGGCCGAACCCAAGAAGAATCTTGCCATTTTTAAAAGCGACTTCCGGGAAAATTGCAAGAACCCAGAAGTAGAAGCCGTAAACGCCAGCCTTCGACATGGCACCCGTCAAAACAGCGCTCAGGCTTGCCGGAGCTTCTGCATAAGTTTGAGCCTGCCAACCGTGCAAAGGGAAGAGCGGAGTCTTTACCCAGAACGCTGCGGCAAAGCACCAGAAGAGAATCGTCTGCGTGGATTCCGGAAGAGCCTGCGCGGCCTGTGCAACCGGGAGCACGTAAGAAGATCCTGCAATGGAAATCAAATACCAGAGAGCGACAGCCATCGGAGCAGAACCGATGAGCGTGTAAAGGGCAAAGTTCACTGCCGCTTCACGACGTTCAGGTCCTCCGTAAGAACCGATGAGGATTGCTGCCGGGAGAACGAGCGCTTCGAAGAAGAAGAAGAACAGCACCGCGTCCGAAGCGAGGAACGTACCGTTCAAGGCTCCGAGAAGTGCGAACATTCCAATGGCGAAGTTGCGGTAGTTACCGCCCGTCGTCTTTCGAGCGCTGATCAAAGCGGCCAGCGTAATGATATTAGCGAGGAACACCATCCAAGCGGAGAATCCATTCACCGCAAAGGAGAGCGTTACCGTTATGCCCGCGCCAGGGATCGTAAACCATCCGGCAGGAGTCGTATTGTAATCTCCCGAGAAAAGGAGCACAATGCTTGCGAGCAAATGAATCGCCGAAAGGATCACCGCAAGGCGAGATGCCGAACGAGCGTCCTTGCCAGAAGCGGCAACCATTAGAATGGCGGCGAGGAACGGAGCAAAAACCAGTGCGTATAACATTAGGAAAGCCCTCCGCAGAGATAGACCACAATGCCGATGATCGCCATGCCTGCAATGCTCAAGGCCACTTGCAAGCGAACCTTGCGAACCTGGAGAGAGCGAAGACCGTCACCCACAATGAAGACGATCGCGCAGACCATCCATTGCAGAATCTGAACGAACTTGTCGACAACCACGTCCGTCACCCATGCCAAGAATTCGAACGTCTTGATCACAACGTTATGGATGTAGTCGAAGAAGAAAGTCCAATCGCCAGCGGCACCGACCGGAGTCGTGTCCGCATTTTTCTTGAGCTGCGGAATGCGCTTGCGAGTAAAGATCATATAGCCGGCACAAACGCCCACGAGGGCCGCAATCGTTCCGAGAATCGCAAACGTCAGCGGCGAAGGCATTGCCTTATCCACAGTCAGGAAGTGCGCCATTTTCTGAGCGGTCTGCACCACCGGAGCAAGCCACTGTTCAAACCAGTTCGCACCATGGACAAATACGTTCCAGAAGTAACCGGAGAAAGCCGAACCGATCGCGAGAACGCACATCGGGAAGGTCATCGAAAGCGGAGCTTCATGAATCTGATCGTCACGAAGTTCGCCGCGGTACTTGCCGAGGAAAACGAGAACCATCAAACGGGTCATGTAAACGGCTGTAATCACAGCGGTAGCAAGACCGACGCAGTAAAGGATCGGGCCAAAAATTGGAGAGAAGTCAAACACATGTTCGAGGATCAAATCCTTCGAGAAGAAACCCGAGAATCCCGGGAAACCGATAATGGCGAGGTATGCAAAGAGCATCGTAATCGCGGTAATCGGAGTCTTCTTCAAAAGACCGCCCATCTTACGCATATCCTGTTCGCCGGCAAGAGCGTGCATAATAGCGCCCGCGCCAAGGAAGAGCGTTGCCTTAAAGAAGGCATGCGTGAACACGTGGAAGATCGAAACGTCGAAGGCCGAAACGCCAGCCGCCATGAACATATAGCCGAGCTGCGAAATCGTCGAGTAAGCGAGAACCTTCTTGATGTCGTTCTGGAGAAGCCCAGCAACGGCGGCCCAGAAAGCGGTCGCCATACCAACAATCGCAATAATCGGGAGAACACCCGGAAGAATCACGAAGAACGGAGAAAGACGTGCCACGAGATAAACGCCTGCCGTGACCATCGTCGCCGCATGGATCAACGCAGAAACAGGAGTAGGACCAGCCATTGCATCCGGAAGCCAGGTGAGGAGCGGAATTTGAGCGCTCTTTGCCGTGCAAGCCCAGAAGAAAAGAAGTCCAGCAATCGTCAACAGCGGAAGACTCGTCGTAATCATTTCTGCCGAAGCCGGATTCAAAATCCAGGCCACGAGATCTGCGTAATTCAAAAGGCTCGAACCACCGACCGTTACCAAAGCAGCCATACCGAGAAGGAATCCGACGTCACCGACACGGTTCACGAGGAACGCCTTGTTAGCAGCCTTGCAGTTCTTCAAATCCTTGTTCCAGAAACCGATGAGGAGGTAGGAGCAAAGGCCCACGCCTTCCCAACCGAGGAACGTGAGAACCAAGGAATCCGAAAGAACGAGCACCACCATGCTAAACACGAACAGGTTGATGTACGCAAAGAACTTGGCATAACCGCGATCTTTGTGCATATAACCCGTCGAATACATCGTGATGAGAGTCGCAATGCCCGTGATGAAGAGAAGCATTGTACGGGAAAGCCCATCAAAGAGGAACCCGAAGTTCACCGAAAGCAGCGGCGTATGGATCCAGGAACCCAAGGTTTCATGAATACCATGCACCGGCATGTTCCAGCCGACAAACGCTGTAGCGACAAAGGCGAGGAGCGGGAACACCACTGCAATCGTACCCACCAGACCTTCGTCCGGACCCTTTTCACTTTCGGAAGAAGCGAGGGCGATGAGCGTAAGCACCACCACGCCAACGAGAGGGAAAAGAGGGATTAACCAAAGAGGAATCATTTTCTGTTACCCCCTCATATTGGAATAGTTATCGACATCCGCGCTATCCTGATTTCTAAAGATCAGGATGATGATCGCAAGGCCGACGCAAGCTTCTGCCGCAGCGACCGCAATCGTAAAGAGCGGGATAATCTGACCAGTAATGCTTGCCACATCGGCAAACGTTTTGGAGAATCCGATAATGCTCAGGTTCACCGCATTCAATGCGAGTTCAACGCCCATCAAGACGAAGAACACGTTTCGACGGCAAAGAGCCGTAGCGATTCCCAGGGACAAGAGGATCAGCGCCAAAACTTGAACGTAAATCGCTTGCATTAGTGAACCTCCTTGGGCAAGACATTCTCCGGATCCGAAGCGATACGCTTACGGGCGAGAATGACAGCCGTCGCCATTGCAGAAAGCAGCACAAGGCCGATCGCAAGGACAATCAGATAATAGCCGTTGCCGTCAGCACTCATGTTGAAAAGCGCCTTCGCCGTCACATCGACTCCGCCACGAACCGTTGCCGGGTCAAAGGCGAACGTCGAATGGCAAAGAACGATCGACGTCAAGCATGCAACGGCCACAACAGACAGCAAAACAAAGATCGAAACCTTGTCGAACCGTTTTGTCGTATTGTCACGCGAACCGTTCAGCACAAGAATGATGAACATGAGGAGCGTCATGACAGCGCCTGCATAAACCATGATCTGGACAGCTCCGACGAACGGGCTTCCCAAAAGGCCGTAAATGCCGGCCAGGGAAAGCATCGTCGTGACCATCGCGATCGAAGCGTAAAGCGGATGCTTGGTGAAGAAGATGCAAAGGGAGCATCCCACAGCGATTACCGCCAAAATAATGAAGTAGATGAGAGCTAGCATTTGACTTCTCCCCAGACTTTGAGAGCCTGCTTATTTTTCGTTCCGCCCGGAGCTACCTGGCTCTGCGGGTCATCCGGATAATCCTTCGGATTCCAGCTTGTCAAATCCGTAAGGTTCACGATGAAGTCCTTACGTTTCGGATGGACAAAGCTTGTTTCGCAAGTGTCCATGCGAAGAGCGTCGACAGGGCAAGCTTCTACGCAAAGACCGCAGAAGATGCAGACGGAATGATCGATTTCGAAACGCGCCGCTTTCTTTTCAATGCGGCCGTCCGTGGACTGAGCCGCTTCGATAAAGATGCAGTGAGCCGGGCAAGCCGATGCGCACATAAAGCATGCGACGCAACGCGGCGAACCATCCGGGCGAACCATCATGCGATGCTTAGCACGATAATCGCGAGGAATATACGGCTTGACTTCTGGATAACCAGTCGTCGGGAGCGTTTCATAGCGGAAGAAACCGCGTAAAAAGTGCTTGATCGTCGTGTAGAGACCGCGGAACGCTTCGAAAATGTAGAGGCGTTCAATCAAGTTCATTTCTTTGTGCTTAACAACGCGAACCATTAGTTGCCTCCCATGACGAGTTTAGCGATAACGGCAGTCACCACCAAGTTCAACAGGGCAATGTTCAAAAGGATCTTCCAGCCGAGATGCATAATCTGGTCGTAGCGGAAACGCGGGAGCGTCCAACGGACCCAAATCCAGATCCAGCAGAAGAACACCGTCTTGATCATCAAAACGAGGAACTGCACGGCGGCAGTACCGAGAGCGGTACCGATGCCATAAACCGGAAGGCCATTCACGATCGTCGATTCCGGATGGACAAAAAGTCCGGAGACAACCGCAAGGGCGATGAACACAGGGACAGCGATCCAAGCGATGATCTTGTAAAGGAGATATTCCTTGTTGATTTCATCCTTGTTCGAAGCTTTACCCTTGTTGAATTCGCGGAGCCAGCGGTAAACCATGTGAAGGAATGCGAGGGCGAGGAAGGCGCAGATGCCAAAAAGAACGGCAAGGACAGTGCCAAAGTTCGCCTGCACATCGGCAGTCGTCATGAACGGAATCGAATAGCCGCCAAGGAAGAGCGTTGCCATGAGAATACTGTTGATTCCCACATGGCCATATTCTCCCATGTAGAACATACCGAACTGCATTGCGCCATATTCCGTATGATAACCAGCGACAAGTTCCGGGTCGCCTTCCGAAACGTCGAACGGAGGACGTCCTGTTTCGGCAATCGCAGCCAGAAGGAAGCAGAAGAACGCCACCGGCTGGACGAAAATGCCCCAGACGTGAGTTTCCTGCCAGTTCACAATTCCTTCGACATTGAACGTGCCTGCAAGCAGGACCATGCCCATCATCGAAAGGCCAAGGCAAACTTCATAACTGATGCTCGTAGCCGTTGCACGGAGAGCGCCCAGGAGCGGGAACTTCGACTTGGAAGCCCAACCCGAAAGCACCGTACCAAAAACCGAGAGCGAAGAAAGACCGAACATAAGCAGAATGCCGATGTCCGTATCCACGTTCGCAGCCGGAATGTGCACCACCGTATCGCCGAACGTAAAGTTCAAGGACGCAAAATACGGAAGAACACACGGCGTGAGCAGAGTCAGTCCAAACGGGATGGCCGGAGCGAGCGAGAAGAGAACCTTATGAACACTCTTCGGTTCATAAATTTCCTTGAAGAAGAGCTTCAAGCCGTCGCAGCAGTTTTGGACCCAACCAAAGGCGCGGATCTTTCCGAAGAACGGAATCTTGATGTAGGAGCGGTTCGGGCCTTGACGGTCCTGAATGAAACCTGCACCACGGCGTTCCATCGGAATCAAGAGAAGAATGAAGAGCACTGGGATGAAAGCGAGCGCGAGCTTCGCAATCGTCAGAAGCCATTCAATCCAAGTTTTGGATTCAATTAATTCCATCATACGGCAGCATCTCCATCGAGCAATTCGCCCGTGCTATGAATGGCATCCAAAGAGAACTTCGCAAGCTTCGGAGCGAATTCGCCCGCCTTTTTGAAGGCGATAGCCGCGCTCGTTACATCTTCACCGGCAAGGGCGAAGAGAACAGAGAACAGCGGAGCAAGTTCTGCATCCGGAGAAGTCGGAGCCGCATTCAGCTTTTGAAGGATCGAATTCACGTTCACCATGGATCCGCTTACTTCGGACCAGTGGTTGACGCCGTAAACCGTCGAAGACTTCTTTGCCGTTTCATCGTTCTTTGCAGAAATCGAAATGCGGTTCGGAATGACTTCAAGAGACTTTGCCTTCGAAGCGTCGCTACCCCACAGGTCTGCGGAAAGCGAAACCAGCGTCTTGAATTCAGAAGCGCGCTTGGCGAGGTCTTCTGCCGTCTGGGTAAAGCCAAACAGGGCGAAGCCTGCACGGTTTGCCACCGGGTCACCACTCTTCGAAAGTCCGTCCGGAGTTCCTACCGGAGCGAAGGTTCCGACAAAGACTTCGGCGCGAGCCCCGAGCTTGTTCACAAGCGTCTTGAGGGCCGCAGCGTCTTCGTTCGTTGCACTTCCACCGAGGACGAATGCGATCTTGCCTTCGCCTTCGAGAACCTTCTTCAAGGCGTTCAGGTTACCGACCGGCAAACGGTCCTTGGTAAACTGCTGGAAAGCGAGACGGCTCGTATTCGAAATCCAGGTGCGGTTCACTTCCGGATTGCAGCGCGGCATCACGCGCCAGATATATCCGTTGTTGTGATCGAGCCAGATGTTTGCGCCGAGGGAGTCATCCATGGAGATGGTCGCCGTGCGGGAAAGCATCCAGACACGCTGCTGGAAGCGGAAATACTTCGCAGTCATTGCACCGGTCGGGCAAACGTCCGTGACGCAAAGGTCATATTCGTGATCGAGTTTGCGACCCGGGAATGTGGTGATGTAAGTCTTGTCGGCACGGAGTGCGAGCTGCAACTGTTCATCGCCAGCGACATCGCGCATAAAGCGGACGCAACGGTCACACTGTACGCAGCGTTCTTCATCGAGGAAGATACGCGGGCCAATGTCCACACGCTTACCGCCGCGGAGCTGACCCTTGGTGTCGTAGAACTGATGATCCGGATTGCCGTGGTAATTTTTTCCCACTTCCGGGAAGAGACGGCTCGTATCCTTGCCCGCTTCCACGTAATTTTCCTGAAGCGTGCATTCTCCCGCCTTATCGCAGATAGGGCAATCGAGCGGGTGGTTCAGCAGCATAAATTCAGAGACTGCTGCACGAGCGTTCTTCACGCGTTCGCTAGAACGCGGTGTCGAAATTTTCATGCCTTCCTTCACCGGGGTGAAGCAAGAGATGATCAAAGCCTTTCCGCGCGGGCCTTCCGTTTCCACCAAGCACTGGCGACAATTACCAGAAACCGGAAGATACGGATGGTAGCAAACGTGCGGAGTTTCAATGCCGACAGCTTTTAAAGCTTCGAGCAGGTTAGTATCGCCCGGCACTTCCACGTTCTGGCCATCGACCTCGATTGTGACTCGAGGACTCTTGGCCGTCGGAAGATGAGGCATGTTGTAATGATTGCTCATAAGATTACCAGTAGGCTCCCAGACGAACGGTCGGTCTCAAGCGGGGTTCCGCATGATTCGGGTTCTTCGCGATATATTCTTCAAAGTCAGCACGATACTTTCTCGTGTAAACGTTCAGCGGACCACCGAGAGAAATCGACAGCGGACAAATCGTCGTGCCGGCGAAACCAGCGGAAATTCCCTGCAACAGTTCAATATCCCCATCGTGACCTTCGCCACGCATGATGGAATCGAGAACGCGCTTTGCAAAGCCTGTACCTTCTCGGCAAGGCGTGCACTGACCGCAAGATTCATGTGAATAGAAGTGACCGAGGACGTCCAAAATGTCGACCGCATTGTGCGTATCGTTAAAGACGATAATTGCACCCGAACCGAACATGGTCTTTAAGGAAGCCATGCATTCGTAATCGAGCGTTGCATTTTCACATTCTTCGGGAAGGAGCGGCGGGCAAGAAGAACCACCCGGGATCACACCCTTCAAATTACCGATAATACCTTGACAGTATTCTTCGCTCGTGAGCATTTCCATGAGCGGCGTACCGAGAGGTGCTTCATAAAGACCCGGACGTTTCACGTCACCGGAAACGCAGAACACCTTTGTACCGTGAGCACGCGGAGTGCCCATCTTCGTGTATTCTTCTACCGGATGGGAGAAGATCCACGGAAGCGACATGATCGTTTCCACGTTGTTCACGCAGGTCGGAGAAGCCCAGGCGCCAGCGACAGCCGGGAAAGGCGGCTTCAAGCGCGGCTGGCCCTTTTGACCTTCGAGCGAGTTAATCAAAGCGGTTTCTTCACCGCAAATGTAAGCGCCAGCGCCACGGTGCACAAAGATATCGAAGCTGAACTTCGTACCCATGATGTTTTCGCCGAGATAACCGGCGGCATAAGCTTCGTTCAAAGCCTTGTTCACGCTTTCGATGCACGGAAGGAATTCACCACGCGCATAGATGTAAGCTGTACGAGCGCCAAGAGCCCAGCCCGCAATGATCAAGCCTTCGATCAAACGGTGCGGATCTTCGAGAAGAAGGAAGTGATCCTTGTACGTACCGCCTTCGCCTTCATCTGCGTTCACCACGATATACACGGGCTTGCCCGTGTTACGCGGAACGAAGCTCCACTTCATGCCGGTCGGGAAGCCCGCACCGCCACGTCCGCGGAGACCGGCGCGCTGCACGCGATCGATCACTTCGAACTGGGACATTTCGAACAGAGACTTGGAAATGGTGGAATAGCCGCCGAGCTTCTTGTAAGCGTCGATGCTCTGAGCGTGCTTTCCAAAGTTTCCTGTGCAAACCTTCATTGAATCTTGCATAGTTAACCCACCTTCTTTGCTGTTGCAGGAGCAGCTGCAGGGGCTTCAGGAGGAGGAGGGGGAGCAGCCTTCGCCTTGCAAACCTGGGAAGGTTTTGCCGTGCGAGTTCCGCTGACCGCGATCATGCGGTATTCATCCCCGATCTTACCTTCGGGATCCACGAACTGTTTGTCTTTGACACCCGGCTTACCCACTTCGGTCCAGGTTCCGTTCGTATTCTTTTCTACGGTAAGTTCCGTAAATTCCGGAGCGCCCTTCCATGTGAGAGTAGCGCCGTTAGCGTCCACCAGAGCGTTCACGCCCAAAACCGGGCAAGGCGGAGCGTAATCGGAAACCTGCGGCTTGGCCGTTGCGCCCGGAGCTCCCGGGTGACCGCCATGGCCCTTCACCATACCGCCGAGAACTTCGCGCGGAGGTTCTTTCGGATACTTGGCAGCACGGTCTCTGCACCACTGGAGAATCTTGTCGAGACGTTCCGGGGTGAGGCATTCACCCGGCTTCAGCGTGAGTTCACCGTTATCCACATTCGTCGCAAAGTCGTCGTTCACGATCATCGCCGGAGCATTACCGCAAGCGGCAAGGCATTCGACTTCGACGATCGTAAAGAGACCGTCCTTGGTCGTTTCACCCGGTTTCAAATCGAGCACTCGACGTGCATATTCAAGCATGCTTTCCGCACCGCGCAAATGGCAGCTGATGTTGTGGCAGAACTGCAAAAGGAATCTGCCCGTCGGAACGTGCTTGTACATCGTATAGAACGTCGAAACACCGTAAGCGTGTGCCGCAGAGCATTTGCAAACGTCGGCAGCCCAACGGATTGCTTCGTGCGGAAGCCAGCCAATCGCATCCTGAGCAATCCAGAGAACTTCAAGAAGAGCACCCTGGGCAACCGGATAGCGGGAAAGCAAATCGGCAACACGGTTTTTCACTTCTGCCGTTTCGAGCAGCGGAGCGATTTCGCCCCAAGTCGGCTGTTTCTGAATCGGATTTGCATGGCCCAACTGGTCTGCCGGAGACGGAAGAACTTCAACTGGGGACGGACCCTTCGAATAAGAAAGCGTGTTATTCGCAACGTCCTGAATTGCACCGGTAATATGACTCATCTGTCCAATTCTCCCGCGATAATGTTGATACTCGAAAGGCAAGCGATCGAGTCAGCGATCAGACCGCCTTCCACAAGTTCATGGAACGCAGCGAACTGCGTAAAGCAAGGCGGGCGAACCTTTACACGCCAAGGATGGCCCGAACCATCCGAAACCAGCGTAAAGCCAAGTTCGCCGTTAGCCGTTTCGGTACCGCAGTAATATTCGCCTGCCGGAACGCGAATGCCTTCGAAGACACTCTTGAAGCGGCCAGCCAAAGCTTCCATATCTTGATAAACACGTTCATGCGACGGAACGCGAACGCGCGGATCTTCCACACTCACAGGGCCCGGAGCAAGACGCTTCAAGGCCTGGCGAATGATCTTCAGAGATTCTTCCGCTTCGGCAAGACGAACCATGAGGCGGTCAAAAACGTCGCCACGGGTTCCGGTCACCACGTTCCAGTCATAAGTTTCATAATCCCAATAAGGTTCGTCCTTGCGAACGTCGCTTGCAACACCCGTTGCACGGAGGCACGGGCCGGTCCAGCCGTAGCTGATCGCCTTTTCCGGCGTCATGCAGCCGACGTTCACCGTACGATCGAGGAAGATACGGTTGCGGTCAAAGCAAGCATGCACATCGCGCAAGTTCTTTTCGACCGTTTTGCAAACAGCAAGCACATCTTCTTCAAAGCCTTCGTAAGTGTCGCGATAAAGTCCGCCGATACGGCCATAGCTGTTCGTGAGACGAGCGCCGGTCAACTTTTCCCAAATGCGCATCGTTTGTTCACGGGAATCGAACAAGTAGAAGAAGCCCGTCGTCGAACCCAAGTCCTGGGCTGCGGCAGCATCACAGATGAAATGGTCTGCGATACGGGAAAGTTCGTTCACGATGACGCGAATGACCTTCGCGCGTTCCGGGATTTCAATGCCGAGCATTTTTTCGACAGCACGGCAATAGGCAAAGTTGTTCATCATCGCGGAGCAGTAGTCCAAGCGATCGGTCAGCGGCAAGACCTGCTGCCAGGTTCCGCGTTCCGCAGTCTTTTCAAAACCGCGGTGCAAGTATCCGATTTCGCCGACCGAGGCCGCGATATTTTCGCCATCCAGAGCCGTGATATAGCGCAAGCATCCGTGCGTCGCGCCATGCGACGGACCGATGTTCAACACCATCAAATTTTTTTCTTCGCCTTCAGGAGTCAAGACTTTCATTTTTGAATACTCCCTTGCAGATATTCTTCATCTGACGGATTGATTTCGACCGGACGTTCGAGAATGCGATAGCCTTTTGCTTCGAGACGCTTTTCAAGCGCCGGATACAGGTAATCGTTCGTGGAGAGCCACTGGCGACGGTGTGCCGGGTAATCCTTGCGAAGCGGGTGGCCCACAAATTCCACATGGTTCAAAATACGGCGAAGGTCCGGATGACCTTCAAACACAATGCCGTACTGGTCGTAGACTTCGCGTTCCTGCCAGTTCGCAATGCAATAAAGATCCGAGATTGTCGGGATCTTTGCATCGGCTTCTTCGACAAGAACCTTCACCATCATGCGTTTTGCCGGTTCATATACGCTTTTAAAAACGTATTCGACCGCAAAGCGCGGTCCGGCGTAATCCTTAAAACCTAAATAGTCAATGCCAACGATGTCGAGCAGCATGTCCAGACCGAGTTCGTCACGGATAGCTTGAACTGTCGCATGCAGTTTGCAACGGCAGACTTCCACCATCAGTTCCCACGAATTCTTTTCGGACCGGACAGCACCGAACTTTTCAAGAGTCTTGAGCGCGGTTTCTTCGAAAGCCTGACGAGCTTCCGGAGTCGCCACGATCGGCTCTCTCACATTGTCTAGAGATGTGGCCATTACGGGTTCTCCTTCCAAAATTCAGCTTTGCGGATAGCGGTATTCTTTAAGCATTCCGCCTTTTCCTTCAGCTCCTGCGCTTTTTCACGGGAATATTCCGCAAGATCATGCTTTGCCTGCGCCGTCTTCGCCTGGAGCATTTCCCACTGTTCCTTCAAGCGTTCCTTGCGCTGCTTCATGTAGGATTCATCCGAAACTTTCTTCTGGATTTCGAACATTGCGTCGAAGAAAGCTTCCGGACGGCTCGGACAACCGCCGATATAGACGTCGACCGGGATAATGTGGTCAATGCCCGGGACTGTGCAGTAGCAATCGTAAACACCGCCAGACGTGGCGCATGCGCCCATGGCGATCACCCACTTCGGTTCCGAAAGCTGTTCGTAAATACGCTTCAGGATCGGAGCCTGCTTGTAGGTGATGGTCCCTTGGACGGCCAAAACGTCGGACTGACGCGGCGTAAAGCGGACGTATTCAGAGCCGATACGCGAAAGGTCGTACGGGCTGGTTTCTGTACTCATGAATTCAATAGCGCAACAAGCTGTTCCGTAAGGGAACGGCCACAGGGAATTTTTACGTCCCCAGTTGACTATGAAGTCAAGCTTCGTTGTGAAGAAATTGGCTTCTTGGGCTTCAACTGCCATAGAACGATACCTCGTAAATGTCATTTTGAAAGATAGAAATTGAAACTTCCGGTTGCACCATTCCCGTTTCAAAAGCATAAAAATGAAAGTTTTTTACCCTTTTTCGCCAAAAAATGGGCATTTTTAGCCAAAATAAAGCGTTTTGGTCGGAATTT
>DGSB01000050.1:32427-34261 GCA_002390045.1 Fibrobacter sp. UBA4373
GGATATTTTTCCTAAGACCTTGACATTTATATTAGGCTTGTCTAACTTTGTTTTAGCCTCGACTAACTTTTATCCTCGTAAACGTCCGTCGAGCATCATTAATTGTAAGGCATCCAGAAAACGGACTCCGGATTTATCCGGGGTCTGTTTTTTTACTTTTTTCACAAAAGGACAAGGAGCCAAGAATGCCAGGGAAAAAAATGCATACGGGACTTTCAATTTGCGGAGGCGGAATTTTAGGAATCGGCCCGCTCACTATCCTCAAAAACTTGGAAAAAGATCTCCAGGACGAATTCGGGGACCCCAATCTGCAAATTCAACATTTTTTCGACTGTTACGCAGGAACTTCCACGGGTTCCATCATCACTGCCCTACTTGTCAGCGGAATCAGCGCCCAAAAGGCTTTCCGGATTTTCAAGAATAACGCCAAGAATATTTTCACAAAATACCCGTGGTACAAGCGCGTCAAGCCAAAATGCCCGACCTATGACCACTCCTATCTTTTCCGCGTGTTAAAAGCGTACCTCGGCAATTCCAAAATGAACGCGCTACCCTACCCGACCTTTATTCCAACGACCCGCATGAACGGAAAGAAGGCCGTAGAAAAAGTCTGGGACGACCGCGACGATGAACTTCTCCGTTTTGCCGTCGCCACATCCACCGCCGCGCCGACCTATTTTGATGTTATCGAAAAAGATGGTCAAAGCTACTGCGACGGAGGCCTTTGGGCAAACGACGCTACGATGGTCCTAGAATCCGGCATGAAGCTTCGATTCCCGGAATCCAAACTTCGCGTTCTCGTTTTAAATACCGGCATGAGCGTTCCGAGCAAAGCCTACGGCAACATGAGCCTGATTGGCTGGGCAAAATACTTAATCGACGACTGGGTCGCCCGAACCGGAAACTCGAACTGCTTTGAAGCCATGGCGAACCTCGGCAAAGAAAATTTCATGCGGATTTCACCCATGATCGAAGAACCGATCGAACTTGACAAGGTGGAACGTTTGGCGGAAGTCATTGAAATTTGGGAAACCCATTATACCGAAGTCAAAAAAGATCTTCTCGCCTTTGTCAAAAACGAAGCCAAAAAAGAATCGGAATCCGTATAAATTCACCTCGGAGGATTGTAAGGAAATTCCTTCGAGATTTCCCGATGCTCGATCAAGGACGCTTTGACGCGTCCTTTTTCTGTTGTTCTGTATCGAAATTCCGGGCCGCGGCATACAAGATTCTGCACAGTCGCGATTCCCGCTTTTTCTACCAGCAGATGCTGGAACGTTCTATCGTCATTGCGATTTGTATCGGGAAGCGCCAAAACGGAATTGCTGACTTGCAAAATTCCGCGAACAGTAAAAAGCCTGCCGTGCCACATTTGGACATCTACCGGAAAGTTCAGCACTTCGGAATTTACAATCTGGAGGGTCGCATGCTTCCCCACCGTAAACTGATCCATCGCCGAATCGTTTATCGAGATTCCATAGCTGAAGAAGGCATTCGAAAAGCGGACAGATCCATAACAGCTGTCGCCAAGAATCACACGGCCCAAAAGATTGCTGTTCGAAAAATTCACCCCGACACCCGTGTTCACAAAATTCGCCTCCACAGCGACACGGCAAAGATCACACCCGCTGTTCGAAATATCCAAAGACGGCAGGGCCCGCGACCCCAATTCCCATTGCGAAGAATCCGTCGCATTCATGGATTTTTCAAAAACAAATCCTTTATTTGCGTAAATGATAAATACCTGATTCAGCCACCCCCAATCGACGCGGTGAAATTCGATGCCCACAAGGTTTTCCAAATTCTGTTGAGCCAGACGAGATGTTTTTTCGTG
>DGSB01000010.1:0-8602 GCA_002390045.1 Fibrobacter sp. UBA4373
TCTAAAATGAATTTCAAAAGCGATTCGGAACCTTCCCGGACAGGGAAAAAGCCCGAAAGTTCGCCATCCGCGATCCACTTACAGATCGCTGGGTAAAAGCCTTCGTTCAAATGCCGCATGTACGCGGCATAATCGTTGACATAAAATTCCGCCAGCGGTTGCAAAGGCGTCACCTTTTCCGGGTCAGAAAATTCCAAGCATCCCATCGCTTGCGCTATCCGCGCAGCGGTTTCCCGACAACGGAAGACGGGACTCGATCCAAAGAACATCGGTCCTTGAAATACGGAAAGCTCCTTTCCCGCCGTCAAAGCCTGTTCACGGCCTTTATCGGTCAGCGGCACGTAGGATCCATGATCCGCATCTTCCGGAGTAATATGGCGCCTTTCCGCATGGCGAAGCAGCACAGAAACACGTTCCCCCGGCTGCTTGAGGCGAAAGATCTGTTCTGTCGATAAAAAGTTCATCCGTGGAAATACCCAGAAACAAGCGGAGCCAAGGCAAAAATCCATAGCAGCTGGCCAATCGCAAAGCTTACGACACCCAGCAAAAAGCCTCCGATTACATCCGAAAGCCAATGCACGCCAAAGTAAACGCGTAAAAATCCCCAAGTCAGCGGAAGCGCCATCATCACGGCCCCCGCAACAGGAACAGCCAAAAGAACCGTCGTCGCAATTGCCAAATTATTCATCGTATGGCCCGACGGGAAACTGTACTTGTCCAGAGGCGGCACAAGCGCTTTGAATTCCGGAATCGCATCGAACGGGCGACGACGCTTCGATGAAAGCTTCACAATCCAGTACAAGGCGAGTGCGGCCACAAGCGAAGGCGCCACCTGCGCGAGCACTTCGGCAAGGAACATGGGGCCTTTCACGAGACCAATCAAAATGGCAATCAGCGCCCAAACATAACCGTCACCAAGGCGCGTATAGCGGCGAAGCCATGTGTCCGCTTTTTCAGAAAGCCGATGCGTGTACAGATAACGGGAAACCTTTTCGTCGAATGCAGCAATTTTTTTGAACATCTCACATTCCCAAATTAAAATTCGGCAAGAATTTTGCGCGACTTGAGAATTTCGATCGCATGACCGCGATGGCTCAAAGCCTGCTTTTCTTCTAACGACATTTCTGCAAATGTCAACGTTTTTCCTTTTGCCACAAAAAGCGGATCATAGCCGAAACCTTCGGAACCTCGAAGATCCTCGATGATGTCGCCCGGGCACTCGCCTTCAACATAATCGACCTTTCCATTTGCATGAACAATGCAAAGCTGGCAAACAAAACGGGCCGAGCGATCCGAAACGCCCGAAAGTTCTCGCAAAAGTTTTTCATTGTTCAGCCGGGAATTTCCATGTTCCCCGGCATAACGGGCGCTGTGCACTCCGGGAGCGCCGCCAAGAGCATTCACTTCCAATCCGGAATCGTCGGCGATAACCGTCCCTACGATATTTCGGGACTTTAAGAAATCCGCCACCGCTCGCGCTTTAATCCAAGCGTTTTCCTTAAACGTATTTCCATTTTCGTCGACATCCTCTGTAAAGCCGACCTCTTTCTGCGTTTTAAATTCCAAATCCGGATCGGAATTTTGAAACGCCTGGGCAAATTCGCGGACCTTGCCCGCATTTCCCGTCGCAATGACAACCAGTTTTTTCACTGTATTCCTTCGCTTGAATTTTTGGATTCCGGAAGGTCCAGTTCGGCAAGCTTCTGCTGAATTTCAGGAAGCTCTTCGAACTTTTCATGGTACATGGCGCTGACCTTGCGACACAGAAGTTCCAACCGGAAACGTTCCTTCACATTGTTTTCATTCGTACGAAGCTTGCGAAGCGTTGCCCCAATCATCTGCACATCTTTCGGATCCTTGTACGGGACCATGAATTCATTGAACCGGTTGAGGCTCGCCGCAAACTGGTCTTCTTCCGCGGCTTGGTACAAGAGGTACGGGACGACCTGGCGTTCCAAAAGTTCCTGCAAATTTCCGACAAACGTCAGAAGGTTTCCTTTGCCCGGCAAAAATTCGCCACCTTCCGGTTTGCTTGAAATCAAGCCGTCGGATTCGATTTGCGAAAGTAGCTCGTTGATATAATTCTGTTCTTCGGCGCTCTGCTGTTCGCGGTACTTCGCTTGGTACAAAATCGGCAAGCTCGTAATGCAGAGATGTGCCTGATTCATTCCGGTAAATTCACCGATGTAATAGATATCCGCATTTTCGGCAAGGATTTCTTCTTCGTTATCATAGAACATGATCTTTGCCGGAACAGGGATGATTTCCATGCTCGAAAGTTCTTCCAAGCGATCCTTGAACGAATCAATGTCCAAGCCTTCGGGAAGTTCGCCACCAGATTCCTTGATGTGTTCGATCATTTCCGAAATGCCTTTGTCGACCGAAGACGCCCCCGTCTCATGTTCCAAAAAACGCTTGATGTTGTTGTTTTTTTCAAATTCCCCGCGTACAGCAAGGATGCCGTTTCGAATCATGGAAGCAAAAGGAACAGGACCCACATTCTGTTCTTTAGATGCGGAGGGCAATATTTTTGCGTACACCACCAAGCGGCCGCAAAGTTTATCGGGATCACCTTTTTTTTGCTGAATGCCTAACATGCACGTTCACCGTTAATTAAGTTTCTTCGCGTTGACAAGTTCCCCATTCTTCGATTCAAAATACACCGTTTTGGATCCCGGGTAAGACTTGTCAAAAAAGTTCTGGAACATTTGAATCGCAGCCGTTTTTTCAAAGCCGATTTCGTTTCCGGAATTTTCATCCACAATAATGCCAAAATGAGTAATTCCAGGAACGCGTCGATTGATATAGGCGGCAAATTCTTCGTCGGAGTTCACCACATCGGTCGGAGCGCGACTGTCGATGTCCGATCTTGTACTGATCGAAAGCGGGTAAAGATTCCCGGAAACAAGCTGGGACGTCGCCACATAAAGAGCATTGCCCATAAAGATCGCAATGGAATCATTCGGCACATAGCGGATTTCCACATTGAATTCGCAATCCGAGGACATTTCCTTAATTTCAAGGGACGAAGGTCCGCAAGCGACCATGACACTCGTCAAGACCAAGGCGAACAAAGCAAAAATGATTCTTTTCATAAAAATTCCTTTTCTCACAAAATACACATTTTTTGATAGTGGGGAAACGTGGACTTTAGCCATTCATAAAGTTTCAGAAGATCTTCGGGCGACAATTCTTCGGCGCGGGTCGTCTGCGCAAAGCCACAATTTTCTAGCGCCTTCGCAATTTTAGACTTTTCATAACGGCAGGAAAGCGAATTCGTAATCACCTTGCGCTTTTGCGAAAAAGCATCCTGAACGAAATCAAAAAATTCGCTCGGCGCATCCAGCGGGTCGGGCCGCGGAGTGAAAAGGACCGTGGCACTGTCGACGTTCGGCTTGGGCGTAAAATGTTCCGGGCCGATTTTACGGAGCATTTGACACGTTGCATGCGCACGGATCCATACAGAAAGGCTTCCGTAGTTTCGAGAATGCGGTTCTGCGCAAAAACGCTCCGCGACTTCGTACTGGACCATGCACATAAAACCGTGCGTCTTTTTCAGTAGCGGCATCACTTTCGCGACAATGCCTGTGGAAACGTTATAGGGCAAGTTTCCTGCAAGCCACGGTTTCGGATTTTCTTTCAGCCACTCATCGATCGGGAAGCGGAGAAAGTCCTGATTCACAACATGGAAGTTGGGGTTTTCGGCAAACTTATTTTGAAGATAGGCGACGCATTCTTCATCAATTTCGACAGCTGTGACAGGAACCCCTTGGGCAAGCAACGGTTCGGTCAGCGCGCCATGCCCCGGACCGATTTCCAGAATGGAATCTTCCGAAGAAAGCGGAATGTCCGAAGCCAGCAAATTGGCGGTTTCTACATCCAAAAAGTTCTGTCCAAAACGGCGTCGACGATCTCTATCCATGCAGTAAATTTAAATACATATTGGGAAGGCCATGCCTCCCGGGCGTCATTTCGGCGATCCCTTCGGCAGCCTTTCTTTTGCATTTAATATATTTCCAGTATGAAGATTTCCGTAAACGACATGATGAATTCGAGTGGCGTTGGCTTCGGCACAAGCGGCGCCCGCGGTCTCGTTACCAAGATGACGGACCTCGTGTGCTACAGCTACACCCACGCATTTCTCGCTTACTGCGAAAAAAATTACCCGTCCGAAAAGACGGTTGCGATTGCAGGCGATTTACGCCCGAGCACGGGCCGTATTCTTCAGGCTCTCGCCACGGCTGCATGCGACATGGGTTGGAAGGTCATCTACAGTGGCCGCATTCCGAGCCCGGCGATCGCTCTTTACGGAATTGAAAAGGCTCTCCCGACCATCATGGTTACCGGAAGCCATATTCCTGCCGACCGCAACGGCATCAAGTTTAACCACCCGAAGGGTGAAATTTCGAAGAAGGACGAATCCGGCATTCGTGCCGAAGCCTTTGAAGTCGAAGACTCGAAGTTCGACGAAAAAGGCATGCTCAAGTCTCCGGCAGCCCTTCCGGCAGAAGACCCGCAGGCTCGCGAAGATTACACGAACCGTTACATCGACTTCTTTGGCAGCAAGGCTCTTTCCGGCCTGACCATCGGCATGTACCAGCATTCCGCAGTCGGACGCGACATCATCACGGACATTCTGACCAAGCTCGGCGCCTACGTGAAACCGCTCGGACGTTCCGAGACGTTCATTCCGGTAGACACCGAAGCCGTTCGTCCAGAAGACATTGAACTCGGCATCCAGTGGGCCAAGGAAGGCCTCGACGCCATCGTCAGCACCGACGGTGACAGCGACCGTCCGCTCTTTGCGGACGCAACCGGCAAATGGGTCCGCGGAGATGTCCTCGGCATTCTCGCAGCCGCATCGCTCGGCATTGAACGCATTGCAACGCCAGTCAGCTGCAACACGGCCCTCGAAAAGTGCGGTCTTTTCGACAAAACGCTCCGCACCCGCATCGGAAGCCCCTATGTGATCGCCGGCATGCAAGAACTCGACGCCGACGGCAAGACCGTCGCCGGCTACGAAGCCAACGGCGGCTTCCTTCTCGAAACGGACATCACCTTGGACGGTAAGACCCTCAAGGCTCTCCCGACTCGCGACGCTCTTCTTCCGCAGCTCGCCATTCTCGTGCGTGCCCGCAAGGAACTCACCGGCGTCGAAGACCTGTTCAAGGGTCTTCCCAAGCGCTTTACCGCTAGCGACCGCGTCAAGGAATTCCCGACCGAAAAGAGCCAGGCGAAAGTCGCAGAAATTGCCGAAAAGAAACTCGGTGAAAAATATTTTGGAAAACTCGTCGGAAAGCTCGTCGCCGAAGATTCGACCGATGGCTACCGCATGACCTTTGACCAAGGCGACATCGTCCACCTGCGTCCGAGCGGTAACGCTCCGGAACTCCGCTGCTACATCGAAAGCGATACCGCAGCCCGTGCCGAAGAGCTCAAGGGAAAGGTTCTTGCGATTATGCAGGGTTGGAAAGCCTAAATTTTATATGTTTAGTCCCATGAACTTCAAACATCTCGCCCTTTCGACTGTCCTTTGCGCCTGCACCGTTTCGTTTGCAGGTGGAAAATATTGGAATGTAGACGAAGGCGGCACAACCATGAAGTTCCTTTCCATGTCCACGTCGCCACGTTCCGCAGCCCTAGCCGGCGCAGGCGTTGCGACGCCGCAGGGATTTTCTGAAGTTTCCCGCAATCCTCTTGCGACGACCTCTTCGAACACCACCCAGGCAGGCATTGAACACATCGTCTTTTCGAGCCATGTCGACGCCAAGCTCACTTCCGTCTACTTAGGTCTTCCCTTTGAATATGTGAACACCAGCGCCGCGATCGAATATTTAGGTTACGGCGATATCGAGGGTCGCGACGAAGACGGCTTTAAGCTTGAAGACTACGGGGCCATGGCCTGGGCGGTTCAGCTCGGCATCGGAAGCAATCCTTCCGTTTTCAACTGGGCCCTTTCCGCCCGATTCGCTTCGCAAACGATCGACAACTCGACCGCTATTGCCGTCCTTGCCGATGGCGGTGCAAGCTTTAAGCTCAACCGCTACATTACCTTTGGCGCAACCGTGACAAATTTCGGCTGGGTTTCAGAATACGAAAGCGAAGAAGAATCCGCTCCGATGGCTTTACAAGCAGGCATTTCGGGAACCCACCCGATTTTCGACATTTTTGATTTGGCAGTCCACGCCGACGCCTACCGCCGGGCCGATTACGATCCGGAATGGAGATTCGGCGGAGAACTTCTCTATAAAAAATCGCTAGCCTTCCGCGTCGGCTACGCTTACCGCGATGAAACGGAAAGTGGAATTTCTGCCGGTCTAGGCATTGTCTTTGGGCGATTCCAGTTCGACTACGCTTACGCTTCGAGTCCCGTTCTTGATGGGAATCATCTATTCCACTTGGGCATCGGTTTCTAAAAACTGCGTAAATTTTCAAAATTTCGCCATTTTTTAGCGTGAGCCTTTTTTATATACACGGATAGTCCCTAAATTTATATTTTTCGGGGTATGGGATATAACGAAAATTTCGCCCGCTGGTATGATGACGACGGCTTCACTTTCCATGTCGAGACTCGCGTGCCTTTTACGCAATGCGGTCCAGATGGAAAAATGACGCTTTTTGATTTTTTGCGCCTGACAACGGATCTTTCAACAGAAGATATCCGCTTGCGCGGAACCTCGATGGGCTTTTTAGCCAAGCAGAATATCGCCCGCGTTGTCGCGAGAAGTTCTTTCCGATTTCACCGGATGCCTGTCATCGACGAAAAAATCGAAGTGATCACCGTCGAAGACAAGGCGGACTCCTTTCAATTCAATCGCCAGTATCAAGTTTTAGACTCGGATAAAAATCGGCTGATTTCGGGAACATCCAAGTGGATGATCACGGCATTCGATACGCGAAAGATTTTACCGTCCAATACAATCGAAACCTTCCGCAAGCTGAATCCGAATTCCCTTCCGAAGCCCGATTGCCTCCCCTGCGGTAAAATTCTCGAGCCCGAAAACATGGAAAAGATCGGAGAACAGACCATTCGACGGTCAAACCTCGATGGCAACAATCACACCGATAACGCTTTTTACGCTGCGTTCATCACCAGTTTCCTGCCCGATGAATACGCCACCAAGCCGCTTATTGACTTCCGAATCAATTATTCAAAGGAAGCCCTTTACGGCGAAACTTTGGAGCTCTTCATGGCGAAGTCCGCGGAAAACCGCCTTGTCGTCACCGGAAAGAAGCAAGACGGAATCTCTTTTGTGAGCGAACTCACTTTTTAGCCGCGGGATTTCCACGGCTTTTTCTATTTTGCGCACCATTCAAATAGGAGAACAGGAATGGAACTTAACAAAGACATTGCCGACATTTCTGCCGCTGAAGCAGAAAACTTCAAAGGCAAAAGATTTATTCTCTGCTATCACGATTATAACATCAAGAACTTTGAAAGCGCTTTGGTGCAAATCGACAAGATTACCAAGGTCGCAGGTTCCCCTATTTCCATCGCAGTCGTCCCAGCTATCGGTGCAGCTCCCGAAGAGGAACGCGAGCGTTTTTGCGAATCCATCGAAAAGCTCAAGTCCGAAGGCCATGAACTTTTGCTCCACGGTGCACGTCATGCGGCTAACCTCAGCAAAGAACGCTCCGTTTTTGGCAAGAGCGCTCTGATGTTCTCGAACAACGTCGCTGAATTCGCAGGACTGAACGAAGAAGAATCGCAGGCACTCCTCGACCGTTCGATCGCCCTTTGGCACGCACTCGGACAGGAAGAGCTCCCGATCGGTTACGTTCCGCCCGCCTGGTACGACAACAACTATTTAAAAGACCAGATTCTCGCCAAGTTCAAGACTTACGAAGACCGCACGACGATTTACAAAAAGAGCGATCTGATCGTTTCTGTGAACGATGACGAAGAAGTCGAAACCAATGCCGAACCGGTTGCGGAAAATGAAAAAGAACCATCCGACAAGGAAGACAACACCGAAAAGTTCCTTTCCTTCGGCATCAGCTTTGCAGGTCTTCCGGATATTTCCCTCGGCGTGGCACAGACTTCTGCCTGCCTGACGATCCAGGCTCCAATCGGAACTCCGCGTTTGACCATTCACCATGTGGACTTCACTTCTATCGGCGAAACTCGCGTGATGAACCTCATCCGCTATGCGCTGTCAAAACGTGAAAAAATTTTCTACCGGGATCTTTAATCTTCGGCAAACATAGGTTTAACTATGAATCTTCTTTTAAACTTCATCGATAAAGTCGATTACAGCTCTTACGAAGATCTTTACGAAAACTTCAAAATTCACGTTCCGGAAAACTTCAACTTCGCCTATGACGTTGTCGATGTTTACGCAGAAAAGGAACCGAAGAAAGAAGCTCTCGTCTGGTGCGACGACAACGATGAAAAGCATATCTTCACCTTCAAGGACCTTTCGCTCGCTTCCAAGCGCACGGCGAACTTCTTGAAGATGCACGGAATCCAGAAAGGCGACCGCGTCCAGCTGATGCTCCGCCGCCGCTATGAATTTTGGTTCTTCCTTCTCGCCCTGCACCGCATTGGAGCGATCGCCGTTCCGGCGACGAACATGCTCTCTGCGGCAGACCTCGAATACCG
>DGSB01000010.1:8710-18504 GCA_002390045.1 Fibrobacter sp. UBA4373
GAAATCGAAACCGCACGCGCCAAGTCTCCTTCCGTGGAGACTCTCGTCGCCGTCGGTCAGCCGCGCCAAGGCTGGACCTCTTTTTACGACGATTACGAAATTTGCTCGTCCAAGTTCGAGCGTCCGACCGGCGAAAACGAAATTAAGAACGATGACATCATGGTCATCTACTTCACCAGTGGAACCTCCAGCAATCCGAAGATGGTCGCCCACACGTTCACCTACCCGCTCGGTCACATCGTGACGGCGAAGTACTGGCAAAATGTGGTCGACGGTGGACGTCACTTGACCGTGGCAGAAACCGGTTGGGCAAAAGCCCTCTGGGGAAAAATCTATGGGCAGTGGCTTGCCGGCAGTGCCGTGTTCACTTATGACATGAACACCTTTATTCCGGGAAAGCTTCTCGAAAAAATGGCGGATTACAAGATTACCACGTTTTGCGCACCGCCGACGGTTTACCGCTATCTGCTCCAGCATGACCTTTCCAAATACGATCTCTCTAGCCTCACCTACTGCGTTACCGCGGGCGAAGCTTTAAATGTTGACATTTACAACCGCTGGCTCGAAAAGACCGGTCACCGCCTGCATGAAGGCTACGGACAAACGGAAGTGACGCTTTCCGAAGGCAACTACCCGTGGATGGATCCGCGTCCGGGTTCCATGGGAAAACCATCTCCGGGATACCGTATCGAAATCGTCCGTCCGGACGGCACTCCTTGTGACGACGAGGAAGTCGGCGAAATCATCATCAAGATCGACGGCGGAAAACCGTTCGGCATGTTCGGCGGCTATTACAAAGATCCGGAACGAACCGAAAAAGTTTTTGAAGGCGGCGTGTACCATACAGGCGATACCGCTTGGCGAGACAAGGATGGCTACTGCTGGTTTATCGGTCGTACCGACGACTTGATCAAGAGTTCCGGCTACCGTATCAGCCCGTTCGAAGTGGAAGAAGTCTTGCTGAAACATCCTGCGGTCATGGAAGTTGCCGTGACCGGCGTAGAAGATCCTTCCCGTGGACAGGCGATCAAGGCTACGATCGTTTTGCAAAAGGGCTACGAAGCTTCGAAGGAACTCGCCAAAGACATTCAGCTTTTCACCAAGAAGGTGGCCGCCTCTTACAAGAGCCCGCGCATCATCGACTTTGTGACCGAGCTTCCCAAAACGATCAGCGGCAAGATTCGTCGCGCCACGATTCGTGAAAAGGATAAACAAGATCAACAAAAGAGCGACGCAGAAAAGGCAAACTAAGATTTATGAATAAAAGACGAATTGTAATCACCGGTATGGGCGCTGTCACTCCGATTGGAAAAACAGTTCCCTCGATGTGGCAATCCATTCAGCAGGGCAAGAGCGGTGTCGCTCCCATTACGCTTTTTGACGCAAGTTCTTCCCCGGTAAAGATTGCGGCAGAAATCAAGGATTTTAAGCCGGAAGAACACGGCATCGATCCGAAGGAAGCACGCCGCATGGCTCGCTTCACACAGTACCTTCTTGCCGCCGCGAACGAAGCGGTGGCAGATGCAAAGCTCACCAAAGAAGATCTCGCTGCGGAAAAGACGGGAATCGTCGCCGGTAACGGTCTTACCGGAATGGACATTATCGACGCTTCCTATTCTAAGTATATCGAATGCGGCAAGCGCAGAGCCTCGCCGCTTGCCATGCCGGAACTGATTGCAAACGAAGCCTGTGCAAACGTTTCGATTGCGCTCGGCATTACAGGTTCTGCCTGGACGATTGCCACGGCTTGCGCTTCGGGCACCGATGCTCTTGGCGTCGCGCTGGATACGATCCGTTCTGGCCGTTTGGACATTTGCCTCGCCGGTGGCTCGGAAAGCGGCGTCACCGAATTTTCGATCAAGAGCTTTGCAGGCATGCACGCTCTCACCGACAAGTTCAACGACGCTCCGGAAAAGGCTTCCCGCCCGTTCGACAAGGATCGCTCTGGATTTGTCATGGGAGAAGGCGGTGCCATTCTCGTCCTCGAAGAGCTCGAACATGCCAAAGCTCGTGGTGCACACATTTACGCGGAACTCGCCGGATACGGAGCCTCTGCGGATGCTTATCACATCACCAGCCCGCGTCCGGGTGGAGAAACTTGCGCCAAGGCTTTGACCCGCGCGATCCAAGACGCAGGCATCGCCCCGACCGACATCGATTATTACAACGCTCACGGTACTTCGACCCACTTGAACGATTCCACCGAAACCGCGATGCTCAAAATCGCTCTCGGTGAACATGCTTACAAAATCAAGGTTTCGAGCACAAAGAGCATGACCGGCCACTGCGTCGGCGCCGCAGGCGCCATCGAAGCGATCATCTCGACTCTCGCAATTACAAACTCGTACTATCCGGCAACCATCAATTTGGACAATCCGGATGATGACTGCGACCTCGACTACGTACCCAATGTTGGCGTCAGCGGAAACATCGACTGTGCCGCATCCGCGTCTCTCGGATTTGGCGGTCACAACGGTGTCGTCATCATTAAAAAGTTTCAGGACTAACTCAAGGAACAAGGAATAAAACATGATTATTAAGCCTCTGATTCGTAGCAACATGTGCATCAACGCGCACCCAATCGGATGCGCCAAGGATGTTGAACATCAGATCGCCTACGTTGAAAAGAAGGCAAAGGAACGCGGAACTCTTCCGAACGCCCCGAAGAATGTTCTCGTTCTCGGCTGCTCTACCGGTTATGGTCTTGCAAGCCGCATCTCCGCAGCATTCGAATGCGGAGCAAACACCATCGGTGTTTCTTTCGAAAAAGAAGGCACCGTCGAAAAGAGCGGCACCCCGGGTTGGTACAACAACATGGCGTTTGACCGCGCAGCAAAGGCAAAAGGTCTCGGGTCCATCACGTTCAACGGTGACGCATTCTCCGATGAAATGCGCAAGCAGGTGATTGAAGCTTCGAAGCAGTTCGGCAAGTTCGACCTCGTGATCTACAGCGTGGCAAGCGCTGTCCGAGTAGACCCGGTGACAGGCGAAAAGTACCGCAGCGTTTTGAAGCCGCTCGAAAAGACTTTCTCCGGCGCAACGATGGACGTCGTTTCCGGCAAGTTCTCGATCATTACGGCAGAAGTCGCAAACGAAGAAGAAAAACGCCAGACCGTGAAGGTGATGGGCGGAGAAGACTGGGCTCGCTGGATCAAGCAACTCTCCGAAGCCGGCGTCCTCGCCGAAGGCGTCAAGACTGTCGCATACTCCTACATCGGCCCAACCTACACGCACGCCATCTACCGTGACGGCACCATCGGTGCTGCTAAAAAGGACATCGAACGTACCGCTCTCGAACTCGATGCGGAACTCAAGAAGACCTTGAACGGTGAAGCCTACATTTCCGTGAACAAGGGCCTCGTCACCCGTTCCTCCGCCGTCATCCCTCTGATTCCGCTCTACATCTCCATCCTCTTCAAGATCATGAAGAAGAACGGCACTCACGAAGGCTGCATCGAGCAAATGGAACGTCTCTTCGCAGAACGTCTTTACACAGGCTCTGCAGTCCCGACCGATGACGAACACCGCATCCGTATCGACGAACTCGAACTGGATCCGAAGGTCCAGGAAGAAGTTGCCAAGTACATGCCGATTGTCAACGAAGACAACATCGCAGAACTCGGTGACATCGAAGGCTACCGCCACGACTTCCTCGCCACGAACGGTTTCGATATCGAAGGTGTCGATTACACACAAGATATCGCTCGCATGGACACAATCTAAGCCTTTACAAATCTCTCTTGGGAAAAGAACCGCTCTATCGGGGCGGTTTTTTTATATTAAAAATGGAGCTCAAGATGGAGGTAAACCATGGTTCTCGACATTGGACGTATCGATAGTTGGAACGCATCCAAGCATACTGGCACAATCTATTCCGACGCCACCCATAAAACGTATACCGTCAGCAAGAACGCCTTCGGACGCATTCCCCGCGAACCGATTATCGGCGATATCGTCACCATCGATAAGCTCGTTCCACGCACCGTCAACAAAGTGGAATCCGCCCGAATCCGCGGACTCGTTCCCAAAAAATCCAATTTTGGCACCATTCTCGGCGTGATTCTCTTCTTCGCCGCAGTCATCTTCATTTGGAAGTCCGGCGTCCTCGAAGCGTTCGACATCGTAAAGACAGAAACGCCCGTAAAGCTCGAAGCGCCGAGCCTGCTCCACCGTTGACCGTTCTAAACAAACGGTGCCGCCGTCACACGGAATACGGCCAAAAGCGACAAAAAAGCCTCCGAAAGGATCGGAGGCTTGATTTTGAGAGCGGCGGACCGGGATCGAACCGGCAACCATTAGCTTGGAAGGCTAAAGCTCTACCATTGAGCTACCGCCGCAACACTCCCAATTATACAAAATTTGAGTCTTTTTCCAATGGGGAAGCCCCCGAAAAGTTGAAGATTTCTATCCGATTTGCTAAATTTTCGTCGCAAACATCACCACTATCATGAGGTAGCATACTTGTATCCTAATCCGCGCATGAGGCAAATGCCGAACCGTCCTGCAGACGGAACCCGTATCAACGAAGCCATTCACATTTCCCCGGTCCGTGTCATTAAAGAAGACGGAACTCAGGAAGTTCTTGATACGCGCAAAGCTTTGCAGATGGCAAAGAACGCCGGACTGGACCTGGTGGAAGTCTCGCCGAATGCGAAACCGCCGGTATGCCGTATCATCAATTACAGCAAGTACAAGTTTGAACAGACCAAGAAGGCAAAAGCCGCAAAGGCCAAGCAGCACGTGGTCAAGCTCAAAGAAGTCAAAATGCATCCGAAGACCGCTGAAAACGATTATCTCTATCGTGTCAAGCAGATGCGCGACTTCCTCACGAGTGGAATGAAGGTTCGTTTGATTATGCAGTTCCGTGGACGCGAAATGGCGCACATGGACTACGGCCGCCGACTGATGGAACGCGCCAAGCAGGACTTGGCAGACGTCGGCGATTTGGAAACGGACTCGAGGATGGAAGGCAACACGTTGCTTTACATTTACGGTCCAAAGCGCGGTGCGACTAAAACCGCTCCGCAAAAGCCCGCAACCGAGCCGAAGGCAGCAGGTGAGGCTACACAACAAACCGAAGAGGTAAACAATGCCTAAGATGAAAACCCACGGTGGTGCTAAGAAGCGCTTCCGCGTGACCGGCAGCGGCCACGTGAAATTCAAGCGCGCTGGTCTTCGCCACATTCTTACCAAGATGACGACAAAGCGTAAGCGCAATTTGCGCAAGGCCGGAACCGTCAAGAAGTCCGATGAATACAGAGTCAAGCGTCTGCTTGTCAAAGCATAAGGAGTAAGTAAGAATGCCACGTTCTAAGACTAGAGTTCCTTCTCGCGCACGCCGCAAGAACATTCTCAAGGCTGCTAAGGGTTATTACGGCCGTCGCAAGTCGAACATTCGCCTTGCTAAGGACGCAGTCGCCCATGCAGGTCAATATGCATACGCTCATCGCCGCGACAAGAAGGGCGCATTCCGCACTTTGTGGATCACCCGTTTGAACGCAGCTGTGCGTGAATTTGATTTGAGCTACAGCCAGTTCATCCACTTGCTCAGCAAGGCAAACATCAGCATCAACCGTAAGGTTCTCGCTGACCTCGCTGTGAGCGATCCGGAAGCATTTGCTGCCATCGTGAAGCAGGTGAAGGCTTAACTTAACCCACGAGATTGATTCTCAAAAAAACCTCGGCATCACGCCGAGGTTTTTTCTTTTAGTATCTAGAACTTACTCAAAAGCACGTCGTGTCGGCCCCAGCCTCTATCAAAATTTGGGAGAGCTCTTTTTGCAACTCCGTTTGATAGGAGGTCCCATAATTGCAGGCTTGCAAGGGGACAATCATACCGCTTGATTCGACATTTACAGAATAGCCTCGGTCTATCAAATCCTTAAAGAAGTACAGCTTGTCTTCGTCACTGATATACAGGTCGGAGCCGGAACAAATAGACGCCAACATAGATGTATGTTCCCTACCGTCCAAAAAATCAGATGCGTAAATGCTGTAATCCAAAGAAACCGAGTTGATGTCTTGGACACGAGAAATCAGTTCTTCGTACCAATAACGGCTGTGGAAGTCAAAGGAATTAAAAATGGCCCAAGCCACTGCTTGACCTGTGATCGGATAACCTAAGTCCATTGCAAAACGCACAATGTTCGTATCCTGTGCGGACATAGCGACCGCGATTAAATCGGCGTCGTTTGCTTTTAAGGACGAATCCATCCCGTTGCTCAGCAGATAGATGATAGCGGAGTCTTTTTCACTACTTTCTTGCCACAGCATTTTTGAAATGGCGTCAAAGTCAGCAAATTTGGCCGATACTTCGGTTTGACAATAGGAAAGGCTTAAGGAAGAACATTCTTCTATGCCTTTTTTGATTTTATCCAAGTCTATTTTACTTAACGCAGAGCAGAAGTCAGAGCTTTCTTCGAATTCTTTGCAATTCGAATTCAGCAGGAGAGCGTCTTCTTCGTTTGAAGAATTATTGGAAGTTTCGGAACAAGCAAGAAAAACAAACGCGACAAAGATAAAAGACACAAGACGATTCATTTGCAATCTCCCGTTTTGGAAAATGGAATGTATTTTTTTCTCATTTTCATAATGCAAAAAAAATAAGACTTCTGCAAAATCTTGGCTAGAGAAAGAACCAAAGCGTCTAAGCCTTTATCGCTTGATGGAATTCGTCCACGTTTTTAAAGACTTTTCCCGTATTCGCAATTTGTTCTTCATAAGTCAGCGGAGCATCTTTTAATGAAATTTCCAGATCTGCAATATACGTTCCGTTTACAGTCCGAGTTTCGTAACGATACTTGTTCGGATAGCAAACCTCTAGACGACGACGCAGATTCGCAAGTCCAATGCCACTCTTGACCTGCACCGTCGCAGGTTTCGGCACGATCGTATTTTCCACATGGCAATGCAAAACGTCTTCTTTTTCGGAGATAAAAATGGAAATGCGACTTTTTTGCGACGGATGCACCCCATACTTAATCGCATTTTCAATGAGCGGCATCATAAGGAGCGGAGACACCTGTTTTTGAGGATTCGCAGCGTCCGTATCAAAAGAGAACTGCATATTCGGTCCAAAACGCAGTTTTTCAAGTTCACAATATTTTTGCAAAATATCGAGTTCCGTTTCGAGCGTTACGCTTTTTTCCTTGGTCTCGTGCAAGATTTGACGCAACACGGAAGAAAGTCGGATCATCGATTTCTGCGCGAGTTTCGGGTCAATATCCACAAGCGCCGTAATGTTATTCAACGTGTTAAAAAGAAAGTGCGAGGATAACTGCTGTTTTAAGAACGCAAGATCCGCTTGCAGCAAAAAATTTTCCTGAAGCTTTCGAATGTAGGCTTCCTGCGCACGGATTCCTCCTAGGCGCATGATTACGTTGAATGTGCACAAAATAACCGTCACCACCGTAAACGCGAAAAAAATCCCGAGAATCGACGACAGGGAGTGATCCGTACCGAGCGATCCGTATAACGTCCCCGCATTACTTCCCATCACATAGACAGCCACATCGCGAATAACTATCATGACGACCGTATACAGAAAATTGACAAAGACAAACGTCTTGATTCTGTGTGCAAAGTAAAACCGCGGGACAAAAACGATCTGGTTCAAAAAGAAGCCGCAAAGAAAATTGACCGTCACCACCATTGGAACCACCAACGCGCGAAGGTTATATTTGCCCTCTTCAATACACGAAGACGCCGCCACAAAACCGATCGACAAAAAGAAAAGCATCATCATGAACCGCATACGCGATTCCGACACGGGCTTCTTTTTTAGCAGCCAATCGGGAATCTTTCCTAGTGGGGCATCAGCCGATATAGTGGCCGCAGAATCGGGAATTTTGAAATCTTCAAGGTTTGTGGGGGCAGTCATAACCTCCAATATAGGGATTTTAAGCCGAAAATGACAGAAAAATGACAAAAAGCCGATAAATATATACAGAAAATCGATGAAGCTTTTGCCAAAATCAGGGTTCTTCCTGACACTTGGAAATTTTGCAGGCGTTAGATTTCAAGTGTAACGAAAAGGCGTTACGAAACAAAAGAGGTCCTGATGAATTCCATTTATTTCCAATACTTGAATGACATCGCCAAATATCCGTTGCTCACCCGTGAACAGGAAAAGATTTTGATTGAACTTTCCGCCAAGGGAAACAGACGCGCCCAGGATCTCCTCGTCAAGTCCAATTTGAAGTTCGTCGTAAACATCGCCAACCTTTACAAAGGTCAAGGTTTGGACATAAACGAACTCATTAACGAAGGCAACATGGGCCTGATCGAAGCCGCCCGCCGTTTCGATCCTAGCCAAAAAATCAAGTTTATCAGCTATGCCGTGTGGTGGATCCGTCAGAACATCACCCGCGCGATTTCTGAAAAGGCTCGCCTTGTCCGCATCAGTGCGGAAAAAGAACTGGTGCTCCGTCGCTTTAACCGCGTTTCTTCCAAGACCCGCCAGGTCGTCGGAGGAACTCTCACGATTGACCCGGAAAGCCTCGAAGGCGCTAGCCGTTACAAAGCCAAGGACATTGAAAAGATCTTGATGATGGGCGCACGTTCCGCATCGCTCGACTCCCCGGTTGGCGAAGACGGAGATACCACCCTTGGCGACTGCATCGCTTCCGAATCGGAAGCTACCGATGCTCTTGCCGCAAAGAATAACGAACAGGCATCCCTCGATTTGCTGTTGAAGGATAACCTGACCGATCAGGAGCACAAGGTGATCGGCCTTTACTATGGGCTTGACGTCGATGCAGACCTGAACCTCAAGGAAATCGGTAAAATGGTCGGGCTTTCGAAGGAACGCGTTCGCCAGGTAAAGGAAAAAGCCTTGGCCAAGCTCCGTTCCACCAAAATCGACCAGATTCTGGACGCGGCATAAAAGTCACCCATTTTCAGTACCCAAGCGATTTTATCTCTCTCCTTTCTATGAAACCCAGCCGATACGGCTGGGTTTTCTCCTTTTTAAAGCTCCGTTCTTTTTTGAAATTGTATTTTTATTGCATGAATTCCAAAATGTCTTTTGCACAGTACATTTTCCGCGGGCTTTCTTTGACAGCTCTTGCGGCAAGCGTCGCCTTGGCGGCAAACTCCAAATCCGAAAAGAAGGCCCCGGGAGACTTTTACGAAGAACTCTCCCGTTTGAACAAGGTCCTTTCGGAAGTCAACCTGAAATACGTCGAAGATGTCGATCCGGCAGAAGTCTCCGAAGCTGCCATTCAGGGCATGCGAAATATTTTGGATCCGCATACCGCCGTATTTGCCCCTAAAGATTACGAAGATCTGAAGGTTTCTACCGAAGGTGAATTTGGTGGCGTCGGAATCACGATCAGCTTGCGCGATGACATTCTGACGGTGATTTCCCCTCTCGCAGGAACTCCGGCATTCAACCTGGGCATTCGCGCCGGTGACCGAATTATGAAAATCGACGGCAAGGACACGCGTGGTTACACCTTGGACGAAGCCGTCGGAAAGCTCCGCGGTAAAGTCGGCACAGACGTGACGATCAGTATCGCCCGCGCAGGCGTCAGCGAACTGATGGACTTTACGATCACCCGTGCAAAAATCGTCGTTCATGCAGTTCCGTACAGCGGCATGGTTACAAAGGACATCGGCTACATCAAGCTTGCATCGTTCTCGCTCAAGACTCGCGATGAAGTTGTCGAAGCCATCCAGAAGCTTCAAAAGCAAGGCATGAAGAAGCTCATTCTCGACTTGCGCTACAACCCGGGCGGACTTTTAAACCAGGCTGTCGAAATCGGCGAACTCTTTTTGAAAAAAGGCAACACGAT
>DGSB01000013.1 GCA_002390045.1 Fibrobacter sp. UBA4373
GCGCCGCTTGTCATGATGATTTGCTCCGGAGCGTATTCGACGCCATTTTCCTTGCGGAGTTTTTCGGCGACGGCTTCACGAACTTCGAGAATTCCCTGCGGAGCGGTATAGCGGGTTTTGCCTTCATCGATGGCCGCTTTACCGGCGATTTGAACTTCTAACGGTGTATCAAAATCCGGTTCGCCAGCCCCGAGCGAAACGATATCTTTGCCTTCAGCTTTCAGCTTTTTGGCAAGCGTATCCACGGCGACGGTCAAAGAGGGGGCGATATTTAAAATACGTTCAGAGAGATTTTTCATCGAAGTTTTCTCCTGCGAATTCGTCGACGGTCTAGAATGCCGGCGAAAAGCGGAAATACGAAGTTGTGAGACAGCAATAGACAAATGACTCCAGGGATAGAGATGACTCCGATGGAGTGAATTCCCGGATGGGAAGAAAGGGAAAGACCAAAGAGTACGACGATAGTCAAAAATTCGGCAAAAAAGCAGGTGATTCCTGTCGTGCGCAAAATATAATAGATGCTACCTGTCGATTTTTCGTAATAAGCGTTCCACAATTGGATCGATCCGTCAAGGCTCATTCCGATCAGGATCGGGAAGGCGAGACAGCTGTAAGCCGTGAGCGGAATATTCAAAAGTTTCAGCAGACCTAAGAGCCAAAAGAAGGCGATACATGGGGAAATCAACGTTAAGAGGGAGAAGTAGAAACGTTTGTAAAAAAGGAATGTGAGCAGGAAAACTCCGATGATTCCGCAGAGAATCGCTTTGTGAAAATGCGGAAGCGTATGATTCAAAATGGCTGCACGGACTAGGGCGGTACCTGCCATAGGATAATTGAACTTCTCAAGTTCTTTGGCAAGTCGGCGACAGGCGAGTCCGTCGTTTGGATTGAAATTCGGGAAAATGAAGGCGAATTCCATTTTTCCGGCTTCTTTCGCTCCGAATAAACGCCGGATGTTTGTCGGAATATCCTTGAAAAGAACCGGGGCAGCTTGCCAATCTTTGACAAACTTTTCGACCCGTTCTGAATCGGATGGACTTAAAACGCGTAAGACGCTAGGGTCCAGTTCGCTCTTGATTTCTTTCAGCAAAGAAATTTTTTCTTGCTGATTGGAGGGGAGAAGATTTTGGTAAATGGTGACCGAGCTGATCCCTGTTTGGGGGTTCGCTTTCCGTTCCCGATTAATGTGGTTGTAGAAATTGCGAGCCTGTTCGGAATTCGGTAAAATCACGACGATTGGGTCGTAGCGCAAATAAGCCGTTTGCCGGAGTAAGGCTTCTGCTTTGGCCGTGTTCGGATTATACTCTGTATGCGAAAAATCGTAGTCGAACTTTGGATAAATTCCTCGGATAGGAAGAATTGCGGAAATGAGAATGACGGGAATCAAAGCTTTCTTGATCCCGGCAAAAGGACGTTCCTTAAAGTCTTGTATTTTCCCCTTGATTTTCCCAAAGACAAGGAAGGATCTATAACGGCCCGTAATTTCGATCAAAGCGGGGAAGACAAGGCTCGCTAAAACCCAGGTCAGCAAGGCTCCGATAGCACCTAACGCTCCGAGTTCCTGCATGCCTTGAAGCGGGACAAGTAAAAGTCCAAGGAATGCCGCTGCAAAAGAGAATGTGGACACCGCAATTGTCGGTCCAATGCCCAGCAAGGCACTTTCGAGACTCAGCTCGTAGCCTAGGCCCTTGCGCTGTTCATCGGCAAAGCGGGTCATCAAATGGACGATTTCGCGGCAGGAAATTCCCGGCAAAATGACGGCGAGGACAATGGAGTATAAATTGATGCGCCCAAAAAGGAGCCAAGCCGCGGCGAGCGTCCATAAAAAGACGAGGGCAATCGGGATGGTAGAAAGTATAAATACCGCAGGTTGTCGTGCGAACCGGAACAAGAAGAACAGGGCAAGAATGACGGCAAGGGCAATTCCCGTTGAGCGGGCTTCGGGCAAAATTCGCCAGCCTTCGCTAGCTGTTTCAAAGACCTTTCCCGTCATATGGATTTCCGCTTTTTCACTTTCGGGAAGGCTTTCGAATGCGCCGTTGACAACGTGAATCAACTTGCGGGATGCGGCCAAATCGGATACGCGTTCTTTGGGGAATATGCTAACGATTCTGACGGTACCGTCTTTATTCGAATACATATTCCGATATTTGGACAGGTATTTGTCTTCGATTTCGCTCAAGGAAAGCGAATCCGTGATTTCTTTTTGCAGGGAATCCCGATAGGCTTTTTTCAGGGAGTCATTTGAAAGCAGGTCCACGTAGAACGGACTGTTTTCAAACTTATATTGCGCTTGTAAATCCGAAATGCGGTCTCGAATTTTTTTGAGCGCATCGGTATGGATATAAAGGAGCTTGTGTTTTTCAAAAAAATCGGCTTCGGACTCGAATTCGACAAAATTGACGTAGCGGTTTCCTTCGAGTTCTTTGGCGAGTCCGCGAACCAATCGGTCATTGAGAGCGCTGTCTTTTGAGGAAATAATCGCGATGAGCGATCCGAATCCGCCAAAATTTTCTTCAACGATCGCCTGGGTCTTTTTGACTTCCGAAGAATCCGGCAGCATATCGATGAGGCGAAGTTCCCATTTCAAGTTTCTCACAGGATAAATGGAAAGAAGCGTCACCGCAAGTGCGATGGCAAGAACCATCTTCGGATGCTTCAAGGCGTTCCGCAGAATTCTCTGTAATAAGGAAAACATCGCGTACAATCTAAAAAAAGTGCGAGATTTCGGATGGATGGAACGTTGTTTTTGGAGTGAATTATTAAATTATTCTGCGTCATGAGACTGCTTTTTACCGGGATTTTACTATTCGCGTGCCTTCCGCTATTTGCGGCCGAGGCTAGGGATTCCGTGGAAAGTACGCCGGATTATTCTATGTCGCATACAATGCCGGGGGATTCAAGTTCGGCCGTTGCCGACGAAGACCGCCCCGAATTGACCGCAACCGATTATCTGATTTGGCCTTTTTCGCATATTATCCAGCCGGCCTTAAATATTTTGATCTATCCGTTTGCAGCTCCAGTCCATTACGCAAATGAAAGTCGTCTTTTGGATAAAGCGGAAAAGCTGGCCGCTTTGGGCCCGAATCACAATATCTACCTCTATCCGACGTTCAATTTAAAACCTGGCACTCGGACGCAACTCGGAGTGACGTACCGCCATCGCAACATGCTACTTCGTAAGGATTATTTTGTTGCACAGGCATCGCTCTTTGCCAATAGCGATTTGTATTTTTCGACGCGTTATAGCAAAAGAAACCTTTTTGGATCGGACTTTGTCGTCGGGGGAAGGCTCGAGTGGAGCTTGGACCGGAATGCGGAAATGAGCGTTCCTCGCTCCTTGACCCTTTTTGATTCTAACGAGCCGTTCCTTTATACGGATTCCTCGTATTCGGCCCAGCTGCGCTTAGGGCATCCGGTTCCATTTGTCCGCAATATGGACTTCCAAATAGAAGGGAATGCCGAGCATAAGTATTTCGACTATCCGGATATCGAAGACTCTGTTTTGACAGACCATCCGATGTTTAAGCCAAATGAACGGGGCATGTATCAGCGTTTCTACCAGTTTCCGCTCAAGCTGACTCTGACGTACGACAACACGGACGCCCCGTTTGTCCCGACTCGAGGATCCCGTATATCGACTACGTGGAGATACGTCAATGTCACGAAGTATCATGGTGAAAACATCACGAGCCGCTCTAATACTCTGAACCATGATTTCCAGAGGCTCGATTTTGTGGCTCAGCACTATTTTTATTTGGGAAAAGATGACTCGCAGTATGGACTGTCGGTGAAGGAAGCCCGGGAATTCCGCAAGTTCTATACCGATTTTTCTTGGGAAGAAACGATGCGCCTTTGGCGTCCGGAAAATATTCGCACGACTTTGCTCAATCGTCGAGTCCTTGCGGTTCAACTGCGCCTAAGCGAAATGTGGGAAATGGAAAAAGGCGGTGCCCCGTTTTCGGCATTCCCGACGGCAGGGGGAACATATCCTCTCCGCGGCTACACCATGCGTTTTACCGACTATTCGGTGAAAGGCATCTCGCTCGAATACCGCTGGCCGATCGATCATCTGGTAGATGGAGTCATTTTTGACGAATATGTGATGTACGGACGGCACTGGTACAGCCTGGACGGCGAAAAAATGGTGAATTCCTGGGGTTTCGGTATCCGAGTCCGCAAACCGGACCTCTACCTATTTAGAATCCAGCTTGCCTTCCATGGCTTCGACGGCTTCGCTGCTATCTGCACAGTTGCTCCGGAATTCCAGTAAAAACGCTCCAAAACGACTTTTTTTCGCTGTTCTAAAACTTCCTTTTCACTTTTTAGATGAATTTCCTGCAAAAAATTGCTATCATTGGAGCTACATTTTTGTCCTCAAAAGGAAGGTCTATTATGGCTAGAAAGAAAATCGCGCTCGTTGGCGCTGGTCAGATTGGTGGTACAATGGCTCTCGTTGCAGCCCAGAAGAATCTCGGCGACGTCGTTCTTATCGACATTCCGATGACTCAGGGCATGCCGAAGGGTAAGGCTCTCGATATTATGGAAGGCCGCTCTGTAATTAACTCTTCCGTTGATCTTCAGGGTTCTACCGACTACGCAGCTCTCAAGGGCGCAGACGTCGTTATCGTTACCGCTGGTTTCCCGCGTATGCCGGGCATGAGCCGCGATGACCTTCTCGAAAAGAACTGCGGCGTCATCAAGACGGTTGCTGAAGCCATCAAGGAACACGCTCCGGAAGCATTCGTGATCGTGATTACGAACCCGCTCGACGCTATGGTTTACAACATGCAGAAGCAGTCCGGTCTTCCGTCCAACAAGGTGATCGGTATGGCTGGCGTTCTCGACTCTGCTCGTCTCGCTTGCTTCGTCGCTGACGAACTCGGCGTTTCCGTCGAAGACGTGAAGGCTCTCGTTCTCGGTGGCCACGGTGACACCATGGTCAGCATCTATGAAAGCGTCTCTGTCGGCGGCATCCCGCTTCCGCAGCTCATGACGAAGGAAAAGTTCGCTGAACTTGCTAAGCGTACCGCGGGCGCAGGTGGCGAAATCGTGAACCTCCTCGGTCGTGGTTCTGCTTTCTACAGCCCGGCTACTTCCGCAATTCACATGGCAGAAGCTTACCTCCTCGACAAGAAGAACGTGTTCTCTTGCGCTGCTAAGCTCAACGGTGAATACGGCGTTAAGGGCCTCTACTGCGGCGTGCCGGTTGTTGTCGGCGCAAACGGCGTGGAAAAGATCCTCGAAGTCAAGCTCACTGAAGAAGAAAAGGCTGCTTTCAACAAGTCCGTCGAAGCTTGCAAGAAGAACGCTGACTGGGTTGACGCTCACACCTAATTCAAAAGTGATTGCGAAGGCCGAAAGGCAACGACGCAATCCATGAATCAAGTCCCTTGGTGAAAACCGAGGGCTTTTTTTATGCAGAAATTTGCTCAAGGACCGCTCTTTTGGGCGAATTTTGTTAAATTCACAAGACAAACAAAGGATTTTTATGGCAGATATGATCGACGATGATATGGATTTGAATGTCCCTGAAGATCAGGCGAACGAAGACAATATCGAAAGCGCGATGAAACCGCGCGATTACAGCTCCCGCCGCGTTTTGCTTTGGGAACCGGATGAAAATCGCCGTAACTGCGCAGTCGAAGTGATTTCCGGACTGCTGACGGGTGCTTTTGTCGAAGGCGTTGCAACGGAAGAAGAAGCTCTCCAGAAGCTCGACGAAGAACTCTGGGATACCTTTGTCGTGGATTTTTACAATGAAGGTTGTTCGGAATCGGAATTCATCAAAAAGGTGAACAACTATCCGAACGCCATTCTCGTTGCGTTGAATCTGGCTCCGTTCACGCTTCCGGAAGAACGCAATCGTTACAAGATTGAACCGCTCCGCAAGCTTTTCGAAATCGAAAAGCCGAAGTCCGAAGAAGATGAAGAATTGGACGACGAATCTGCGGACGATTCCTTTGACGAGGAAGACTCGTAGGACTGATTTATGGCCGAAGCCAAATCAGCGATTGAACTTTCGCATGTCTCCAAGGCTTATCCTGGAGATGTAGATGCGGTCGACAATGTTTCGCTTTCTATTCGGGAAGGCGAATTTGTTGTGCTGGTCGGTCCTTCGGGATGCGGAAAGTCTTCGATCCTTCGCATGATCGCAGGGCTTGAATCTCCGTCAGAAGGGGAGCTCCTTTTGCACGGGGAAGATGCAAGCAAACTGGAGCCGAAGGATCGTGATATTGCGATGGTGTTCCAAACCCATGCGCTTTATCCGCATATGACGGTCCGTGAAAATTTGGAATTTGCGCTGCGCATCAAAGGCGCTTATTCGGCCACGGAAATCAAGGAACGTATCCGCGAAGCGGTCGATATTTTGGATTTGGCCCCGCTGCTCGATCGTAAGCCAAAGCACCTTTCGGGCGGTCAACGTCAGCGAGTGGCATTGGGCAGAGCTCTTGTCCGCAAGCCGAAAATCTTCCTTTTTGACGAACCACTTTCCGGTCTTGACGCAAAAATGAAGAACCAGATGTGCGTGGAGCTCGGACGTTTGCATTCCCGCTTACAGGCGACGATGGTGCTTGTGACGCACGACCAGAACGAAGCGATGACGATGGGGGATCGTATCGTTTGCCTTTCGAACGGAAAGATCCAGCAAGTGGGAACACCGATGGAGCTTTACGAACATCCGGCAAACGAATTCGTGGCAAGTTTTATCGGAGTTCCTCCGATGAACATTTTCGCTGCACAGTGGACCCGTGACGGTCTCTATTTTGAAAAGGCGGGAGTTCCGTTTGCGGTTTCGGAAGAATTCGCTTCGCGTTATCGCAGTATTCCTCGAATGCTTGTGGGCGTTCGCCCGGAATTCTTTACGATATCGGCGGCTGCTCCGAACGCCTTCGTTGCAACGGTGGAAGTGCTGGAACATTTGGGTTACGAAAGCCTCGTCTATGCGCAGTGCAACAACCTGAGTTTGGTCGTGCGAGTTCCGCCGTTTGAAAATTTTGACGTCGGCGAAAAGATTTATCTATCGCTCGATGAAAAGAACATCCATCTGTTTGACATTTCTACAGGGGCTAGTTTCCGTTGAGAATCCGGCAGGCCATTCCATTGTTGGCTTTGATGCTCTCTGCAATCTTCTTTACAGGTTGTAGTTCGGACGATGGTCTGCAAAAAGAAGTTCTCCAACTTTGGATTATGCCCAATAGTCCGGATCCGACTGCGGATATGCAGCATGTGCTTCGCAATTTCGAGCTCGAAAATCCGGGAATCGAAGTGCAGGTCACAGTTCTCGACTGGAGCGTGGCCTGGACAAAAATTACGACAGCCGCATCGACTCACAGTGGACCCGATGTCATTCAAATGCCGACGACTTGGGCTGCGGCTGTCACCGCGATGGGCGCACTGATGCCGATGGATTCCCTCATCGGAGCTTCCGGTGGAGATTCTGTTTTTGCATCGGTCTCGATGAAATTTGCTAGACCGCTTGGGATCTCAAGAGCGACGTCTATCCCGTGGTTTTTGGACGTTCGCCCCTTATTCTACCGTCGCGATGTTTTGGCAGAAGCGAAAGTGGATCCGAAAAAAGTTCGCAATTGGGAAGAATTTCGAAATGCGCTGCATAAAATCCGGAATGCCCATGTAAAAATAGACGGACAGCACATCGATCCGATCGGATATCCCGGAAAGCACGACTGGAATGTAATCCATAATTTGGCACCCTGGATCTGGGGCGCGGGCGGTGATTTTTTGGATTCCACGGGTCAAAAGAGTTTGCTCGCTACCAAAGAAAGTATTAACGGCATCCTTTATTACTTGAGCTTAGTGAGGGATGGTTACAACAGCCGCAAGAATTTGTCAAAAAACACGAACCAGGTGAGCATGGATTTTGACGAAGGTCGTCTGGCTTTTTGGTTTGATGTCACGAACAAAACGCTTTATCTGGACAGCCCGCGCTTTTTGGGAGGATCTTCCAAGAACGTCACGGCTCGCAACTATTCGGTGATGCTTCCGCCAGTAGCTCCTGCTGGAAAAACGCCTTATTATTTTGCGGGAGGCTCCAATCTTTCTGTTTCGCGTTATACAAAGCACAAACGCGCGTCCATGGCTCTTGTCCGCTATTTAACCACCCGTCCGGATGTGCAGCTCGAAATCGCCCGTGTGATGGGATTTATGCCGGCACTCCTTTCGACGTATGAATATCCGTTCTTTAAGGACGACGGAAAGCGCGATGTCTTTCAGCAGATGGTGTTGCATCTGCGCTCTTACCCAGCCGTGCCTTATTGGGGCGAAATCGAAACGGAAATTCTTTTACGCCGCTTTGGAAATATTTTTGATTTGATTACGGCAAGTCCCGAAAATGTTTGGCCGGAAAAGGATATTATTGCAGAGATCCGAGCCGCCGATAAGGAAGTGGACCGCTTTATTCATCGCCAGATGGAGAACAATCGATGAGAACGCGATATCTCTTTTTGCTTCCGATGTTTATCTATGCCGTCCTTTTCTTTTTTATTCCGGTTCTCTTCGGCATGCTCCTTCCGTTTTTTTCGGGAGAAGTGAATCCTCAGGAAATTCAAGGCGGATCCTTTAGTGTTTCGAATTATATCGAATCCGTTTCTTCGGGAATGGGGACAAGCCTTATCGATGCCATTCGAAATACGCTCATCTATACTTTTTGTGTTTCTTGCGGGTGCATTGTCCTTGGCCTTTCCGGAGCGTTGCTTGTCACGCAGAAATTCCCTTCGGTAGGGATTGTGCGCGTATTGCTGATGATTTCCTGGGTAGTTCCGACTTATATTGTCGGACTTTTGTGGGGATTCATGTGGCAGCAAGACGAAGGCATTATCAATATGATCCTATTTGACTACTTGCACTGGGATCAGATTTCGGGAGTTTTTGGAGCGACTTGGACTTATTTGCCGGATGGTTCTTTGGTAAAGCCCAACTGGCTGACCGGGCCAAATACGATTTGGGCAATCATTGTGCCTGCGATTTGGCGTAATTGGCCTTTTTGCATGATGATGTTCCTTTCTGGGCTTTCGGCAATTCCTCACGATATTTATGAAGCGTCGGCATTGGATGGTATTCCTCCTCGTGTTCGTTTTATGCATATTACGCTTCCGATTTTACGTCCGATTTTTGCCGTTGTCGTTCTCGAAAGCCTTGTAATCAATATGTATAGCTTTAACTTGGTCGCTATGATGTTTGGCAACGGTTCCGGATTCCCCGGGAAATTCGGCGATTTGATCATGACGTTCTTGTACAGGACATCATTCCAGACATGGAATTTTGGAGCCGGAGCGGCTCTTGGCACCATTTCGATGCTCTTTATGCTGATTTGCGTGACGGTTTGGTATCGAAACTTTGCAAGGGAATTGAGAAATGGTTAAGTTCCTAGCTTGGACATTTGCCATTTTGAACGTGGCCCCGATTCTCTGGATGGTGTGGAGTTCGTTGCTCGGCTCCAGTGAAATCCAGCAGGGAAAAGTGTTCCCGGATCCATACCCCAATGACGTCGTTTTCTTTGAAAAAACTTCAAATCGAAGTGTTGTTGCCGGAACGTTGCATGGACAAGTCTATCAATATACCGACAAGAACTTGGATAAAAATTCTCGCCAAAGTTTGGATCTTTCGGCGGTTACCGTCAATTATGCGTTGGCGGATTCCAGCTTGTACGCATTTTCTCCCGACGAAGGATTGATGCAGATCAATCTTTCCGAAATGAAAGTGGAAAAAAAATGGGGATGGTCCGATTTTAAGAAATCATTCCGCACATGTGATTTCTCTACGTTCCGTTACGTGCCGAATCAAATGCCCGAAGGTGAATTTGTTCGACTGGGCGCTTTGCTGGACACGGTTCCGCTCGTCGAAAACACGGACGTGACTTTCGCAAAGATTTTCAATCGTTCTTTCCCGAGAGATTCAAGCGTCATTGAATCCCTGAACATGATTTTGAATTCTCCGCAAAGCCTTGCTCAGGTCATTTCGATTTGGCAAACCAAAAAGGACTGGGTGAACCCGGCCATCGAAAAACTTTTCAAGAAGCGCTACCGTTCTAAAAAAGAAAATCGCGAACTTTTCCGTTGGTGCCTTGCGGAACGAATTCCAACGCCTTTGACTATATACCGTCGCATTCCATGGACTTCGATTTGGGTGGACCGTGTTCCGGCGAGTGACCACGGCGTTTCGATTGCGAGTGCCGGAAATACTCTTTGTGTTGGCATGTGGTGGGAATCTTTCCCCGGGATTGCGATTGTCAATAAAAAGACAGGGAAAATCGGTTGGATTACGCCACAAAACGGACTCCCGTCGAGCTCGGTTCAGCGCATTTTACGGGTATCCGACAAAGAAGTTCTCGTGGCGCATGACCAGGGATTTTCTTTGATCGATGTCCAGAATGAAAAAATAAAGGCCAATTATATCTTTGGCGAATCGGGACTTCCTTTTTACAATGGACGCGACATGCGTCTTTCCGTGGTTAGCCGGAGTTCCATGCTTTTTGCCTGCGGACGTGAAATCGTATTTTTTGATTTCCGCGCTGGCCAAGCGGTAAAACGTCTTTATGGGGACTCTCATTTATTCCAGTCGGATATTTCGACGATTAAGAGTGTTGGCAACCGCGTTTTCTTTGGACTCTCTAACGGCATTGTCGAAATGAATCTTTGGGATTTGTTGAGTGAAGATTATTCCCAAAAGACTTATTCTGTGGCAGGAACCGCAACCAGCCTTGCTTATGACGAAGGGAACCTTTTAGTCGGAATGCAAAATGGAACGCTGTCGAGCGTAGAACTTGCCTCGAATGCAATCGTCGCCATGGAAACCCTTCCTTCGGGTGGTCTTTATTTGCACTGGCGCAATTATGAAGACCTCTGGCGGACGATTCCGTTTGGAACGTTCTTGCTGAATTCGCTTGTCATCTGTAGTTCTACGGTTTTGATTTGTTTAATTTTGGGCTCTTTGGCGGGCTACGGGCTTGCCAGGTCTCCGATTCGCCACAGCCTTTTTGTCAATGTCGGATTGATTTGGAGTCAGGTGATTCCCAACGTTCTCTTGTTAATTCCCGCGTTTTTGATTGCGTCTTATTTGCAGTTGCATTCTTCAATCCATATGCTGAATTCTCGTGCGGGAATTATTGTCCTTTATTCTGCGCTATTCCTTCCGATGGCGACTTGGCTTTTGCAAAGCTTCTTCCGCTCGGTCCCTCATGAAATCGAGGAAGCGGCCTTGCTCGACGGCTGTACTCCGATTTCTGCATTCTTCCGAATCATTGTCCCATCGTCTCTTCCCGGCATTTTGGCAACGGGCATCTACATTTTTATTCTGGCTTGGGATGAATTGATGTTTGCCTGGGTATTTTCGATGGATGTCTCAACGGCAACGATTCCTGTCGGCATGCGCTTGTTCTTTGGTCAGTTTGCAACGCGATACGATTTGGTGATGGCGGCCGCAACGCTATCGACTTTGCCGGTGATCATTCTATTCTTGATCGTTCAACGTCGCTTGGTTAGCGGATTCCCAGGGGGACGGGCTGTTGCAGCTCGCAATATAGCCAAGAAAGGCCGATGAATGTTTGCTAAATTGCTATTTTAAGGAAAAATTTTGGCATTGGAGAGTTGTTTCTGATGAAAGTGAAAAGAAAAAAGTCGGACGAATCCAGGGCTACGCGAATTTCTCGCGTCTATTTCAATCGGATGTTTCCGAAAAGAATGGATGCGCTTGAAGTGGCTCTTTCGGTATTCGTGGGCGTTTTTGTCGGTATTTGGCCGACAATCGGTGTTGCCATTATTTTGACAGTGGCGATTTGCGCTTTGTTCAAGCTTCCTAAAGTTCCGGGAGTCATTTCATCTTTTGTCGCGAATCCCGTGACGCAGTTCGGATTCTTTTATCCGTCGGGATATTTTATCGGCAAAAAAATCTGGCAACCCGAATCGATTAACTTTGATTTTTTGGAAGAACTGAAGGGGCTTTCGTTCCGTAACGCTCTGGATGTCGTCACGCGCCTTTGGAGTGAAGCCGCAGGGCACGTGATCGCTTTCTTGATCGGGATCACGATCGTCGCTCTTATTTTTGGCGCAATTTTTGGAATCGCCGCCTATTTCATTGTATCTTACCGCAAGCGTAAGCACATTGAAGTCAAGAACCAGTATATCCACGAATTGATCGCTGAAGATCAAATTGTTATTAAAGAAGCCAAGCAAAAAGGAAAACACATGCATATCTTTCCGTTTAAAGCACTCCGTCCTGTTGATCCCGCTCAGGCCAAGGACATTTCTGCCCTGCCTTATGACGTGATGAACCGTGAAGAAGCCAAGGAAATGGCCAAGGGCCTTCCGCATTCCTATCTGCGCATCACGCGTGCAGAACTTGAACTCCCGGATTCCGTGGACGCCTACGACCCGCAAGTCTATGCTCATGCCAAGGAAAACTTGGACAAGTTCATCGCCGAAGGCGTGATCGCTTTTGATAAAAAAGACTGCCTCTACATCTACCGCCAGACCATGGAAGGCCGCGAACAGTATGGCCTTGTTTGCACGGTCCCGGCGAAGGATTACTTCGAAGGTGTCATCAAGAAGCATGAACTCACCCGTAAAGACAAGGAAGACGACCGTCTTCGTCATATCCTCGCCACGAATTCCAACACGGGTCCGGTGTTCCTCACATACCGTGACAACGGTCAGTTTGCACTTCTCAAGGACATCATCGCCCGCAAGCCGGTCTACGACTTCGTCACAGAAGCGGACGGTTTCGGTCACACGGTCTGGGTTATCGATGACGATGCAGAAATCGAAAAGATCTGCCGCGCCTTTGATGCAGTTCCTGTGAGCTATATCGCGGACGGTCACCACCGTAGTGCCGCTGGCGCTCGTGCTGCCGGCTATCGAGCATCCCAGAATCCGGAAAACAAGGGCGACGAAGAATACAATCGTTACCTCGCAATCCTTTTCCCGAGCACCCAGCTCAAGATCCTGGACTACAACCGCGTCCTGAAGGATTTGAACGGTCGCACTCCGGAACAGTTGATGGAAGAATTGAAGAAAATCTTCATCATTTCGGAACTTCCGGGTCAAGCTCATCCGACGAAGCAGAACGTGGTGAACATGTATCTCGGTGGCAAGTGGTACGCTTGCGAATTCAAACCGGAATATTTGCAGAACCTCGGCCCTGTCGATAGCCTTGACGTAGCGCTCCTCCAGAAGCTCGTTTTGAAGCCGCTCTTCAACGTGGAAGATCCGAGAACCGCTCAGAACATCGACTTTGTCGGTGGCATCCGCGGTCTTGGCGAACTCGAAAAGCGCGTGAACTCTGGTGAATGCGCGGTTGCTTTCGCGATGTATCCGACCTCCTTGGATCAGTTGATGGCGATTGCCGATGCCGGTGAAATCATGCCGCCGAAGAGCACATGGTTTGAACCGAAACTTCGCGATGGTCTTCTCGTTCATACGTTGGACTAACGAAGTGAAACTGTTCCGATTGCACGGTTTGAAAAAGAAAATGAGCATCCTCTTCTGGACGCTCGTTTTCGCTCTTTCTGCGCATGCGGGACATTTGACTGTTGCCGGAGTTTCCGATGGGGGAGGGGCAATTCGCGATCTCCAACTTCGGGAATTTGGCATGGTCTTTCATCCAGGAGCAAACGGCTACCTTGGAGCGAATTTATTTTATTTTCCGCTGCCAAGCCAGTCGCGTTTAAGCACCGAATATGGAAAGCACGAAGGCTACGTTCTTCGAGAAAATTTTGCAGGATACTTTGCCGAAGAGCTCGGCAAAAGCGGTTGGGATTTAGGTATTCTGTGGTGGATTGAACGCCACGGTTGGGATAGCGAAGACTTCGCGATATTTCCCAATTATGGAAAATTTTCTTTGATCCGAAGCGTTCATACGACTGGCTTTACGATTGCACGCCCGAAGCAGAATTTTGGCGTTGCCGGAGGTATCCAGTACAGCAATCCAGAATTTGTCGGTCAGGTTTACGAACCGGAAACGGATACTTTGTACGAATGGGCGGCCGCGACGATTGGACCCATTGCGGCACAAACCAGTTTTCACCATTCTAGCTTCCGTCATGCCCGCGTTTCGCTGAATCTTGAATCCAAAAAAGTTTTTGGCGGTAGGGAATCTGGACCGCTGACTTATTTGCCAAATATCGATGTCGCCGTTTATAGACGGAATCACGATGGAAAAGATTCCCTGCGTATTTTTTGGGAGCAGAATTTAATTGCACAGCGTTTGTATGCAGAAGCTGCCGTGTATTTTCCGGATCCTGCGCTTCGTTTTATCGCGCTCAAGTATTATCCGGATCCGTCCAAAGTCGTTTCCATCGATGTGACCTGCTACCGTAAACCGGATAGAAAACTTTTATGGGGCGGTGGATTGTCGATGCCTTTTGTTCGCGTTGCTTACAATCACGCAGATGACATCGAAAACGTTTTCGGCTTACGCGGAACCTTTGTGCTCCAATTCCATTTTGCAATCGAAAAGATTCGCGATACATTTGTCGGTTTGAACGGTTCCAAGGCGACGCCGATGATGACGCGTGAAATTGATACCGATGAAAATGTGAAAAAGCAAAGAAGAGAAGAACGGGAAAAGGAATTTGAAGAATCCCGTCGAAGCAAGACTTCGGCTCAGACATCATCCACGACATCTTCTCCTCGTGAAATTACGGCAACGGGAATCGTTCGGGAGAATGCCAAATGAAAAAGATTCGCTTCGCCTGTATCGCATTCCTAGCCCTTGCGTTATGCTCTTGCACACATTTGGTGCTCGATTCAACAGAACGCTTGCAGGTCAAAAATTTAACGGATCAAGATATCGCCCAACTGTCGGTAGTGGGTAAGAACGATACGATTCTTTGGATTCCGGATACCATTGCTGCGGGAGCTCTTTCCTATGTATATGAACAGGATTTTGTCGGCTCGTTCCACATCGTAATCAAGGCAAAGGATTCAACAGGGGCTTGGGAAATCGTCGATATGGGGAAAATTGATTTTGCTGGGGGCAGTGAACTCCTCAAAATTTCAAAAAAAGACGGTGAATGGGATCATCATTTCGAATAAAAGTGACGAAAAAATTATTTTTGATATAACGTGAAAATTACCAAGTTAAAGATTTTCGGATTTAAGTCCTTCGCACAGCGCACGGAAATCACCTTTCCGGGAAACGGTCTAACTGCCGTTGTCGGACCTAACGGAGCGGGAAAGTCCAACATTGTGGACGCCATTCGTTGGGTGCTCGGTGAACAGCGGGCCTCGGTGCTTCGTATGGATAAAATGCAAAGCGTGATCTTCTCCGGTACAGAAGAACGTGCCGCCATGAGCATTGCCGAAGTATCCTTGGTAATCGACAACAGCAATGGGGATCTGGCTTCGGAATATTCAGAAGTGATGGTGACCCGTCGCGCCCACCGAGATGGTTTAACGGAATACCTGATTAACAACCAGGAATGCCGCTTAAAGGATATTCAGAATTTATTCTTTGACTCGGGCCTCGGTCTTGGCAACTATTCCCAGATGAACGAAACGATGATTCGTAACGTTCTTGCCGATAGCCCGGAATATCGCCGCACGCTTTTTGAAGAAGCGGCCGGCGTGAGCAAGTACAAGAAGCAGCGCAAAGAAACCATTAGCCAACTTGAACGCGTCCGCACGGATATGGAACGCGTCGAAGACAACTTGCGCCGCGAACGCCAGACAGTTCGCCAATTTGAAAAGCAAGTGGAAAAGGCTAAAGAATGGAAGCGTCTTCGGACTCGACTTCGTGAGCTGGATCTTTCGGTCAGCCTGGATCGTCATGAAGAAAACCGTCGCAATTTGAATGTTCTGAACGAAGCGAAATCCCGAGTTTCAAACGAACAGGAATCCGACAAGACTCGTCTTACGGAACTCGATGCGAAAATTGCAGAACGCCAGTTGGTTATCGCTGGCGATGAAGAAAATCTGCGCGGTCTTGAAAACGAAGTCAAAAAACAAGAATTTGCCTTAAATGATTTGAATAACGAGCTTTCTCGCAATCGCGAACAACAAGGCACGGCCGATATGAACGTGCAAAAATATCGCGAAGAAATCACTCAGGCAGAAAACAGCATTTCCCAGCTGGAAGCCGAAAAGGCAAAACTGGAAGAAAACTTGCAGTCGCTGGGCTCGGAAGACGCCATTTCGGAGCAAGAGCAGGAACTTGCCCGCGAAGAAGAGGCTCTTCAAATTTTGATCGATACGGTTGACGATCTCCGCGATCAGTCCCGTACGCTTTCGGATCAGCGAATCACTAGCTTGAACAAAGCGAACTCGCTTCGTAACAAGTGGCAGCGTCAAGATGCTGAAGCCGATATGCTCCGCGCGAACATTGAAAAATGGAACGTGGAGCGCTCGGAACTGGAACGCAAAAAGAGCGAAGTCGAATCCACACTTCAAACTTTTGCCGATGGCATTGCCGAAGCGGAACGGAATATTGAAAATCTTTCCGAGCGTAAGAGTGTTCAAGAAGAAGACATCGAAGCTAAAAAAGCGGAACTTTCTGCGATAGACGATAGGCTGTCCCAAGCGAAAGCGCATAAGGCCGGACTCGAATCGCGCATTGAAGTCTTGCAAAATATGGATTCCGATGCAGGCTCGGGTGCCGATTATTTGGTGAATAGCCGCGCGTCCGAAGTCAAGGGACTTTTGGGATCTTTAATCGATGTCGATGCGGAATACGCCAATGCGATTGAATTTGCTTTGGGTCGTGCGCTCAATGCTGTAGTTGCTGCGGAGCCAAATTCATTAGAAGGTCTTTTGGATGCTTTGGACTCGGCAAGTGCCGGCAGTGCGATTCTCGCCTTTGCTACAGAAGTCAATGTGGCAAAAGAATTCCCGGCTCGTCCTGGCGTGATCGGTATCGCTTCGCAATTTGTCAAAGCGGATCCATCGATTAAGCCAATTGTCGACAAGCTTCTCTCCAAAGCCGTCCTGGTCGAAAATTTTGCGGTAGCAAAGAGTCTTGCCCAAGAATTTGCAAATGAAGATTTTTGGTTCCTTTCTACGGAAGGTCGCTATGTTTCGTCCAAGGGACTTGTTTATGGTGGACGCGGAAAGAGTGAAGCTCCGGGCGTTCTTGCGCGTAAGGCCGAAGTTGATAAAGACGAAGAAGAATTGAATCGTTTGATTTCTGAAATCGAACGATTGGAAGATAATCGTGAAGGTTTGAACGAACGCTTGGAAGAAGCCCGTTCGATGCTTTCGGAAACCGAAGAATCGATCCGAGAAGCAAACGAAAGCATTCGTTCCGGTCAAGCCGCAGAAAAAATTCACCGTTCCATGCTGGCCGATACGGAACGCCGCTTAGGATCCTTGAATTCAAATTTGCAAGAAGCCGAAAATCGCATTCAAAAAGCGGCATCGGAAAGATCCGATGATGCGGAACTCGCTGCCGCCGAAGAAGAATCGACCCGTCTTGAAAATGAATATGCCAAGGTGATGGAAATCCTGGAAGAAAAGGATCAAATCCGCAAAGACAAGGAAGACGACGTCCGTACGTTGAGAAATCAGCTTGGATCTGCTCAGTCTACCATGCAGGAAAGCCTTGCCCGAATCCGCGTGATCGGCGATCAGGTGAAATTCTTCGACAATATTATTTCGAATCGTAAGACGGATATCGAAAACGTAGAACTCCGCAAGGAAGAACTTGTCTCCAAAGAAGCGGAAATCGCCGATAAAATTCAAGTCCAGGATGCGGAATTGCGTAAAAAAGAAGAAGAACGCGATGCCGCTCGGGAACGTTATGACGTGGTCGCCGGAGACATGAACGATTGGCGTTCGGAAGTACGTCAGATTAACTCCAAGCTTCTTGAACGTTCAAGCGATTTGAACGATTTAACGCTCCGCATCAGTACGCTCGGTCAAAATATCGACCGCATGCGAGAACGTATCTTTGCCGAATGGGAAGTGGATATCGATCATGCGGAAGATGTACCGCGTGTCGAATATGAAGAAAAGGAAGCGAAGAAGGAAATTTCTGAAATTCGAGTCCAGATCAAAAATCTAGGACCTGTCAATACCGAAATCATGGAAGATTTCGATGCGGAAAAGGCGCGTCTCGCAGAAGTCGAAAAGCAGTTCGACGACTTGGACAAAGCCCGTGCATCGCTTGAACGTACCATTTCCAAACTTGACGGCATTGCCCGGGATCGTTTCCTGAGTACATTCCACAACATTCAAAAGAATTTCCAGGATGTCTTTAGCCGCATCATGATCAACGGCGAAGCGAAATTGACCTTGCAGGAAGGCGTCGATCCGCTAGAAGCTGCGATCGAAGTGAATGCGCGTCCGACCGGAAAGAAAATGCGTGGCGTGACCGCCCTTTCTGGCGGTGAACGCGCTTTGACTGCGGTGTCGCTCCTCTTCGCCATTTACATGGAAAAGCCTTCACCGTACTGCGTTCTGGACGAAGTGGACGGTCCGTTGGATGACGCAAACATCGGCCGCTTTATGGAACTTTTGCGTCACTTCTCGAACCAAACCCAGTTTATTCTGGTGACGCACAACAAGCGTACCATGGCCGCTGCGGATATGCTGTATGGTGTGACTCAGGAAATCAAGGGTATTTCCCGAATTGCATCGGTCAAGCTGGATGATGCTGTGGCGCTTGAATTGCACAGAACCTAAAGCTTTGAATTTTGTGATTCAGAAAGCGCGAGTTTTCGCGCTTTTTTTGTATGTATTCAAAACCG
>DGSB01000079.1 GCA_002390045.1 Fibrobacter sp. UBA4373
CGCATTGATAATTTCCGCCGGTTCCATAAAACGGCCAGGGCCTGTTTCTCCGCAAGCAAGTTCCCCTGCCGGAGATTCCAAAAGGAACGTGTCCGAAAACGAGCGAAGCGTTTCCAAATTTTTCTGTACCGCATTCGACAGGAACATCGTCGTATTCATCGCAGGGGCGATCCACTTTTCCCCTTGGCTCGACATGTAACAAAGCGAGACAGGATCATCCGCCAATCCGTTTGCAAATTTACCGATGGCGTCCGCCGACGCAGGCGCCACAATGTAAAGATCCGCCCAACGCGGAAAATCAATATGCTGGAAAGGACGTCCTTCCGGATTTCCGTCGCGAGTATAAACGGGACACTTGGAAAGCGATGCGAAAGTCAAGGGAGCGACAAACTTCGTTGCCGCGTCCGACATGGCAACCCGCACTTCCGCGCCTTCTTTTTGAAGCAGACGTAAAAGTTCACACGCCTTATAAGCGGCAATGCTTCCTGTGACACCCAAAAGGATTTTCTTTCCCGCGAGAATCATTTTGCGGAACCTTCCTTTGTTCGTAATTTACGGACATATTCCACAACGGCAAGCCCAGCCTTGGCACCTTCGCCCACAGCGACAGCCACCTGCAAAATTCCACCGAGGCAATCGCCCGCAGCAAAAAGGCCCGGCACAGTCGTCATCAATTTTTCGTCGACAACAAGCTTGTTCGCTTGGACCGCAGCACCCGTCTTACGGGCAAGATCGGCGGCACTTGCCGTACCAATCGCCACAAAGATTCCGTCAACCGGAATTTCCTTGCCGCTTGCAAACTTGATTTTTTGAACATGATCATCGCCTTCAATGGCAACGATCTTTTCTTTTTCGACCACATAATCCGCGGGGATTTCCACCTTCGGTTCTTCGCCCAAGGTGCAAATCGAGACTTGAGCGGCAAGAGGCAAAAGTTCCTTCGCTTCGGAAAGGGCATAAGCCGCGTTTCCAAGAACAGCGACGTTCTTTTTACGGTAGAAGAATCCGTCACAGACAGCGCAGTAGCTGACACCCTTGCCTTCAAAGGCATCGATTCCCGGGACAGGCGCCTTGGATCGCACGGATCCCGCAGCGACGATTACGGACTTACCCGTAAATTCCACTTCGCCTTCCGCGCCTTTGACTCGCACATGGAACATGTCGGCAAACATCATGTCCAGGACTTCACCCGTGTAAAATTCCGCACCGAGAGCCTTCGCCTGGGCTTCGCCTCGACGTGCGAGTTCTTCGCCCGGAATCGGTTCTTCAAAACCATAATAGTTTGCAATCGCATGTGCACGGGAAAGCGCGCCAGCATCCTTTGCAACAACCAGAACAGAAAGGCCTGCACGCAACGCGTACAAGGAGGCAGAAATTCCCGCCGGGCCTTTACCGATGATAATGGTATCAAATTCAGTCTGCATAATGGACCTCCTTAGGTTCTTGCGGCAAAGGCGATCCCGACTTCATCGCAGCGTCCAAGCGGGCAGTTTTTTCTGCCGAAAGCCACCAGTAGACAGGAATACTTTCGTCTTCCCGTCCAAATTTCGCATAGACATTTTTCGGCATTCCAAATCGGTTCCAGTAAAGAACGCGGTGGAAATCGCACTGCCACATTAAGACATAAGGTACAATTTCCGATAGGCGTAAATCCAGTTTGCGGAGAATCTCATTTCGTTTCGTCAGGTCAAATTCCGTTTTCTGCAAAAGAATCAGGCTATCGACCAAGGAATCCTGGAGCCCGGTAATGTTATTGGTGCCCGGGTCGTTTGCCGTCGCACTGGACCAGGAGGCTTCCGGATCTTTCAGTCGCGAACTTCCCCACGCAATCCAATACATATCGAAATCCGCATCATCCAAGCGCTTGCGCAAAGTGCTCTGCGACATCTGCTCAATCGAAACCTGAATGCCGGCCTTTTGCAAAGCTTCCTGGTAAAGCGTCAGATGGCGCATGTCTTCGCTTGCCGTCATAAACGTGATTTCAAACGGTTTGCCGTCCTTTTGCAGCATTCCCTTGTCACCCGGGACATACCCGGCTTCGGCAAGGAGCTTTCGAGCGGCGTCCATGTCAAAATCATAATTGACAGCCTGCGGATTCGCATGGTTTTCCCACAAGTCCGGGTAATAGCTGTTCAACAGAAAGTACTGATTGTACATGTACTTTTCGTTCATGAGCTTGCGGTCCATCAAATACGAAAGCGCCTGACGGACACGCACGTCCTTGAACTTGTCCCGGCGAAGGTTCATCGCCATGCCCTGGAATCCGATCGGTTCCCGGTTAAAGATGTGCTGCTTGACCGCCCAGCCTTTCTGCACGGCATCAAAATCCGTCTGCTTCATCCAGATTGAAGATGTATAGACTGCATAAGCGTCCAGATCGCCCTTTTTAAAAGCTTCGAGCGCCTTGGTCCTGTCTTCCATAAAGCGGTAGCGAATCTTTTCAAAGTTGTACTTTCCGCGGTTCCAGTTCTTGTGGAAGCCCCACCAGTCCGGGTTGCGGGAAAGTTCCACATAACGGTCTTCGCGGAAGTCCGAAATTTTATACGGGCCTTCGACAACGGGGAACTTGTAACGGATCTGATTGAAATTCTGATTTTCCCAAATATGTTTCGGGAACGCGACAAGCCCAGCCGCCTCCCAGAAGTTCGCCCAATGCACGTCCTTCGCTGTAATCGAAAGCGTGAGCGAATCAAGAATCTTGGGACGGTCAAAGCGCGAAAGCCCCACCTTAAAAATCGGCGTCAAATTTTTCGGATTCATCATGACGTCGTAATAGAACTGCACATCTTCCGCAGTAATAGACTTTCCGTCGCTCCACTTCGCCCGCGGATCGATATGGAAAGTGAACGTCATGCTGTCCGCAGAGATTTCCCACTTGTCCGCAAGGATTCCCACCGGACGTTCTTCCGTCGAATGGAGCGAAACCAGGGGTTCAAACATCAGGCTCATGAGCCCTGCGCTAAAGCTGTTGTAATCTTCCCACATGTTAAAGGATTTCGGCATCGCCGATCCCCACAAGCGAATCGTTCCGCAAGGCACAGCCGAAGCATCTGCCATCGGATCGAATTCCCCATCGGCGTCACTCGGGTAAACAGCCTCGGACGGGCAATTCGACGCTCCGATCGAAACGGCTTTTTTGTCCTTGGAAGAATCGCTATTGCAAGCTATCAAAAGGAGAGCGCTAGCGGCAAAAATCCAGATCCACGTTTGCTTCGACAAATTCATTTCTTTCCTTTGGCCCTTTCTTTCTGCCTTTCCTTTTCAGCACGGGCAATCGATTTTTTGGTCACCTTGGGCGGTTTCACATTCAACAGAGCTTCATTCGTCTGGGAAGCTTCTTCTTCCTTGAACTTTTCCAAAGCCACCTTCGCAGCTTCCTGCTCCGCTTTCTTTTTCGAAGCGCCCGTTCCACGGCCGTATTCCTTGTTCTGGAACATCACGGTCATTTCAAAAACCTTGCAATGTTCAGGGCCCGATTCCGAAACGACTTCATAGTCAGGAGGAGGGAGCGCTCGCGCCTGCATGTATTCGAGGAGGGCGCTCTTGTAATTGATGAAATCCGTCTCCGAAACCACTTGCTGCACATTGGGGAAAATGTGCCTTTCCAAAAACTGCCGACAGTGCTTGATGTCGCTATCCAGGTAGATTGCGCCGAGAATCGCTTCAAAAGCATCTTCCAAAAGGCTATCGCGGTCGCGACCGCCATTCTTCGCTTCGCCCTTCCCCACGCGCAAATACGATCCCAAGTTCCAGCCACGGGCAATTTTCGTCAGGGCCTGTCCCGAAACGATCACGCTTTTCATTTTCGAAAGATCGCCTTCTGGCAAATGCGGATAAGTTTTGTATAGATATTCCGTGACCAGCATGTTCAAAACGGAATCGCCCAAAAATTCCAAGCGTTCGTTATTTTCCCAATAGGGCATTTCCTTGTCCGAAAGCCACGAACGATGCACCAGCGCGTGCGCCAGAAGTTCCGGGTTCTTAAACGTATAACCCAGACTGTTTTCCAAATCATTTCCCGACTTCTTGCGGAACCACAAAAAGAAGCGACGAATCACGTTTTTGTCTTTCTTTTCCATATGCAAAAAAGATAAAAAATAAGCCTCATCCGAAATGGGACGAGGCCTTATGATGCAGGATTTCCACTCAAGCAAACAGCTCTTTTGTCACGCCGCCTTATGCAAGAAATTGCACCCGGGCGAGTTTGACAAAAGAGCTGCGCAGGAAAACCTAGAACTTACTTGTTGAGCTTGTTCTGGATGTAGGAAAGAACATCGGAAACCTTGATGAACTTTTCAGCATCTTCATCGAGGATTTCGATATCGAATTCGTCTTCGAGAGCCATGACGAGTTCAACGCGGTCGAGGGAATCAGCGCCGAGGTCGTTCACGAAGGAAGCTTCGCGAGTCACGTCTTCCGGCTTGACACCGAGCTTTTCAACGACAACTGCCGTAATTTTCTTGAGAAGTTCTTCTTCAGTCATTTTTAACTCCATTTGAGGTTTTGTGAAAAATTAGAAACTTTTTTTAAAATATCAAGCTCCAAGGCCGCCATCGACGCCAAGAACCTGACCCGTAATATAGCTAGCTTCATCGGAAACGAGGAACGCAACCGCATTTGCCACGTCCTTTGGCTGTCCAATTCGCTGTACCGGGATCGAATTCGTGTATTTTTCGAGGGCTTCCGGAGTGATCTTTGCCGTCATATCGGTCCCGATAAAGCCCGGAGCCACCGCATTCACGGTAATACCACGAGCGGCAAATTCCATCGCGTTCGTCTTGGTAAGACCGATAATGCCAGCCTTCGAAGCCGCATAGTTCGCCTGGCCAGCCTGGGCACGGATGCCGTTGATGCTCGCCATGTTCACAATTCGGCCGGAACGACGGCCCATCATATGACGGGCAACCGCGCGCGTGCAGAGGAACGCCGAGCGAAGGTTCGTGCGGATAACGTCATCGAAATCCGCATCCTTCATGCGCATCAGTAAACCGTCACGGGTAATACCCGCATTGTTCACCAGAATATCAATCTGGCCAAAAGCTTCGAGGATCGCCTTGAAGGTGGCTGCCACCTGATCCGCATCCGAGACGTCGCAAGCATAGCTCTTTGCTTCAGAGCCGGTTTCCTGCGCAATCTGTTCTGCGATTTCCGGACGTTCCTTTGTCGAAATCACAGCAACGCGTGCGCCTTGAGCCGCAAGCGTCTTGGCGATTTCAAGACCGATGCCACGGGAAGCTCCCGTAACGACTGCAACTTTACCTTTCAAATCAATCATAATTTTCCTTAAGCTTTGAGAGCCTGCACCGCTTCGACCGATTCCACCGCCGTGAACTTCACAGCACGGTCAATCTTGCGCTGAAGGCCCGAGAGAACGTGTCCGACGCCGACTTCCACACCGGAAGTCACGCCGAGTTCCTTAATTGCATACGCCATCGACTGGTTCCAACGGACCGGGCTCACGAGCTGACGCACAAGGAGATCCTTGATTTCGGCGCCGCTTGTCACCGTCTGCGCGGTCACGTTTGCAATGAGCGGCTTAGCCAAATCATGGAACGTGGTCTGGGCGATTGCTTCGGCAAGACCAGCCTGAGCGCTCTGCATGAGAGGGCTGTGGAATGCGCCGGAAACAGCCAGAGGAACAGCCTTCACGCCAGCCGCACCGCAGTTGTCCACGAGAGCCTTCACTGCTTCGACTTCACCCGACACCACAATCTGGCCCGGGCAGTTGAAGTTCGCCGGAACGACAACGCCGACATTCTTCACGGCGTCGCAAAGTTCCTGGATTTTGTCATCGTCCACACCGATGATTGCAGCCATGGAACCCGGATGTTCCTGACCGGCCTTTGCCATCAACGAACCGCGGAGACGCACAAGCTTCAAACCATCTTCAAAAGAGAATCCGCCTGCAGCGCAGATAGCGGAATATTCACCCAGGGAATGGCCAGCCACGAGATCAAAGTCAATGCCTTCTGCCTTGAGAACTTCAAGGACCATCATGGAAGAAACGAACAAAGCCGGCTGAGTGTTCGCCGTAATCTTCAATTCTTCTTCCGGGCCTTCGAACATCACTTTCGAAATCGAAAAGCCGAGAGTGTCGTCAGCCTTTTCGAGGAGCTGCTTCGCCGGAGCGAAAGATTCAGAAAGAGCCTTGCCCATGCCCACATACTGTGCGCCTTGGCCAGGAAATACAAAAATCGTCTTAGACATAGTGTTCTCCAAGATATATTAACTAAACGCTTTGTGACAACAAAAAATCGCCCGAACCTGTCGAGTTTCGGACGAAATCTTAAACACTTGTTCAATAAAATTCAAATCCAAAATCTGTTCTGGATGTCCCGAATGGACCGAGAACAGACTCGAACGGATCATCATTAAGCTTCGATACCTGCGAGCTTTTTGCCGATTTTTTCCGGCACATTGTTCGCGGCGAACGTGTAAGCGACCTTGATCGCCTGTTCGATAGCCTTTGCATCGGAACGACCGTGGGCAATGATACCAGTGCCCTTCAAACCAAGGAGAAGAGCTCCACCCGTGTTACGGTAGTCCCAAGCTTCGTTGAACTGCTTGCCTGCCGGAGTGTCGATCACGCCGAACGTCTTGGTGTGCAATTCGTAAAAACCTTCGTACATCTTCAAAAGAACGTTGCCGACAAAACCGGAGCAGACAACGACGTCCGCTTCACCGAGAAGGACATCGCGACCTTCCACGTTACCGATAAAGTTCACCGGAGCATTCTTCAAAAGTTGGTGAGCTTCCTGGACAGAAGCCGGACCTTTCTTTTCTTCTTCGCCCATGTTCAAAAGTCCGACCTTCGGATTTTCGAGACCGAGATAGGATTCTGCAAACACAGAACCGGCGAGAGCGAAGTCTCTGAGGACATTCGGCTTTTCATCCACGTTTGCGCCGGCGTCCACGAGAACGCTGTGGCCCTTAGCAGTCGGGATAATGCAGCCGATAGGCGGACGAGCAAAGTCTTCGCTCGTACGGCCAAGAATCATGAGGCAAGAAGCCATCATGGCGCCGGAATTACCGGCAGAAACGCTGGCCTGGACGAGGCCCTTCTTCTGAAGGCCCACGCACATCACAAGACCGGAATGCTGCTTTTTACGGAGCACTTCGGTCGGATGTTCGTCCATAGCAACGAGTTCAGGAGCGTCTACAACCTGGATCAGCTTACCTTCGTAACCGAATTCTTTGAGCTTAGCCTTGACTTCGGCCTCAGGACCGCACAAGACAACCGCAAACTTACCTTCAGAACTATTGACAGCGTTGATGGCCCCCTGGACTACGACATCCGGAGCGTTATCACCGCCAAACGCATCAAGCGCAATGCTGATCATGGATTGTAAACTCCTATCTAATCTTCTTAAAAATTAGGCTTCCTGAATATGAACGACTTCTACGCCGTTGTAGTAGCCGCAGACCGGGCAAACGCGGTGCGGACGCTTTGCGGAACCGCAATGGTCGCAAGTAGCGAGAGCCGGCATTTCGATCTTCCAGTGCGTACGACGCTTGTCACGACGGGCAGTAGAGGTTTTTCTTTTTGGTGTTGCCATTTTTGAACTCCTAATCGTTCGGCCTAAGGTTCCGGAATCATCCGTTCGGATGTTCCATCTTGGCCTTAAGCGCTTTCAATTTTTCCCAACGAGGATCTTCCTTCGGTTCTTCCGACTTTTCGCCGACTTCCCAAACGAAGGCCTTGTCCGGATCGTCCTTAACCGGATGGAGGGGTTCCTGGAGAATCACCAGTTGCCGAACGCATTCGGTCACATCTACGTGGTCCTGGACCTGCGGTACGCGGAAACCAAAAGTTTCGTCGTCCGAATCGTCCAGTTCCTGCTCTGCCAAACCCGGGATGAGTTCCACCCAAAAACTGATCGGCGTCTCAAAAGGATGGTCGAACAGTTCGAGCGTGCGAGAGCATTCTAAAACCTGCACCCCGGAAAGAGTCCCCGTAAGAACCCACTTGTTCGAATCTTCGGGGACGACCGTCAATTCGACTTGAAGAGGATCCTGAAGACGGAGTTCTTCAAAAACGTTCGCATCGGACTCGTCCTTTGCGAAACTCGCCTGCAAATAACCTTCACAGGAAGCAATCTTTGAAATCTCAATTCTCAAGGTAGCGCAAATATACTAGAAAAAAAGAGTTCAGTCAATAAATGTGAGGCAAAAATCACCCTGAAAAGGGGGGCTTTGGGGTTAATCCATGCTTTCGAAAGCGTCATTTGCGGTGGTTGGAGGCGTATAAGTAAAGCCCTGATACTTTAAAGTATCTCCCGGAGGCAAATTCACTTTCACACTTTTGACATAATCTTCGGGGTCAAACTCGCCCGACTTGAGATTGCGGACCACCAATTCATCTCCTGTGTAGAAGACAAGGTCCTGATAGTCGGACGGCAAATTCGTCATGAGAACGTTATTGCAGGAAGTCACCGTTTTAAAATGGCTCGTTCCGCGGAAACCGACACGGATGCTGTAAGCCCAGCACAGGGTGTCCTGTCTGGACGTCGTCGCCGCATCCGTCACCAAGAAGACCGCGCCAAGGAAGTTCGAAGATTCCGAAAGAGTCACCGTTTTCACCCGGAGAGTATCGGCTGTTTTTTCCAAGGTTTCCTTTTCGATGTATTCCGAAAGGGCGGTCAGAACCTGGCCCGAAGAATCCTTGCTGCGGAATTCCACGCGGAAGCTTTCATCGATCGAATCGAAAACCGGAGCGGGTACGCGCCAAAGGCCTGTCGAATCCGTCACCGCTTGCGTTACAAAAGCTGCGCTATCCGTCACACCGAAGCCGTAGAGATCGGTAACCACATGTACCGAGACTCCCTTTGCCGGATTTCCTTTCATATCCTTAACGTAACCCTGCAAGAGCTTTACCTGGGTAGGTTCCGAAGCAGAAGCGTCCCAACGGAGCTTGCCGACATCCAGGGAATCTCCAGAAGACACCGACACCGAGATTTTGCGGATTAAAGTGGAATCCGCATATCCAGAAGCCTTGAGCTTCGAAATCACGCTGGAATCCGCCGGAAGCACCGTCAACGTGTAATTTCCTTCCGGGAGTTCAAGCCTAAAGGAATCCGGAGCGAACACATCCACCGCGAAAGTCGTGGAATCGACCTGTATAATAAAGTGGGATCCCGCAAAGAACGAAGCATCGCCTGTATATTCGAGTTCGCCAAAGAGCAAAGCCGTCGCTTCCAGCTGCACGTGCAGGCTGTCGACATGCTTAGGACTGACTCCGCGGATAACCTGAGCTTCGGCAATGGACGAATCCTGTTTATGGTAGCGGAATTCGAGGTTCACCGTATCGGCAAGAGCACTGTCGAACGCGAATGCGCCCACCGAATTTGTCTGAGTTTCAAGATAAGTGACCGAAGACGCTGTACGAGCGGCCACCTGGCGTACAGAAATACCGCTGCAAGCGCTACCGTCCGAAAGGGTGACGGTTCCTGCAATCGTATTTTCCGTATCCGTCGCCGTCCCGGCGACTTTGTCCGTGCAGGCTAAAAAAGATAACGCGCAAGCGCAAAGAAGAAACACAAAGAATCGCAAATCAAGCTTCTTCATCGGTATCTCCTTCGGTTGCATCCGACTCTTCCGCAGCGTCTTTCGGAGCTTCTAGCTCTTTCGACAACGGGAAGAACTGGATATTCAGTTCACAGATCATCGATTCATGGTCGTCCGAGCGGACAATATCGACGATTTCTTTCCGAAATGTATCAATTTTGTGAATAATGCGTTCAAGGCCCTGCGGAGAAACGCTCATCGTTGTGCACGAAACGTTGCGACGTTCGGTGCTGTAATGGTCCACAGCCGCCTTGCCGAGGTCCATCATCTTCTTTTGGAAATCATGGACGATGAACGGAGGGATTTCTCGACCGCTGGTAATCGTCTTGTTGACGGAACGCCAAAAACCATTTTCCTTTTCGATCAGTCCAAGGCTCGAAAGCAGCTTGATCGCCTGCTTCGCCTGCGGAACCGTAATGCGCGGATTCAGGAACAAGGCGAGGTCCTGATAGTTGTCCGAAACGTTGAGAACGGACAAGGCTTCGCGGACCGCGACGTAATACCATTCCTTATAGTATTCTACCTGCTGGCGGGAAAGAGCCTTGGTCGTACGCGGAAGCAGCGCCGACATCTTTTCGAAAATATCCTGCTTCGATTCCGGCGTTTCGGCATGGGTAAAGTCCACCATCAGGCTAAAATAGCGACCTTCCTTTTCGGAAAGTCCAAGCGCATGAATGAACTTGGGGACCATCTGCGGGGTGAGGGACTTGCGCCCCTTCACGAGATCCAGATAGAATCCGCTCGACGTGTAACCTGCGCGTTTTGCAAACGCGCGATACGAAAAATACCTTTGGACAGACTTCCGATACTCGTAGTAGTCTTGCAGGTACTTCCGATAATTGTAATAGGCAAACACGTTCATTGCGAATAAAAATATATTTTCCGTCTTTTTTTGGGAACACCTAATTTTGCAAACATTTCGTAAGGATTTCCTAAAATTCGCAGAAAAGAACGTTTTGGGAACACTTTCGAGAACACCCCCGCTACTCTTCGGCGTATTTTTTGTCTATTTTCATGGAACACCCAATCCCATCCCTAGAATCCCGATCTTACAAAGAGGTCGGGATTCTTTTTTTATTTTGTTCCCCGATGCACGCCTTGAAAACACTTCTTTTTAAAATTTTGCGGATGATCGGCATCTTCGCGCTGGTCTACATCTGCCTATTGCTTTACATGGTTCTTTCGGAACGCCGCCTCGCCTTCCCTCGGGCTGAAGTGGACAAAGTTTCCGAAGAAGCGCTTCGCAAAGGCGCCATGCTCTGCCATGTCGAAGACGGTAAAAAACTTCAGGGCTGGGTCGTGAACGATTCCCTTTCCGAAACGGTCCTGTACTTTGCCGACAGGGGCGAAGACGCCGCCACGTTCCTTGCCCACGCACAAAAAATGAAAGGCTTCCGTTTTGTCACGTTTAACTACCGGGGCGCGGCCGGAAGCGAAGGCACTCCCGGCGAAAAATATTTTTTCTCGGACATCGAAGCGATGGTCGGATGCGCTCATGCAGAATCCCTCATTTTCATCGGTCACGGAACAGGCGCGATTGCCGCTTACAATTCTTTAGCAAGCGGTCTTGGCAAGGGCGCGATTCTCGTAGACCCTGCCGAGAGTTTTCGTTCCGCTTTATCGGCAAGATATCGAATTTTCTTCCCGGAATTTTTAAGTCGCACCCGAGCGGAAATGAACTTTGAAAACAGCGAAACCCCAATTCCTATCGTGATTCTCGACGATCCTCGCCGAGGTGAAGTTGTACGCAATTTATTGAACAGGCATTCTGAAAAGTTCGTCCAAGTGGAGCGAAAAGGAAGGTCTCTGATCGACGTTTTGCAAGATGAACTTTTTAAAATGAAAACAAATTAACGGAGCGCATCTTGTTGGTTTTCGCGGAATTTGTTAATTTTTCCGCGGTGTAAACCATTAGGTGAGGTTTAGTGTTATGGATAATAGCTTTAAAGCTAGAATGGACATTCGTGGTTTTCTCCGTTTTACCAAGGAATTGGTGGAGAAGCTCAAACTCAAAAACAATACGTATGCAGACGTGATGGTAGACAAGGTGGGTGGCCGAATCGCCATCACGCCGACGAGCAAGCTCAAAGCCACCTCCTTCCGCATTCTTCCGTCGAACGGAACGTATCTTCTTTATCTCCGGGGCGCAATGAATGTCGTTGGCATGAAAGTCGTTTCTGGAGATGTCGAACTGACCAAAGAAGGCGACAAGATTATTTTCCAAAAGAAGACGAGCAAAAAAAACGGTGCATGGGAACCGTTTGCTTGCCGCAATTCCGCAGGCCTTCCGATGATTTCCATCGATTCCCGCGGAACAATGATTCTCGACAAGCGCTGCATTACCGCGCTGAACACAATCAAGAACCCGACAACGACTCCGGAATATGACGCCAAGAAAAAAACATTTAAATTTACTTTTGGCAAAAAGGGTCTGCTCAACGTCCGCACCATCGAAAGTCACGCAAGCCTTTCCATGATGGGAACGTTCCACGCCTTTGGAGTCAAACTTCCGGAATCCCACGTCCGTTACAGCGTTCAAATTTCGGGAAACGTCCTGACATTCAAATTATAGGGGGAAATTGATGTTCGAAATTTTCAAGGCTTTCTATTCCATCCACTACAACTTCGGCGCATTCGCCCTGTTGCTTCTTTTGCTGATCATCTTCCTCTTGACAAGGAAGAACTTCAAATGGAGCATCATCTTTCTGATTGTGGACATTGCGTTCAACTTTTTCATCTACCACAAAACAGCTAACCGCGTTTGGACCATTACCGACACGCCGGCAGCTCAGAATGAATGGGACACTCCGGTGCCGAAAACGTACAAATTCTCGGCTCCGGACCATTGGATTATTGAAGGTGAAAACGGAGAAAAGATGCACTGGTGTTGGGTGGAAACCTGGACAGAAAAGTTCTTGAGTTTCGACTTTGTCGATAGACTCTGGGGAACCAACAAGGCGAAAAGCCTCCGCGGCGCTTCGGAAGAACGCTTGAACCAGTAATTTTCCAAAAGGTGTCAAAAGACTCGGGCAAGGATTGTCCGGGTCTTTTATTTTTTCCACGTCTGGACAGAAATTTCGCCGTTTTCCATTTTGGCATAGTGCAAACTGAAAAGCCATTGACCGGGAGAAACGACCTTCCCTTCTGCATTTTCCCAAACGCCCGGAATATGATGATGCCCATGGACGCAGATGTCGCAGTGGTTCTTTCGCATGCGTTCCGCCGCCGCGTCGAGATACGCCTGGATATCAATTTCACGATTGCTCCCGGCCCTGCGGCTATTTCTTCCGACAAAGCAGGCGATATCCATCCCTAAATCCGGATGGATCTTTCGAAACAGCGCTCTTGCCCATTTTGCGTCGATCAATCGACGTGCGGCACGGTATCCGGAATCCGCCTTGGCAACGCCATCGCCATGCATCAAATAGATGGAATGTCCTTGGATATTTTCGGCCACATAGGTGCGGTGAACTTGTACGCCAAGTTCATTCGGGAAAAAGTCTCCGAGCGCAAAATCGTGATTCCCCATTAGATAATGCACTTCCGTTCCGGAATCCACCAAGTCGCCCAGCACGCGGTATAGCGGCATATGGCCACGAGCCACATAATGACGGTACTCGTACCAGAATTCGAACAGATCCCCGACAAGAAATAAATGCGAAGCCGTCCCGACCATTTCCCTCAAAAAAAGGACCAGCGTTTCTTCGCGATCCGTGATGGATCCGGGAGGATTTACGCCAAGATGCGCATCAGAAATGAAGTAGGCCGGTTTACTTTCCATATTTTGAAATCTAATAATTCTAATTTTAAGGAGTGAGACATTTGCTCTGCATTCTAACCGTTCTATTCCTTTCCGCCTGTGCGCCCAAGCTTTACCATGCGGATCTCTCGGCGAATGCTTCCAAAGATCCTGTTCCAAACGAAAAGGGATCTTTTTCGATTCTCTTCGATGCCAAGGAAGACGGGAATCCGGCTTCCATTTCGGAATCCTTGCAAAACGCCTACCGTTCCAATTTGCAAGACGCAATTCCTCACGGATGCGTCCTGAACCTTTCTTTTGACGGCAAAGTTGAAGAGCGTTATGCGAGCTTATGGTATTTAGGAGTTCTGATTTTTTTACCCCTCTGGCCCGCCATGCCTCGCGAAGACGACATCACCATTCTACTCAAGTCGGATCTTGCCTGCGACAGTGCAATCGTCGAGACCGCAGAACTTCGCGAAGAAGAGCATCCGCGCCTTTTTTGGTACGGCCCTTATCGTAACGGCTATATACAGGAACGTGCCGACATGATTCATTTGAAATTGATTGCACGTTTAAGACAAACTCTTTTACAAAACACCCCCGTGGACGAAACCATCCGCTCGGACATTTACTAAAATTCAAAATATGCATACACTTTACGTTGTCGCCACTCCCATCGGAAACCTTGAAGACATGACTTACCGCGCCGTGCGCATTTTAAAAGAAGTGCCGCTCGTGCTCGCCGAAGACACCCGTCATTCCAGGCTTCTTTTCGACCATTTCGACATTCACACGCCGATGGAAAGCTATCACGACTTCAACAAAGAAGAAGTGACCCCGAAATACGTGGAATACTTAAAGAACGAAGGCGACATCGCAATTATCAGCGACGCAGGGACTCCGGGCATTGCCGACCCCGCGTTCAACCTGGTCCGCGAATGCGTTCGGGAAGGGATTGACGTCCGTAGCGTCCCTGGTGCCTGTGCCATGATCAACGCGCTCGTTTCAAGCGGCCTTCCCACCGACCGATTCCGCTTTGAAAATTTTTCTCCCAAGAAAAGCGCCCAACGTTTGCACTTGCTCGAAAAGCTGAAGGAAACGGCGGATTCGACGCTCATCTTTTACGCAAGCCCTCACAACCTGGTAAAATTCATCGGTGAAATTCAGCAGGTTTTTGGCGAAACGCCGATAGCCCTCATGCGCGAACTCACGAAAAAGTTCGAAGAGCATCTGGTGAAAACTCCGGCAGAGCTTTTGGAGCATTACAAGAAATGCACTCCGAAAGGCGAATATGTTCTTCTGTTCCACCCTCAGGGAAAAGGCGGACTCGGATGATTGCCTTCCTTTTTATCCAAGCGGTCTTGAACATTGCGCTAGTCATGGCCGATCCGGATTTAGAAGGGATTTACACTTTTAAAGCCCAGCTTGTACCATTTCTTTGCGCCCTTCCCTTTCTTTTTTCCCGTACTTTTCGGCTTCATTTTTCGAAAATGCTCTACGGGTACTGTGGGCTCGGATTTTTATCGCTCGCACTCGATTACACGCTTCGTTCCCACGTCGGCCTGATTCAACTCGTCACGGTTTTTGGACCTTTAGCCCTTTATGGGCTTTTCCGTTTTGCCGTATGGAACGCTCACCGCTGCAAAGAAAAGGAATCGCTGTACGCGCTTGTTCTCAGCTCCATCGGCTGGGGATTTTACGCTCTCGCGTTCCCTCCGCTTCCACTCGGGCCTGGCGCTCTTGTATTCCTTGTTCCCTGGTTCATTATCCTTTTGCGGTCCAACATGCAGACGGCGCTTTTTGCTTCGTTCTGGTCGGGCTTCCTTTACAACGTCATCAATTACTATTGGATTTACAACGTGATGAACGTCGGGCCGGCGGTGCTGATCATGATCGGGCTCGTGCTTTTGATTTCTTACTTCAGCGTGTACAATACGATTGCCGCGGCTATCTTTATCAAAGCCCGCGATGTCAAAATCAAAGGCGTTCCCGTTCTGCTGATTCTTTTCCCGCTCTTTTACGCAGGGCTCGAAATGACGCGAAGCATTGGAGATTTTAGCTTTCCGTGGAGCCATCTCGGATACGCCCTCGGAAATCAGCTGCCTCTGCTACAGGCCCTTTCCCTGATCGGCATTTTCGGCTATACGGCGCTGATTATTGCTAGCAACCTTGCGGTAGCCGAAGCTTTTGTCAACAGGAAAAAGCTTCTTTTTGCCACTCCAATTCTCATTTTTGCAAGTCTCTGGGGTTACGGAACCTACGTTCTTTCAAAGCCGGAAGCGGCGCCCTTCTACATGACAAGCGAAGCGGAAGCGCCCAAAGTGGCGATTGTCCAACCGAACATCCAGCAGACAAATAAATGGAGCAAAGCCTATTACGATTCCGTTGTCCTTAAAACTTGGCAAATCACAAACGATAGTCTCGACTGGGAATCTGGAGACCTGGACCTAGTCGTCCTCCCGGAAACGGCCATCCCCGATTTTTTAAGACTGCGCTCCCGTGAAAAAAATTGGATCCGGAACCGCATTCAAAACACAAAGACGAGCCTCTTTATCGGCGCTCTCGATTACGACCGAAAAGGAAAGCCTCCCCGTCCGGTGAACCTTTATAACAGCGGATTCCTTTTCCGCCCAGATGAAAAGAATTACACGCGCTACATCAAAACGCACCTAGTCCCGTTTAGCGAAAGGCTCCCCTTTGACGACGTGTTCCCGATTCTGAATTACGTTGACGTGGGGCAAGGCAACTTTGTCCCCGGGAAAAATCGCCCGGTCTTTGAACCGTTTTCCTGGAGTCCGTTCATTTGTTACGAAACGATTTACGGAGCCGAAGCCCGACGTTCTATTCGCGAAGGTTCCCGTCTGATGGTCGACATTACAAACGACGGCTGGTTTGGAAAAAGTACGGCGGCCGCCCAGCATTTAAATCAACTGCGTTACCGAGCCATCGAAAACGGCTACCCGATCGTGCGTTGCACAAACACAGGAATTTCCGCGTTTGTTGACCAGTATGGTTACGAAGATTTGAACACAGAGCTTTTCACGGAGCGCGTCATTACACGTCGCATTCCCCTTCGCACTCGCGATACGCTCTATTTCCACATCGGAGACGCTGTTGAATATGGGCTACTCGGATTCTTTTTTGCCTACCTAGCAGCACTGTTTATCCGATTAAAGACATTGCCCAATGCCCGGCCTTAGGACGAACTGTCACCGTCGCCCCCTGTAAAAGCGTCTTCGCCGCTTCGGCAGCCGGAGCGGTAATCCATTCGTCGTCTTTTCCAAAGTGCACTTCGCAATCGGGAACGGAAACCGGTTCTTCAATTTTTGCACTCGCCAAATATTCAAAGCCCTGCGCAATGGATTCCGGATTCATCTTCAGAGCGGTTTCCATCCACAAGTCCTGATTTTCTTCGTCAGCAGGGCCAAAGAGGTCAAGGACTCCCTGCAGGGCGACCTTCGGCATTTTCTGCACTTCTTTTGCCATCAGCAAAACCTGTTTTTCAGGCCACGCATCTTCTCCGGCACAAAAGTTCAAAATCGGAGCGAGAAGAATCCAACGCTGGCCGCTAGGACGCCGATGCAAGTTTTTAAGCATCACCAACGCCGAAAAATCCATACCGACGAGTACATCCGCATTTTGAACCGCAGAAAGCGAGTACAGGTCCTGCAGAACAGGAATCTCCTCCACATAAGAAACAAATGTATGTTCGGCATCCAAATCGGCCAAGGAAAGTTCATCTTCCCAAACGTTCAAGTCCGAAGCCAATCCGGAAAGCCACGTCCAATTCGACATAAGCTAACCTCGCATTAGAATCATTCTTTGAAAAAAAAGATATAATCATCTCTCCGTCTGCGCAACTTTTTATGCATCCGATGTGAAAAAAAATTGCATTTCATGCACAAGTTAATTCCTCCTCGGAATATTCACCCCAAGGAAACCTCTGTCCTCGGATGAGTTTTATAAATTTTCCCGACAAATGATGAAGACTTCCCCTCTAGAAAGAATCGCCTGGATCGATGAATTCAAAGGCACCGTACTCGTACTCGTTTGCCTATTTCATCTAGAGCAATCATTTGTCAACATTCAAATGGGGATGCTGCATGCAAGCGCGTTCCGAATGACAGCCTTCTTCTTTATTTCGGGACTCCTTTTTAGCACGCGCCGATTTTCCACGTTCAAAAGTTACGCAAAGCACAAGGCGAAAGTTCTTCTACTCCCCTACGTTCTGCTTTCACTTTTATTCTTGGCGCTAGACCCTGTCCTCTACCATTTTGACCTTTATTATCCACGTGCGCCCAAGATGATGCTTTTAGGGTTTGTTCCCGAGATTCACAGTGTATGGCAGTATATCGGGTGGAATCTGTTCAAAATTTTCATCGTCGGAAAATCTTCCATCGGATCCGGGCCTATCTGGTTCGTGTTCAATCTTTTTTGCGTCAGTCTCGCCTTTTTCGGCGTCAACCGCCTTACCCGCGGGCACTTCTGGAAAACCTTTTCTGTTGCGGTCGTAAGCCTTGTCATCGGGTGGATATTCAACCGTTACCATATCCATCTGCCGTTTGGAATGGAACGCATTTTGACGACCCTTTTCTTTTTTGCATGCGGATCCTTGAGCAAAAATGGGATCCTGTGGCTCAGCAGGCAAAAAATTCCCGTTCTGATTGTCTTGGCGAGCCTTTCCATTTGGCATTACATCTTTTTTGAAGACGCAAATCCCTGGTTCAGCATGATGAATAACGATCTCGGGAATAACTTTGCGGTATTTCTCGCCAGCTCCCTCTTTGGAATTCTTTCCCTCGTTACCCTTTTTTTGTTGATGGATCGATTGCCTGCGTTAAAGGGCATTCAAGTCATCAAAGGCGTTTTTCGAAACATTTCCCGCAACGGCATGATCATCCTTGCCGTTCACTGGTGGATTTTGCTTTTTCTCCGGATCGTTTTCAAAAAAGAACTCGATCAGCCGGGAATCGCGTACTTATCCATTCCGATTCTCGTGGTGGGAGTCGTCCTGGCCATTCCGCTTTTTCGCACCAAGCTGTACCGTTTGATTTCCAAAGAAAAAGTCAGCGTACAGGAAAGCCTTTCTATTCGATAAACATCGATAAAGGTTATTCCATTTTCAAAACGACACTTCCCGTTTTGCGGGTTTCCTTCATGTCGATAATGCGCTGATTTTCCGATCCACGAAAGCGGAGCGTAATATTCTTCTTTTCGATCATAAAAGGTCCGTCGACAAGCACATCGATCGAATCCAGAATTTCATCGGTAACGTCGACATGTTTTTTTCCGCCGGCAACCAGATCGCGGTCATAGACATAGCCGGAAAACATCCAGATATTCTTTTTCGGGAGTTCCTTTTTAATCCGTCGAATCAGCTGAACCAGAGTTTCCTGATTCGAAGGTTCAAAGGGTTCCCCGCCAAGAATGGTAATGCCTTCGTAATAATCCTTGGAAAGCTCTTCCAGGATGAGATTTTCGATTCGGTCATCGTAAGGGACGCCAAAATCGAAATCCCAAGTCCGAGCGTTGAAGCATCCTTTACAATGGATCGTACAGCCGGAAACGAATAATGAAATTCGAATACCCGTTCCGTTTGCACAGTCCGCTTTGTAAATCTGGCCTACATGCATAAGAGCATCCTAAGGCAGTTCCCGTTCAACGTTAATGAGTCGAATTCGGATTGACGGAAGGATTATCCGGAATTTCGCCAAGACCAATGTGCAAAACGCGATCCGCGATTTCTGCCGTTCTTCCCTGATTCCAATACTGCGTTCCAATATAGCCGCAAGTACGGCGGGCAACATGCATTCTCGTCTGTTCACGATTACCGCAGTTGGGGCATTCCCAAACGAGCTTTCCCGTCGAATCCTTTACAACACGGATTTCTCCTGAATAACCGCAAACATCGCAAAGATCGGACTTCGTGTTGAGTTCGGCATAAAGAATCGTATTGTAAATGTGCTTCATGATGGCAAGAACAGCCGGAAGGTTGGTCTGCATGTTCGGCACTTCCACATAGCTGATAGCACCACCCGGAGAAAGTCTCTGGAATTCCGCTTCCTTCGTAAGCTTCGCAAACGCATCGATTTCTTCGGTCACATGGATGTGGTAGCTGTTCGTGATGTAATTCTTGTCGGTCACGTGCGGAATCTTGCCAAAGCGTTTCTGCAAGGCCTTCGCAAACTTGTAAGTAGTGCTTTCGAGCGGAGTTCCGTAGACGGAGTAGTCGATATTTTCTTCGGCTTTCCACTGGGCGCAGGAATCGTTCAGAAGCTGCATGACTTTGAGTCCAAAAGCTTCGCCCGCCGCGCTTGTATGCGAAACGCCCTTCATGTAGTACACGCATTCGGCAAGGCCTGCATAGCCGAGAGAAATGGTCGAATAGCCATCATAAAGAAGGCGGTCGATGACTTCACCCGGTTTGAGACGCGCCAAAGCGCCGTCCTGCCAAAGAATCGGAGCGACATCGGACGGAGTTCCCAGAAGGCGTTCATGACGCAGACGAAGCGCTCTATGGCAAAGGTTCAAGCGGTCCTTCATGATTTCCCAGAACTTGACTTCATCGCCACCCGAAGAGCAGGCCGCATCCACGAGGTTAATCGTAACGACGCCCTGATTGAATCGTCCGTAATACTTATGGACACCTTCGACAAAATTCTTTGCGTTGCCCAGGTTTCCCTTGTGAGCGTCCGTAAAACGGTCCGGGGTGAGGAAGGAACGGCAGCCCATGCACGGATAGCAGTCACCCTTCATCGAAAGAGCCATCTTTTCGGAAATGTAATCCGGAACCATGCGTTTGGCCGTGCATTCCGCGGCAAGCTTTGTCAAGTAGAAGTACTTAGAGCCTTCATCGATGTTGTCTTCCTGGAGCACATAGATCAGCTTCGGGAATGCCGGGGTAATGTAGAAACCGCGATTATCCTTGACACCGAGAATTCTCTGCTTTAACATCACTTCGATGATCAACGCCAAGTCGTCACGGATCTGTCCTTCCGGGACTTCATGCAGGTACATGAAGACGGTCACGAACGGAGCCTGTCCATTCGTCGACTGGAGCGTAATCAGCTGATACTGAATCGTCTGGCAGCCGGATTCCACTTCGCGGCGGACTTCATCCTCGACAATCTTTTTGAGCTTTGTGTCTTCAACGACGACGCCTGCCTCGGCAAATTCCGCCTTGAGGCGCTTGGCAATCTTTTGACGGCTGATATCCACATAGCGGGCAAGATGCGACATGGTAATAGTCTGGCCGCCATACTGGCTCGAAGCGACCTGGGCGACAATCTGCGACGCAACGGTGCAGGCCGTATTGAAGCTTTTTGGCGTGTCGATATGCGTTCCGCTGATGCATGTGCCGTTATCGAGCATATCGCCCAAGTTCACGAGACAGCAGTTATGCATATGCTGCGCAAAATAGTCTGCATCGTGGAAATGGATCAGGCCTTCCTTATGCGCCATCACGATATCATCCGAAAGCAGGTAACGGCTTGTATAGTAACGGCTCCATTCACCGGCCATATAGTCTCGCTGGACCGAAAGGACTGTCGGATTCTTATTCGAGTTTTCCTGTTTGACTTCTTCGTTATCCCGTTCCACAATGCCCGAAATCTTCTGGTCGATGTTGCTCATCTTACGAAGTTCGTTGTGCTTATAACGGTACGTGATATAAAGACGGGCCACGTTAAATTTACCCGTCGCCATCAACGAGTTTTCCACCTTATCCTGAATTTCTTCCACGGAAAGGTCGCGGCTAGCATTGCGAGCGTCTCTTTCAATTCCATCCACAATCGCGGCAATCTGTTCTTCGGTTAATTTGTCCGAAAGAATGCCTTCTTCCTTATTCGCCTTGCGAATTGCGTTGGCAATTTTTTCTCCGTCAAAAAGAACGCGCTCCCCAGAACGCTTCATGATATAAGTCTGAGGAGGTTCAATATCCATGTTCCCGTCGAGAGATTCATCGTAAATCGCCATCATCTTGTGCCTCTGTTTAAACTATCTGTATGATTCAAAATTTACAAAATCGGACCGCCTCATCCGGTCTAAAATTTTGCTTCTCTCTTGAATTCGAAGGCTTCCTTCAAACCTTCAAAATTACGCAAATTTCGCCAATTTAAACACAAAAAAAAGCCCGATTTTCATCGGGCTCCTGTGAAATTCATCACAACTTCTTAGAGACCTTTTTTGAACTTCTTCAGCATCGAAGAAAGCTTGCTCTGAGGCTGACCGTTCCCCTTGTTCTGGGAAGCGTTCGCACCGCCGAGACGGGCCTTCAAATCAGCGATCGTTGCGTGCGGACGAATGCCGCCTTCACGACGCTGACCGCCACGCGGGCCATGCGAAGCGCGGCCTGCACCAGCAACGCCATCGACTTGTTCGGACTTCATCGAAAGGGAGATTCGCTTCTGGCCGGCATCCACACCGAGGACGCGAACTTTCACCACATCGCCGACAGTCAAGACAGTCTTTGCGTCTTCCACAAACTTGTCGCTGATTTCGGAAACGTGCACAAGGCCATCCTGATGAACACCGATGTCCACGAATGCGCCGAAGTTCGCCACATTCGTCACCACGCCTTCCATCCAGCTGCCCGTCACAAGGTCATTGATGCTCTTGATTTTGTCATCAAACTTTGCATAGTGGAATTCCTTACGCGGGTCACGGCTCGGCTTTTCCAGTTCTGCAAAGATGTCTTCGAGGGTATGCTTACCGACAGAATCCGAAAGGAATTCATCCGGGGAAAGCGACTTGATGGCGCTGGCGTTACCCACGAGATCCTTCACGGCGACACCGGCCTTTGCAGCCATGCGTTCGACGAGTTCATAGTTTTCCGGGTGGACGGCGCTGCAATCGAGCGGATTTTCGGCTCCCGGAATACGGAGGAAGCCTGCCGACTGTTCAAACGCCTTCGGGCCAAAGCCCTTCACCTTCAAAACATCCTGGCGAGTCTTGAAAGCGCCGTTTTCTTCACGGTACTTCACCACGTTTTCCGCGAGAGTTGCCGAAACGCCAGCGACATGGGTCAAAAGCGGTGCACTTGCACTGTTCAAATCGACGCCGACCATGTTCACGCAGCTTTCCACGACTTCGTCAAGACGCTTCTTGAGTTCGCGCTGGTTCACGTCGTGCTGATACTGTCCAACACCGATTGACTGCGGATCCACCTTCACCAATTCAGCGAGCGGGTCCTGCAAGCGACGGCCAATAGAGATTGCGCCACGGGTCGTCACGTCTTCATTCGGGAATTCCTGAATGGCGATCGGGCTTGCGGAGTAAACGGAAGCGCCAGCTTCGGAAACAATCACGCGAGCAGGCTTTTTGCCCTTGAACTTATGGCTCATATCGGCCACAAAAGCGTCCGTTTCACGGCTTGCCGTACCGTTACCGATAGCGATCAAGTCCACATCATACTTTTCGACGAGAGCGGCAATGTAATCCCCCGCTTCAGCAACGCGCTTCTGCGGTTCATGCGGGAAAATCACGCCGTGATCGATAAACTTGCCGTTCTTATCCAAGACAGCCACCTTACAACCCGTGCGGAAGCCCGGATCGAGGGCGAGAACAGCCTTATGGCCTGCCGGAGGCGCCAGGAGAACGTCCTGAAGGTTCTTGCTGAACACCTTAAAGGCTTCTTCTTCGGCCTTGTCCTTCAAAATCAGGCGGACTTCGCTTTCGAGGCTCGTCTTGAGCAAGCGTTCCCAGGCATCTTTGCACATTTCTTCCAGATACGGCTTCCAAATGCTTTCGCCCTTGATTACCTGACGCTGCAAGTAGCTCACCAGAGCCTCATCCGGCATTTCCACGGAAAGACGGAGCACCTTTTCCTTTTCACCGCGGCGGAGAGCGAGCATACGGTGGCTCGGGATCTTCGCGACCGGTTCCGAGAATTCGTAATAGTTTTTGAACTTGGTGTCCTGCTTTTCGAATTCCTTGCGGACCTTCGAAGTCATGACGCCTTCCTTTTCGATCTGGGCACGCAGATACTGGCGATAGGTCGCATTGTCGGCGAGTTCTTCTGCAAGGATGTCGCAGGCGCCGGCAATTGCCGCCTTCGGGTCGGCAAGGCCCTTTTCTTCGGAAAGGTAAATGCGACCGATTTCTTCCGGCGTATTGGAAGTTTCTTCCTGCGCCATGATGATTCGGGCGAGAGGTTCAAGTCCGCATTCCTTTGCAATCGTTGCACGGGTACGCTTTTTCGGCTTATACGGAGCATAAAGGTCTTCGAGAAGCGTCTTGTCCTTGCAGGATTCGATCTTCGTCTTGAGTTCCGGAGTGAGTTTGCCCTGTTCTTCGATGGACTTCAAGATGGTCGATTTACGGTCTTCAATTTCCTGCAAATATTCGCGGCGGTGCTGAATGTCGCGAAGTTCAATTTCATTCAACGTTCCCGTCTGGTCCTTGCGGTAACGCGCAATGAACGGGATCGTGCCGCCCTGGTCCATCAATTCCAAGGCTTTGGCCACACGCCATTCTTCTAAGTTCAGTTCTTCGGAGATGACTTGCGAAAAATTCATAATTCCTATTCCTCAAATGTTTAGTCGCGGGGACAATTTAACATCTTTCCCGGTTAAAACGGGAAAAACAAAGGTAGCACAAAGGTCATAACAAGACCCATTCCAAACTGTAAAGGACCGCCAATTTTCAGATAATCATTGAACGCATAGCGTCCAGCGTTCATGACCAAGGCGTTCGGAGGGGTCGAAAACGGCGAAATAAAGCAGCAGCTGGCCGAAACCGTCACCGCAAACAGGAACGGGTACGGGCTCACACCGAGACCCGAAGCCGCACTCATCGCGATCGGGGCTAGGAGCACCGCAGTCGCCGTATTGCTGACAAAGATCGTGACAATGGACGTCGTATAGTAGATACCCGCCAACAGCGCATAGGGCCCGATCGCCCCCAGATATTCTACCAAGGCGTTCGCGATAATCCCCGAAACTCCCGTTTTTTCGAGAGCCGTCGACATCGGGAGCATGGCCGCAATGAGCACGGTACTTTCCCAGTTGATCGACTTATAAGCGTCTTCCACATTCCGGAAGCAGCCCGTCAAAACCATCAAAAGCGCTGCAATCAGAACCGCCGCCACCGACGTCACCACATTCGTCACCATCAAAACGACCATCAAGACAAGAATCGCGGCAGCAAACGGCATCTTGTGGTCAAGCGGGACCGCCGCAGCCGATTCAAGAGGTTCCCCAAGGACAATCCACTCCGAATTCGAAGAGGAAAGTTTGCGGATGTTTTCCCAGGTTCCCTGCACAAGAAGCGTATCTCGGGATTCAAGAGTCTTATCGGTTACCCCGTGGATGATATATTCCCCGTTTCGCTGAATGCCGAGCAGGTTCACCCCGTACTGGGCACGCAAATTCGTTTCCATCACGTTCTTGTTAATGAACGAGGAATCCGGCATCACGAGCACTTCGGCAATGCCCCAATTCCGAAAATGGAACGGTTCCATTTCCGTTTCTTTTTCCGAAAGGATCGGAGCGTTCATTTCCTTCGAAAAGCGTTTGATGTCTTCAATATCTCCCATCATGTAAAGAGTATCGCCGCCGTAGGCCACACTATTTGGTCCCGCGAGCTCCTGATGGCCTTCGCCAAAGAACTTTCCCCGCGACGGATGATCCACTTCGATAACCGTCAAATTATAATGGGTCGGCAGTTTCAGTTCGGCAAAAGAACGCCCGATCAGCGGAGAATCGTACATAACGCGGACACGCGTCACGTTACGCGAAAGACTGTATTCGTCTGCCAGTTCTGTTAGCGACTTGTTGCGATGCTTGTCGGACTTCTTTTCTTCTGACTTTTTGCAAAGAAAATGCGAAGCCGGAAGCAAGGCAAGAATGATCAACAGCAAGACGACGACACCGATCGGGGTAAAGGAAAAAAGCTTTAAACTCGGAAAGCCGGCCTTGACCAAAGTTTCGTTGATCACCATGTTCGGGGGCGTACCGATCAAAGTCAGCATACCGCCGATACTGCATGCAAAGGCCATCGGCATTAAAAAACGCTTCGGGCCGGATTTGGCACCCGCCGCAACGCTCATCACGATCGGGAGCATCAACGCAGCCGTTCCCGTATTCCCTACAAAGGCGCCGATAAAGCCCGTCACGAGCATAATCACGACAAACAGGACGCTTTCATTTTTTCCGGCGATTTTCACGATCTTTTGACCCGCCACGCGTGCAAGGCCAGTCCTAAAAATCGCCCCTCCGACGATAAACAGACCGAGAATCATCAACACAATCGGATTCGAAAAGCCGGCAAGAGCTTCATCGACCGTGACCACATCAAAAATCATCAAAATCACCAGGGAACAGAGCGCCACGATATCCGAGCGAATCTTCCCCTGCACAAAGAAAAACATCGAAACTGCCAAAACAAGCAGCGTAACAACTAAAGAGAACATACAACGCAAAAATAGCAAAATCAAGGCGGTTCAATTTGCAGAAAACCGACCGAAATATTAGTTTTATGCAAAAAAAGAAACCTTTTTTCGAACAGGAATTTTTATGTCCGACTGCATCTTCTGCAAAATCATCCAAGGCGAAATCCCCTCTACCAAAGTCTACGAAGACGACGAATTCTTCGCTTTTAAGGATTTAAACCCGCAGGCCCCCGTCCATGTGCTTGTCGTTCCCAAAAAGCACATTGCAAGCCTGATGGATATGGAAGAAGCGGACGCCCCGCTGATGGGACGTCTTCTCTACCGCGCCCAGGAAATCGCCAAGCAGCTCGGACTCGGCGAAGGCGGCGCCCGCTTTGTATTCAACTGCAAGGGCGATGCCGGTCAAACAGTCTGGCACATTCACTGCCATATTCTCGGCGGAAAACGCTTAGACGACTCTTTCGGTTCCAAAAAAAATTAACCTGTCCTCATTTTGCTCAAGCAGACCAAAGTCATTATTCTACACAGAATGCCCTATAGCGATTCTTCGATGATCGTGAAGGGCTTTTGTTTTGATTTTGGAGTGCAATCGTTTTTGGTAAAAAGCGCCAAAAGCCATAAGAGTCCTTTCAAAAGCTCCCTCGATCCGCTGGCCGAAAGCGAAATCGTCTTTAACGATTCCGGGAAAAGCGATTTGCACTTTATCCGGGAAGCGACTTTAATCGATTGGTTCCCGAATATGCGAAAGGATCTCGAAAAAACGGCCATGGCAAGCGTCATGGCGGAAATTCTTTTACGCTACCTGCCAACCGGACTTTCGCAAGAGCTAGAATTTCGATACACGGAAAAGGCTTTGCAAGTTCTAGACCGTGGCGCCTGTCCGCAAGACGCGCTTGCCCGTTGGATGTGGCACATCGCCGACTGTGCAGGGTATGCGGTTTCTGTCGATGGGTGCATTCGCTGCGGAAGCGCTATTTCAGGTGATCCTGCCGATTTTCTTTTCGAATCGGGCGGTGCACTTTGCAAGGACTGCCTGGGCACTTTCTTGCCGCACTATTCTCCCGAATTTTTAAATGATATCGCTCGACTCAGCGCCCGAATGCCATTAAAGAACCCGCGTGAAATCGAAAGCGAATTCTTCAAATATTTAAAATCCCATCTCGGCGAAAACCGGGAAATCAAATCTTACCGCTGGTTACAGGAGGTTCGTGGATATGCTTTCAGCACAGCAAATTAAAGAACGCAAAGGAAAAGAAAAAGTCGCACAGATTACCGCCTACGACTACGGTTTTGCAAAGATTGCAGAAGCCGCAGGAATCGACCAGATTCTCGTCGGGGATAGTCTCGCCAACACCATGCTCGGGTACAAAAGCACACAATCCGTCGGCATGACAGAAATGCTCATCTTTACGGCAGCAGTCTGCCGCGGCGCTCCGAACACGCACGTCATCGCCGATATGCCTTTCAAGAGCTACGACGACCCGAAATCGGCTCTGGAAAATGCGAAAAGGTTCATGGACGTCGGCGCAAGTTCCGTAAAACTCGAAGGCTTTATGCCCGACGTGATCGAAACGCTCATTCAGAACAACATTCCGGTCTGCGCTCACCTTGGGCTTTTACCGCAAACCGCCACCAGCATGAAGCAAGTCGGCAAGACCGAAGAAGAAGCGGAAAGGCTCCTGAAAGAAATTCAAAAGATCGACGAAATCGGAGCTTATGCATGCGTGCTCGAGCACATTCCGGGCGACCTCGGAGAAAAGCTGACAAAAGCCGTGAGCCTAATTACCATCGGCATTGGCGGCGGTTCGCACACCGACGGACATGTGACGGTCTTGCAAGATGCGATCGGCATTAACAACGGGAAAATCCCGCCGTTCGCCACAAAATATTGCAACCTTTTCGATGTCGCCAAGAAAGGTATCGAAGAATACGTTTCATTTGTTCACAGCGAATCGTTATAGGCCAGGCGGTATAGAATTTTTGATTGCGATTGACTAGTTGCAAAAAAAATATTTTTAAAAATAAATGTTGATATTTTGTGAAAATCAAGTTATTTTATTGACATAGTTATCAACAATCCACAGAAGGAACTAAAAATATGGCAATCGAAAAGAAAACCCCTGCTAAAAAAGCACCGGCAAAAAAGGCTGTCGCTAAGAAGGCTGCTCCGAAAAAAGCCGCTCCGGCCAAGAAGACCGCCGTGAAGAAGGCTGCTCCGAAGAAGGCTGTCGCCAAAAA
>DGSB01000037.1 GCA_002390045.1 Fibrobacter sp. UBA4373
TCTTCGAAGGTGCAGCCCCGCGTGGAACTTTCGATCGATGCGTTCCTTCCCGAAACGTACATCACCGATGGACTTTCCCGCATTTCGATTTACCAACGCTTGGCGAGAACTTCGAAACTGGAAGACTTGCCGCCTTTGTTTGCAGAACTCGAAGACCGCTTTGGCCCTGCTCCGGATGCAGTGAAAAAACTCTTCCTGGTGACGGAAGTCGCGATGATCGCCGCCAAGCTTCGGATTCAGGGCATTGAAGCTCGGCGGGGAATGCTCGTGTTTACGTTTATGGAATTTCCACCTCCCGATCCGAAAATGCTTGCAGAACTTGCGGCGGTATCTCCGTTCGGAATGCGCTATGTCGGGAATTCTCCGCTCCAAGGCGCTGTGGAACTCGGGCGTGCGATTTCCGATGATGAAGCCGCAGCCGCCGCTCTTAAGCTCTTTAGGGCCTTTGCATCGGTCATTCCGGATAAGCCTGCGGAAGCTCCCAAACCGCTTCCCAAAATGCCAACGATTGCAATCTCAGAGTCTGCTCCGAGTCCGAAAAAAAAAGGTTAAGCGTCGACTGGCCGTGAGCATAGCTCCGAAGGAGCATCCGTCCCGATTTGAACAGAAGTTCCGTTCGGAATGGTTAAAACATCAAAAAAACGCTCGGTGATGAACCGGGCGTTTTTCTGTAAATCTGGAATCGAATTACTTTTCGTCTTCGTCCGCGTAGGCTTCCTGCATCTTCTTCAGGGCAGCCTTCGGGTCGAGTTCGATTTCTTCCGAAGCTTCTTCCACGAGGGAAGCGAATTCATCATACCATTCGGTGTAAATTTCCACCTGGAGATGATCCGGACCCGGGAGCGTCAGACGCACGCCGCATTCGTCGCCGATACGTTCGTTGTAATTGTCGAGTTCCGGCTTCAAAAGGGCAAGGTCCATTCCGTCGAGGTCTTCTGGGTCGAGCCAAATCGGAGCTTCTTTGCCTTCTTCGGAATCGTCTTCGACAACTTCGCCGTCTTCTTCACAGCTCAAGTCGTCTTCTTCTTCGTCGATGCCTGCGTTGTAATAGAATTCTTCGTCTTCCAAATAGAGCGTTTCCACAAAAACGCATTTGGAACCGAGAGCCTTGGCGACTTCGACGAATTCCTGGAAGTTTCCGCCGAAGTAACGGCAGGTTTCTGCATCCGAATTGATTTCCTGGACAGGAACCGGCAAGAAGCCGTAGTTCTTCAGGTTTTCAAAGATTTCATCTGTAACAGTCTTTTCTGCCATGGTAAACTCCTTAGGCGTGATACTTGAGAAGGGAAGGTGCCTTTTCGCGGATGAGCTTCATGATACGAGCTTCTGCTTCGTCACCACGAGCCGTGTCGCGGACGCTGCACATCGGCTGGAAAAGCGGGCTGTTGAACATGGTTCCGAGAGGAATCGGGTTCTTGCGGCAGAACGTGGCTTCGACGAAATCGCGGGCAGCATCCTGCAAGTCGTCGCACTTCTGCGTTTCACCCTTCTGGAAGCTGTTGTAAAGATCCACAAAGATCTTTGCGGCTTCCGGAATGTTTGCCGTAGCGCTCACAAGGCCCGTACCGCCGAGTTCGAGCATATCGATGAAGAATCCATCTTCGCCCGAAAGAACGGTAAAGTCGTTGTTCTTTGTTTCCTTGATCACGCGGACGGTGTCTTCGTGATACTTTTCGCCGATGCGGAAGTCGACCGCCTGCTTAAGGCCGATGATGTTCTTGTCTTCGGAAAGGGCGATTAAGGTGTCCGGATGCACGTAGCTTGCGGTGCGGCCCGGAACGTTGTAAATGATGATCTTCGCGCCGGTTTCGGAGCTCAAGGTCTTGAAATGCTTTTCGATGCCTTCCTGGGACGGGTTATTGTAATAGCCCGTAACGCAGAGGACAGGGACTTCGGCAATCTTTTCGACTTCCTGAATCATTTCGACAGATTCACGGGTGCAGTTGGAGCCTGCGCCTGCAATCACAGGAACGCGTCCGTCCACGTAGTCAAGCGTGAACTTGATGATGTCCAAATGCTGCTTGTGGGTAACCGTCGCACTCTGACCGGTGGTGCCGACAGGGAGAATGCCGGATACGCCCGCATGGATCAGGTCGTCGATCATTTTTTTCATTTTTTCATAATCGATAGAATTATGAAGGTTCTTGGGATCGTCGTCCTTGAGGGGCGTAAAGAGGGCGGGAAAAACCCCGCAAAGTTGAGAAGCGTTTGTAATCTGCATAGGTAGTTATAAAATAGACAAAAATTAGGGGGGATTTCTCACATTTTTTTTGGAAAAAGAAAAAAATGACGCGTTTTTTTGTTTTCAAAAGGGAATGATTGAAATAAACGGAACAAAAAGGTATAAATTACTAAAGCATATTTGAAAATCAAATAGGTGGTGTGTTATGACGAAGATTGGGACGTCCTTGGCGGCTTTCTCGCTGGGAACTGTGGTCGCGGCATCTTCTTTTGCTGCGAGTTCGGATTTTAAATGGAGCAATGTGAGCATGGGCGGTGGCGGTTTTGTCTCTGCCGTGCTCGCTTCCAAAATCGAGCAGAATGTTTTTTACGCTCGAACTGACGTGGGCGGTGCCTATCGTTGGAACGAATCGTCTGCCCATTGGGAGTCCATGATGGACTGGGTGGATTTTTCCGAACTCGGCCTTTTGGGTGTCGAAGCGATGGGCATTGACCCGAAAACCGAAGGTACTGTTTATTTGATGGCGGGTACGAGCTACTTTAGCAATGCCCGGAGTGCCTTCCTCCGTTCTTCCGATTACGGTAAAAGCTGGGAAGTCCTTTATACGTGGGACGAAACAGGCGCGAAGGGCGGCGTCGTGAAGAACTTTGGCGTTCACGGAAACGGCATGGGCCGTGGGAACGGTGAAGCTTTGGCGATTGACGAAAACGATCCAAACAATATGTTCTATGGATCCCGCCGTTCGGGCCTTTGGAAGTCGACGGATAACGGTTCTACTTGGAGCCATGTCGATTCTTGGACAACGGCTGCTGGAAGCGATACGACTTGGAACGGTTCGGGCTTTAGCTTTGTGCAGTATGCCCCGGGTTCTTCGAAGGTTCTGTATGCCGGATTCCTTCGCGAAGGAACAAGGTCCAATGGGACTTTCGAAAACGTCTTTACTTCGACGGATGGCGGTTCTACCTGGAAGGCTCTGCCGATTCCGGATTCTTTGCGCAGCACTTCGGGCGGAAGCATTGTTCGCCTGATGCCGCAACGCGCGGTTGTTTCTTCGGATGGCTCGAAGCTGACGGTGACTTTTGCCGATGGGGCTGGTCCGCATTCCATGATGTGGGATGAAGGCTGGGGCATGATCTATGATGGTTTCGGTCGCGGCGCCGTTTTGCAGTATGATGTCTCTGCGGCAACTTGGTCCGATGTCTCGCCAGAAAACTTTATCGATGACGGCGGAGATGCTCAGTACGACAATGTCGATGTGCAGGCGATGGCGGAATGCGAATCGGCTGGCGGCAGTGATTGCGAATCCAGCTATCCGTATATCGCTCCGTATGGCGGTATTGCCATTAACCCGAACAATTCCAATGAAATGGTCGTGACCACGGAAGGTTATCGTGGTCCGCAGTTCTGGTACACGGCGACAAGCGATTCGACCGGTACCTGGAGTGACCAGTGGGGTACGAACATTTATCACACGACCGATGGCGGTAAAACCTGGGTCGCAAGCTTCAAGTATTATTGGATGGAAGGCGGCTATTATCCGACAACCCAGCAGATGGATGCGAATGGTGTCGGCTGGATGCACAACGGATCCATCCATTGGTCCGGCAGCGTGGCGATTGACCCGTTCAATCATGACCGTGTATTCGTGAGCTCCGGTAATGGTATCTTCCGCACGGAGAACTTGACGGATTATACCGTGATTCCGGCTGGAACCTATGATACTACGACCAACTATTATTATTCAAGCGATGAAGCGGTACAGGGGCAGATCTGGAAGTTCTCGGCTCATGGCATTGAAGAAACGGTTCCGTATGAAGTGGTCAGTATTCCTGGTGGACCGCTGATTACGGTGACTGCGGACTACGATGGCTTTGCCCATGAAGATATTGCCAAGTATCCGAGCCATCGTCATTTGACGAGCGTGAGCGGCAAGTATGTTTCTTTGGGTTCTACTTGGGGACTTGCCTATGCGCCTGTTTCCGGTAAGCTTGTCAAGGTGACGGATGCCCGTAGTTACAAGGACACTTATAACTCGATTCCTATCGATCCGGTGCAGTTCTCGACGGATAGCGGTAAGACTTGGACCGTGGAAACTTATGTCAGCCTCGATGCAACGTTGAAGGGCGGGACGGCTGCGATTTCTGCAGATGGTGCTGTTACGCTTTGGGTGCCGAGTAATTCGGGCGCGGCGGTTTATCGCAAGGCGAATTCTGCCTGGACGAAGGTGACTGGCATCGATAACAACTCTTTTGTGGTGGGCGATGCAAAGAATGCGAATGTGTTCTACGCTTACAACCGCACGACGGGCGTTTTCTACAAGAGTACAGACCAGGGCGCAAGCTTTGCCAAGGTCAGTGAACCGGGCGCAAGCAACGACAAGAAGTTCCGTTCGATTCCGGGTTACGAAGGAGACTTGTGGCTTCCGGTGGCTGTGCGCGATGATGACGGAAATCCGAAGAGCGGATCTCTGAAGCATTCGACGGATGGTGGCACGACTTGGACGGATGTAAAGGGCATGGGCTACTGCGAAGCGGTTGGCTATGGCATTTCGAAGTCGGGCGAAGGATATCCGGCAATCTACGCCTTCGGTATTGTGGACAATGTTCTGGGTGTTTTCGTGAGCGATGACAAGGGCGAATCCTGGAGCCGTGTGAACGATGACGCTCATGAATACGGCGGACTTGCGAACGGTGAATTCGTGATGGGCGATATGAACACTTACGGTGTCGTCTACATGAGTACGGCTGGCCGTGGCGTTGCTGCCCGTGTCCCGAGTGATTGGGAAATGGGAACATCGGAATCTTCTGCAGCGGTGAAGTCTGTTCCAAAGCAGGAATCGACGGTGAAGTTCAGCAAGCTTGCTTCGCTCGAAGGCTCTAACTTGAATCTGACGGTGAACAATGCCCGTGTGAACGTCGCCTTGTTCGATCTCAAGGGTAACCGCGTGTTCACTAAGAGCTACACATCTTCGACGGTGCTTCCGCTGAATGATATGGTAAAGTCCCGTGGTGCGTACATTGTCCGTGTTACGAGTGGCTCGACTCAGATGCTGACTGCGAAGGTGAATTTGTATTAAGAAATGATCAATTAACAATTATCAATCATTAGAAGGGAGACTTTACGTTGGATGTAAAGAATCCCTTTTAAATTCACTGTTAATTGATAATTGTTAATTTTTTTTCGAATCTCGGAGTGTGCATGTCTTTTCAAAAAATTGGAATCCTTTCTTTAGCCACGGTGGCGAGCCTTTTTGCGGCGGGTAAAATCGCTTGCGTCGGTAACAGCATCACGTATGGCTATGGAATTGAATCTTGGCCGGATCAAACTTCATACCCATATCATTTGCAAACGTTCTTGCGGGCGGAAGGCGGTTCTGCGGCTTCCGATACGGTCGGGAACTTTGGTGTCAGCGGACTTACCGTTCGAAAGGATGATCAGTCTTCGTATTGGAAAGGATATCAGTTCTCTCCGGCTATCGAATTTGCGGCGGACACGGTCATCATTGAACTTGGCACGAACGACTCTAAAAATTACACCGCGTGGACTACGGCGGAACAAGAAGCGAAATACGACGCTGAAATTCAGGCGGATTTCGAAAGCATGATCGATACGTTCCAGGTCAAGTCCAAACCGCGTATCTTTATTTGCCTTGCTCCTTACGCCAATAACAGCTCGTGGGGAATGTATGACACGGCGATCGTGAACCATGTGATTCCTGCGGTCTTGAAAGCGGGCCTTGAAAAAGGCGTGAACGTGATCGATTTGCATTCGAACTTCAGCTACCTCGAAAATCCGAGTTGGTATCTTTCGACGGATACAGTTCACCCGTCCGTGGAAGGCGCGAAGGAACTCGCCAAGATTATCTACGGCTACGTGCAAAAAGACAATCTGACGATTTCGCAGAACAAGAACGTTTTGACGGCTCCTGCGGGTTATGATTTTCAGTGGTACAAGGATGGCGAAAAAATCGAAGGTGCAACGGAACAGAACCTGACGATTTCGGAAAATGGAGAGTATAAGGTTTCGGTGAAAATCGAAGAAAATACTCTCTCCCGCATTGTGACGCACCCGTACGCAGTGACGGACTTGGATATGACTTCGTTACTACAGACGAAATCGTCGATTTCAAGCGTACATTATACAAATGGAATTCTTTCCGTTTCGCTTTTCCAAAAGCAAACGTTCGATTTCAAGGTGATGGATGTGCAAGGGCGCATCTTGCAAGCTCGCACGATTCACGGTGCAGCTGGTGAAAATGCGATTACGGTCGGTAATTTGCCGGCGGGACGCTACATGGCTTTTGTCCAAGGAAATGCTTACCCGTTCTCTGTCCGATAAGATTTCGTTTTATTTCACAAGACAATCCGTTTGTCAAGGGCTCACATGTTTGGATTCAAATGGGTGTGGTTATGTCTGGCGTTGACCATTTCGGCTTGGGCTGCGGAAGGCGATACGGTTTACATCGATGTCGTCAAACGGGATACGGTGTATATCGACGTTCCGCAGAAAATCGATACGGTTTATTACGATCCTGCAGAAGACATCCAAAAAGAAGTCATCACAAAAGAAGGAAGCTCTTCTTCAACGAGCGCTTCGCTTCATACGGTGTATTTGCATTATGATTTGGGAAGCCTTTTGGCTACGGCGGTATGTGAAACCCCGATTCTTGTGGCTCAGGTGGAATTCGCTTTGGGCAGGCGTCATTCTCTGATGGTTCCGGCTTCTTTTTTGAAAATTTCACCGAATTCAAAATTCACCAGCAGCTTTGATTCGGACGATTATTCGGGATCCGTTTACCAGTTTACGGTTGGACTTGCGTACCGTTATTATACGACAGAAAAAAAGTTTGCCGGCTACTGGAACTTGGAAGCGCAATATGTACAACGCCATGCGGACTATGCGCATGAGGCGTACAATTACTACAGCAAACAAAATGAGTTTTATGGCTCGGACGATGCCACGTATCGCGGGTTACAGCTCGCAATTCGCAAGGGCTGGACAACCCGCGGTTCTGTCAATCTCGGTATTGAATTCGGACTTGCGTACAATTTTGTGGAAGAATTCCAATACGCTATTTTAGAGGAGGCGAGGCTGTATATGACGGACGATATTCAGCTAGAGCTTCGGGTGAACTTGGGAATGGGAGCGTTCTAATGAAAATCCGAGCTTGGAATGTTCTGCTCCTTGCGCTTCTATGGACATCAGCATCTTGGGCGGTGGACACTGTGTACGTGCAAAAGCATGTGACGGATACGATTTATGTAATGCATCGCCCGGATACGCTTTACTTGCCGATTTCCGAAAAAAAGTCTGTCTCTATCCAGTCAGGCATAGCAAAGCAAAGCTTGGAACAAGCGAATTCGGAAATCTCGAACGATTCCGGTTTTACGCTTCCGCCTCCAGCGACAATCGTATACCTTTCTCCGATGATGGCTGGCAATTTATTGCTGACATCGATACTTCATTATTTGTTGCTGGATTTTGGATTGGGGTTTGAAAATCTTTATCGGGGGTCTTTGATCTTTAATTTTGCATCAATGAACATTTTTGGCGATGTGGAATTTATGGCCGATAAAGAATGGGAAGGTTTCCGGACCATTACGAGTTTTAGCGCAGGATATCGTCAATACATCGGGACGGCGTGGCTTTGGAATCCCAAGAAATCCTTTTCACGAAATACTCCAGCGTGGGCGACTTCCTTATTTGTGCAGGCGATGATCCATCCGGCATTCTTTGCGTCGTACGAAGCGCCGATCGAGGATTCTGAAACGGGGGATTACAGCGGACACTTTAGGCCGAGTATCGGCGCTTCTGCGGGAGTCGGCTACGCGCTTGGCGCAAGCGGATCCGTTTATGAATTCTGTTTATCGGTCGGTTATCAGTACTGGTATCATTCGGTGCCGGGATTGCTCAAGTCCGAAGATGTGAGCATTGCTCTTGTCAATGGCTATGCGGAAGATCTGTTTATCCGTTTTGAAATTCAGCTGGGTTTTTAAGGAGAAAGAATGAAACGTTTGTGGCTTTGTTGTGCTTTGTTTTTTGCTGTTTCCAGTTTTGCCGCTGTCGATACGGTCTATGTGGATGAACCTCATAAGCCGATTCCTTCTAAGCAGGAGACTGTAAAGGAAGAACCTGTTTTGACGAACTCGCATTTTGTGTTTGCCAGTTGGAATCTCTACGGAGAAGCGATCGGCATCGGCTATGAAAACCTATTCCATCCGAGGTTTGCGGCGCAGGTCATGTTCGATTATTACTATACCACCGATATTCGGGAATCGAGCTGTGACGGAACGAAGGGCTCTCTTTATGCGGTGGATCTGCCGATCGCATTGAAGTTCTATGTGATGCCGTATCGTGGTTTTTTTGGAAAGACGAAGACGATTGGTGTAGACGGAACGGTGAGCGAAGCTTATACGCGTAAGATGGCGGTGTTTGTGGAAGCGAAAGCGATTCCGATGCTTGGAAGCGTCTATGCGACGCGCAACGCCTCTTCTTATACGGATGAATTGAAATTGGATGAAACGGAGTTTGCGCTTTCGTGGGAAGTCGGCTTGGGTTATACGCTGATGGGCAAACACTTTTTTATGATGCCGTCGTTCTTTTTTAGACGGTACGCGGTGAGCCCGGATTGGTTAACGGAAATCGAATATGCGGACGATACGCGCTATCGTCGCTCTCCGGCGACTTTCAAAAAGCAGGATTTTGGCCTGCATTTTACGGTGGGCTACGCGTTTTGAAGCAGCCGAATGTAGTCGGCGTTCTGTTCGACTTCGTTCGCCTTTACCCAAGAAGCTTGGATTCCGAGCTTTTGGGCCGCTTCGCAGTTGTCTACACGGTCGTCTAAGAAGATGCTTTCTTCGGGAATCATTCCTGTTTTGGCGATCATCTGCTTGTAAATGCGTTCGTCGGGCTTGGCAATTCCCATTCGGCAAGAAAGGAAAATCTCGTCAAAAAGGTCGTCTACTTGATAACCGAGATCCGCAAAACGTTTTTCACAGTTCGACCAAATGATTTCGTTGATGTTGCTGAGCAAATAGATTTTGTACTGTTTTTTCAGAAGGACGATGTTTTTTAATCGGATTTCTGGAATTTCGCCCTGTAAAACGGTAATCGTGTCCTTGATCTTTTTCAAGGAAGTTCCTTTTTCGCAGTATTCCTGGATATCATAAAGAACATCGTCTAATGGACGAATGCCATCGATAAAATCATGCATCAAATGCTTGATTTCTTGATGGTGCAAAAGAAGCGTTTCGCTCGATATTCCCAAATCGGAAAACGTTTTTTGAATCGTCTCCTGGGAAATGTTTGCGATGACGTTCCCATAATCGAATATGATATTCCGAATGCTCATAGAAATAAAATACACTTATTTTATTTCAAGAGATCCTCGGAAATGATTTCTGCCATTTGTTCGTAGGCTTTTGCACTGGGGTGCAGGTGGTCGCCCGAGTCCATTCCGATGGCAAAGCTTTCTGGCTTTTGGGAATCGCGGAGAGCCTTGTCGAAGTCCACGCAACCGTCAAAAAGGTCGCTCGAACGGAGCCAATCGTTGAATTCGTTGCGAACCATGTCTTTTTCTGCATTGTAGGTGCGCCATCCAAAAATCGGAAGCAAGGTTCCGCTCCAAACCTTCAAACCCTTTTCTCGGGCGAGTGGCAGGTAGAACTTTTTAACGCCTTCGATTAAATCTTTCGCGGTGGGCATGTCGCTCATCGGACGGAACGGGTTCACGTCTACACCGACCGGGTGAATGATATCGTTGATGCCGTGTTGAATCAAAACGGATTTGGCTCCGGCCGTATCAATTTCGATTGGGAATCTCGTTTCGCCCTTTAAACCGTATGCCGCATAAGTAATACAGCTGTACTCGCGGAGAATTCTTGTGCCGCAGACCGCGCGGCGAATAATCGAAACGTTTTCAAAGCCTTCGCGTTTTACTCGGAGCTTTAAATAGTCGGGCCAGTCCTGCGCCGTAATGGAGTCTCCAAAGCAGACGAGGGCGAAGTTCTTTTCTTCGGTCCAAATGTCGACTGTATTCAAAAAGTAGAACCAGTTCGTGGAGCGGGAAAAATCTTGCGGAAAGTCCTTTGCCGTGGCGAAATCACCGTAGCAGAAAGAGCCTTTGGAAAGCGGACCCGTGACAAGCGTTCCTGCGTTCATCTGGGTAAAGTCTTGCAGGTAGAGGCTCACATCGACGGTTTCTCCCGCAGAAACTGCGAACGGAATTTCATCGCTCAAAATTTCTTTGCCAGCGGGAATCTCTCCGACCGTGCGACCGCCAAAGGTAATGGCAACGGGCTTGTATTCCGCCGAAGTTTTTTTGGCGACAAAGGCTTTTGAAATTTGAACCGGTTCCGTTCCTGTCAAGTTCGAAAAATGAAAGCGCAGCTGGGAACCCGAAAAGCAGATTTCGATGGGGTAGCGGAGCGTCAGATCCTTCGCGTAGGTCGCTTCCTTGCGGTCTGTAATGGAGGTGGCGTTGCCCCAGCAGGCGACCCATTTCGTGTACTTTTCTGCGGTCATGAAAATCCTCGCGATTTCAAATTTGCCGCAAATTTAGCTTTTCAAAATGCGTCCGCCATCTCCTTCGGCAAATCGTTCTTCAAATGAGCGGATATCCGGCTTTCAAGCTTTCATCATAGTGAGCGCGTTCGCCGCCGATAAATTTGGGACGTGTACGCGCCGCAATCAAAATGGCCTTTCCGATGTGTTTTTGCTTGAGTCGGACAGGAACGGCGACTTCTTTTAAATGCATGCCGATGAGGGTCCCGCCGATATCGAGCCCGGCGTCCGCCT
>DGSB01000087.1 GCA_002390045.1 Fibrobacter sp. UBA4373
TTTTCGACAGTGAGTTCAAAGAGTTCGATAATTGCACGACCACGGATCCATTCGCCGTCCATCGTACCGCCAAGCTTATCCAGCACAGCCTTCAAATCGTCATCCGACATCGTGGTGACGTCATAGCCGCCAAACTTCTTGATGGCATCATACATGGTGTAACGCGGCCACGGAGCCTTGAAATCGATTTCCGTACCTTGATAATTCACTTTCGTCGAACCGGTTGCGGCAATCGCAGCGCGTTCATAGATGTTTTCGAAGTGAGTCATCATGTCGTTATAATCGGCATAAGCCTGGTAGAATTCAAGACCCGTGAATTCCGGGCTATGCGTACGGTCCATGCCTTCGTTACGGAAGTTCTTCGAAAATTCAAAAACGCGTTCCATACCGCCGACAATGCAACGCTTCAGATAAAGTTCCGGAGCGACACGCAGATAGAGAGTCATGTCAGCAGCGTTGTGGTGCGTCGTAAACGGACGTGCATTGGCACCGCCGTAGATCGGCTGGAGCGTCGGAGTTTCCACTTCAATGAACTTGTTTTCGATGAGATATTCGCGAATCGACTGAATAATGCGGCTACGCTTAATGAAGACATCGCGCACATCATCATTCAAAGCCATGTCGATGTAGCGTTCACGATAACGCGTGTCCACATCCTTGAATTCATTAAAGACTTTCTTATTGCCGTTTTCGTCGACGATTTCCTTAGGAACCGGAAGCGGGCGCACAGCCTTCGCAAGCATCGTGATCTTTTCCGCCTTCACGGAATATTCACCCGTCTTGGTTTCCATCATGGTGCCGTTCACACCGATAAAGTCACCGAAGTCGATCATCTTGACGATTTCATAGTCCGCTTCGCCAACGATATCCTTCGCGCAGACAATTTGAAGACGACCGTAGCGATCCTTCAAATGCATAAAGCAAAGTTTGCCCTTGCGGTTAAAACGAATGACGCGGCCTGCGAAAGCGATTTTCTGTTCGGATTTCAGAAGTTCATCTTTCTGGTTGCGGAGATCTTCCGAAGTATGGGTACGGTTGAACTTATGCGGATACGGGTTGACACCCATTTCCTTGAACTTTGTGAGCTTGTCGAGACGAGCCTTAACTTGGTCATTCATTTCTTGCATGGTATGAATCCTATAGAAAGATTTTTGCGTTACAAAGATAGAAATTCCAAGCGTCTTCGACCTTAATCCAAACAAAAAAGGCCGCCCGGCAGGGCGACCTTTTTAAGCTTGTGAATGCCTCAGTTGCTGTTCATACGGCAGCGCTTCTTTTGAAGCGGAGTCATGCCCGGCTTATCGCAGGGATCCGTAGATGTTGCAGTTGTCGAAGACGCAGCCGGCGTTACCGTTGTGGCCTGAGCATTCTGCTTAGCGGCCTGTTCCGCCTGCATCTGCTGGAGCTTACGCTGACGCGGAGAGAGGTTGTCGCTAGAAGAAGTCGTCGAGGTGCTCACGGTAGAAGCTTGACGAGCCGCCTTGCGACGGTTATTGGCCGTTGCAGCAAGCGAATCCTGACGAGCCTTTTCCGCTTTCTTTGCCTTGGCAAGACGAGCGGATTCAGCATCTCGGGCTTCCTGTTCCGCAGCCGCAATCGAATCGCGACGAGCCTTTACCGCGTTCTTCTGGCGTTCGACAGCAGCCTTACGAGCTGCCTGAGCCTGCGCCTTGGAAAGCGGATGAGCGGATGCCTGGAAAATCGCATTGGCATTCGAAGGGTTCTTGAAAACGTCGCCCGCATTGCCGCGTTTTCCCTGGGCATCTTCGAGAGATCCCGTAGCCCAGGAATCGCTTGCAATCGGCGGAAGGAGCGACACCTTCAAATCCTTAATCTTGGTGGAGAATTCATCGACACCATCCGAATAGTAGATCATCACGTCATAAATACCAGCCTGGTATTCAAGACCGTCAGAACCACCGATCGGAGATTCCGAATAGGCAACGACAATGTAAAGCTGGTCGTTGTCCATGCTGTTGAAAAGCAAGTCCACGTCGCCCTGCGGAGCTTTTACGTTACCTTCGGCGACAAACGCCCACGGTGCGTAATCCACGCGGATCGAGAAGTGGTGGTAACCCTTCGCCGCCTCGGAAAGCGTCAGATAGTCTGCATCGAACGCCTGGAAAGACGGCTGAATTTGTGCAAAGGAGAGCGTCGCACAAAAGAGGACCAAAAACATTGCCAATTTCTGAAGCATCTTTTTCTCCTACAGATAGGACTTATTTATTGAAGAAGAGAGCCTTAGCCGCTTCGAACATAGCGTCCTTTTCGGCTTCTTCACGGCATTCCGTATAAATGCGCACCTTCGGTTCCGTGCCAGACGGACGGATGAGCATCCAAGAATCGTCTTCGAAAATAATCTTCACGCCGTCCAAAGTCAATACTTCGCGAACCTTCTTTTCCTTGTCGCCAATCTTGACCGAGGAACCGACCTTAGCCTTGTCTGCGACAGCGTTCACCTGGGCAACCAGCGGAGCGCCGACGAGAGACTTGTCCACTTCGAAACCTGCGCGGTTCGGGTAGAATTCGCCGAATTCCTTGTAAAGATCTTCGAGGTATTCGCCAAGGTTCTTGCCGGTCGTCGCCATGATTTCGAGGGCGAGGAGAAGACCGAACTGGGCGTCCTTTTCGAGCGTATTGTTGAGACCCGAAATACCATCGGATTCTTCGAAAGCGATGAGAGCCTTCGGGTTCGCCTTGCGGGAAAGCCACGGACGGAAGTTCTTGAAGCCGACCGGAGTTTCCATCACCGGAGCGCCGAGCTTGTTCGCAATGACGTTCACAAAGTTGGAAGTCGCAACAGACTTGGCGACGACACCCTGTTCCTTGCGCCAGGTTACCATGTAATGGTATGCGATCGCACCGAAACGGTTCATGTCGATTTCACGAGTTCCATCGTAGAAGCGGACACGGTCACCATCCGGGTCGAAAATGCAGCCGAGGCGGTACCAGCTCTTGCTCTGGTCGAGAATTTTCTTCACGCCTTCGAGGTTCTTGGAGCTCGGTTCCGGAGCGATGCCGCCGAACAGCGGATCGTCTTCGGTACGGAGGCACATGAGGCACTGCGGATTTCCGAGGATCACGTTCGGACGCTTGCGGGTTGCGCCGTGCACATGGTCGCAGACGAGAGTCAAGCGACCTTCGTCCAGAAGCTTCTGGATGCGGGCGAACTGGATCGTTCCCTGCTTGTGGAGGAATTCGTTGTAAATTTCAATGGAATCGATTGCCTTCATTTCGACTTCTTCGAGATCTTCACGCTTGAAGTCCTTCATGAGTTCGTTCGAAATGCGGGTGATATGGCAAGTGATTTCCGGACCGGCAGGACCGCCGTCAGCCGGGTTGAACTTGATACCGGCATAGTTGGACGGGTTGTGGCTCGGGGTCATGTTGATCGAGCAAGCGGCCTTGAGAAGTTCGACTGCGGCGGAGAATTCCGGAGTAGCCATTTCGCCACCGTAGTAAATTTTCTTCACGCCAGCCTTGGCAAAGACCTGGGCGACAGCCTTGCAGAATTCGTCACCGAGGAGACGGTTGTCGTGACCGAGCACGATACCGCGTTCCTGAAGTTCTTCGAAGTTTGCAACGCCAAGAGCTTCGAGGAGTTCCGCATCCGCTTCCTTATACATGCGAATGATTGCAGACGCGATCACTTCGACTGTGCGGAGGGTGAATTCCGTACCGATTTCACCGCGGAAGCCGGACGTACCGAAGCTTACCTTGCACGGTTCGACGCTTGCGAGGGCAATCTTCTTGACATCTTCGACGAGATGCATATCGGTTGCGGGGTTGAATTCAGAGGACTGGATCTTTTTCCAAAGTTGTGCAGCTGTTTCCATCAGTATTCCTATTGGATGAATTTGACGACCATAATCTAATAAATTTCATCCTGCGTGAGCGGGCAAATACGCACCGAAAAACGAGCCGACCTTCGGATTTTAAATTTTTATTTACAAAGTTCCCTATATAGAAGGGAACTTTTGAAAATCAGCAAGCCTCTTATTTTACGGAAACGCGTAGCGTGGTCGCCAAGTTTTCTCCTCGCACAAAGTACACGCCTTTTCCATAGCCTGCATCACGAAGCAACGTGGAAATATTTCGCCCGGAAGTCCCTTCCGTTTGAACGACCCCTAGGAACTGACCCGTGATACTGAAAATGCGGAACGAACTTGCCTGTCGGATTTCATAGCGGACCGGCTTTCGGATGGCGACGGAACTCGTATCTTCAAAATTCAGCCAGTCCACGTTCAGATAATTGCCGACAATTTCCATGCGAATCACATGTTCGCCAGACGCCAAATCAAAAGTTCCGACATCGATTTCGCGATAGGTTTCCCAGTCATCGCCCTGTTCCACGATCACATCGTCCGAGAGAGCATCTCCGTCTATATAAAGCTTAAATCCAGCATACTCCGAAGCGGTAGCGACTCGAGCCGATAATTTATACACAGCCGTATTCGTCACCTGGACCGTATATTCAACCCATTCGCCTTCTTGAGTATAACCGATTGCGTAACCATCCTGAGCCTTCACAATATCCACGGCGTCTTCACGGTATTCCCCTCCTTTATTTTCATCATCCTTATCGAAATACGCTTTGCCGGAGCCTCCGACATCGTAATTTTCAATTTCAAGCTTTCCGGGGATTGCCGTAGAGATTCCTGAATAAGGAGATTGAGGAATGGCGGGTGTCACGTATACGCGGTATCCGTATTTTGTATTGGCGATATTTACCGGAACCGAAATTTTCCCGCCCGTGACGTCATATTCCCGGCTGGATTCCTTCGTGGTGGAAGCGACTGCACTGTCCTTGTTTTCCCAAACGACATATTCCACGTCTACCTGGACTTTTGCTCCAAACGATTGCGGAATTCCCGCAATGTTGACATTCACATCACCGAGCGTATTTCCGCCGAGGACGATACTTGCAAAGCCTTTCTGTTGATCAAGTGCGGCAAATCCATCTACGCCGTCGCTCTTGTCATTTGGAGGAGTCACCTTCGCCATATATCCGCTCATGTCACCGTACCATTTGTACAGCCACCAGCCGCCGCCACGTTCATTATTCGCCGTCAAAAGACTGCCTAGACGCCCCGGAAGCGGAACGAACCACCAGGAAATCATGGCACTTTCGACTCCATGACGTTCAAACTTGGCAATAAACGGAACCGAAACTCCAGGGCATCCTTCTTCGGTATGCTCCGTCGACGAATATTCGTTAATGCTAATGCCCCGGGGGGAAACTCCATATTGTTTCTCTAAATTTCGATAATTTTCGATGGCTCCGACCAGACCTTCGCTTCCCCACTGATGCCAGCTGATTACATCTGGCATACAGTTATTTTGTGAGCAATATCTGACAAAGGCTTCCATACGCGAAGAATTGTACCAAGAATAGGATGGCCCTATAATTTTTGCCGTAGGATCATTTTTCCGTATCAGTTGATACGTCTCTTTCCAAAGAACCGAGTTGAAATCTCCATTGGCATCGGACCAAGTTCCGTCCGGTTCGTTCCAAATTTCATAGCCGTCAAAATTTTTATTCGGAGAAGTTAATTTATCCTGAATCACGGATAAGACTTGTTGCTTCCAATGCTCCATACTTTGATATCGGTAAGGCCATCCGGGAAGTACGTCCGCCAAGCGAATCTGGATTTTTGCACCGACATTTTCAACGCGCGGCGCAACAAGGAAGGCGCCACCGATTCCCTGCTGCCGTCCGTTACCGCTTCGAGCCGGAGCCAAAAACACGTTGGGTTTCAGAGGCGCCACATCCTTTTCGATATCACTCGGAAGCGATTCCGTTAAGCCATATAAAGAACCTGTCGCCACATGGGTCACAGGCCGAATGCTATCCCCTAAATTCACGTCCAAATTGACAGCCGCCCCTGCAAAAGACGCTGCAACGACCAAGGTTTCCCAGACTTTTTTCATAAAACACCCTTTTAAAGACCTGATATTTCAATATTTCTTCAAACAGGGTAAATCCGAATCCTTCGGAGGCAAAATTCATGGACTGTTTATCCATACCTACCGCACAACCACACATCTCTAAGCCTTCCACAAGGAGTTTGGGCGAGAAATTTCTATTTTTTAGGCATGATTAAACTTAAAATTGCAAAGCATGTCGCCGACAACACCGATGCGCATGCGTTATTCTTTGTCAAAAAGGCCGTTCAATTCTCCTCGGTCCTGACCGAAAACGGAGAAGTCCAAGCCGCGAACGTCCTGGAAGAAATCGAAAAAGGCATCTGCGAAGATCTGGAAATCGTTGAAATCGATGGTCACAAGACGATCTTTGTGAACGCCGCCAAGGAACGTGGACTTTCCTCCCTGGATCATCTGCGGATGGCAGGTTACCGCCTTGGAAAACGCGCCGCCCAAAAGCAGTTCAAAACGGTCAAGCTTCTTCTTGCCGATGCCGCAGACGAACAGGTCAAAGCGATTTTCCACGGTCTGTATTACAGCGCCTACAAATTCAACAAGTACAAGACGAAGCCCGCCAAGGACTTCACCGTGACGTTCGACATTGAAGCGGATGTCCGTGCCAAAGACTTTGAACGGATCGCTGCAGAAGTCGCCGTGGAACAGCATTACACGAGCCTCGCCAAGGATCTCGTGAATACGGTCGGTTCCGACCTTTACCCCGAAGCCTTTGCCCATATCGCCATTCGCGAAGCCCATAAGGTTTCCGGAGTTGCCATTTCGATTTTAAATCCGAGAATTCTTGCCAAGGAAGGCTTTAACGGTCTGTTGACTGTCGGTGCCGGAAGCCGTTTTGAACCGTGCATGGTCAAGCTCACCTACAGCCCGAAGAACGCCCCCAAGGACAAGCATCTCGCGATTGTCGGCAAGGGCATTACCTTTGACACCGGCGGAATTTCGTTAAAACCGGCCAAGGGCATGAAGGAAATGCAAAGCGACATGTCGGGCGCAGCCGCTGCCCTTGCAGCCATCTGTGCTGCAGCAGAGCTCAAGCTTCCACTCAAGATATCCGCTTACCTCTGCCTCGCCGAAAACCGCATCGGTTCCGGAGCCGTACTCCCGGGCGACATCTTCAAAGCGAAGAACGGCAAGACCGTCATGGTGGACAACACCGACGCCGAAGGACGCCTTGTGCTTTCGGACGGCATCTGTGCCGCAGCAGAAAATGGCGCCACCCACATCGTGGACTTGG
>DGSB01000043.1 GCA_002390045.1 Fibrobacter sp. UBA4373
TGTGATCCTGCGGATACACAAAGTGGATGTCCTTCGTTTCACCCTTCTTCGTGCCGGTGAGGCCTTCGTCAAATCCCGGAGAAGCGGATTCGCCGAGGAGAGAACGGAATTCACGGTCTTCCGGAATTTCCTTGTTTTCGCCATCGATCTTCACTTCGAGGTAGTTGCCCACGACAACGTCGCCCTTCTTGGATTCGCGGTCCACCGATTCAGCGGTAGAATACATCTGGAGAACACGTTCCACTTCGGACTTTACTTCATCTTCGGAAACGACAACGTCCGGAACGGAGATGCCGAGATTCTTGTAATCCTTGATTTCGATTTCCGGATCCACTTCGACAATCGCAGTGAACGTAATGTCAGCCTGCTTGTCATCCTTGAAGTTTTCGACCTTCACGCGGGAAACCGGAATAATGTTTGCCTTCTTGAGTTCTTCGCTCAAGGTGGAGTTCATCAATTCTTCGACCACTTCCTGACGGATCATTTCGCCGAAACGGGAAATGATGATGTTGCGAGGAACAGCGCCCGCGCGGAAGCCCTTCATCTGAACTTCCTTACGATAGCGAGTCACTTTCTTTTCGAACGGAGCCTTCAGGGCTTCCTGCGGAATCGCAATTTCAATGTTGCGAGTAGTAGAGCTTGTTTCTTTGATCGAAGCTGTCATGTTATCTCCATGAGTAAAAACTCGGGGGTTAGTCAAAAGATGCGAGGGGTGGGAGTCGAACCCACACACCGAAGTACCAGATCCTAAGTCTGGCGCGTCTGCCAATTCCGCCACTCTCGCGTTTTCGAAAGCCAAAAATACAAAAAAAGATGGGATTCCGCCATAGCCAACGTCAAACGCGTTCCAATAACAGGAGGATTCAACCCTTGAACCGCCAAAAAGGAACGTCATCAGAGGATGTGTGTTGGCAAACCTCCCGATTTCTACAGAAAAGCGATAAAACAATTATCTTTTGGGCATGTCGAACGCATTTCGGACTATCCGCATCGGAGTTTTCATTTCCGCGGTCAACCTTTTGATTCAAGGGGTTGCGTTCCTCGTCAGCAATTTCATGGCGAAAAACCTCGGGAACGTCTCGTTTGCCTACTTCGGCATTCTCCAGAGCGATTACACCCTCTTTACCGCTCTTGCCGATTTTGGAACGGCGACGCTACTGCTCGCCTTTTTTGGAAAGAAAGTCGTGCAAGGGAAAATGCTCTCGTCCGCATTCCAATTGAGATACGTTCTCACGTTCGGTTCGATGCTCTTGATGATGCTTTTTGCGTGCCTTGTACGCTGGAACCACCCAGCATTCCGTGGCGAATTCATCATGGCTTTCGGACTTTTATTCCAGCACGCCTTCTTCGACTGGTACTTCATCTGCGGCAAATTTTGGAAAAAGCTTCTCGTCGCCAAAATCCTGCACACGATTTCCTATTCGAGCATCATGGGCTTCTCGCTGTTTTACCTTCAAATCGAGAGCATCGAAGGGATTGCCCTCTCCATGGTTCTCGCGGCTCTCCCCGCTTGGGGATTCGGAGCGACTGCGGCACTCCGCCCGATCATTTTCAAATTTACCCGCCGGAGTTTTCTTTTCATCCGTCTCATGCTCGCCAAAGCCTTCCCCTTCGCCCTTTCAAGCCTCGCGAGCTTTCTCTATCTGCCACTCGGTCTTTATGCGATGGACGTATACGCTCCCCGTGAAATGTTCGGAGCCTATAATTATGCAAACAAATTAATCGTCCTCGCCTCGGGACTCATGGTAAACTTCATTTCATCCTCGCTCGTTACCAAGCATGAAGTCCAGGACGAAAAATTCCACGTCAAAGATATCGCCATTTTCACAGCCTTTATCGCCGCTTGCTGCTCCCCCGCCTGGACAATCCCCGGATTCTGCCTTAAAACGCTCTTTTTCGCCGCTCCCATCCATTCCAATCCGGAATTGCTCGCCTTCGGCGCATTCTGCTTTTCAACCCTTGTCTTTTCGCTCATATTCCAAGCGACCCGCGTAAGTCTCGTCGCGACCATGCTCAAAGAAAAGCGCCTCTGGACTTATGTCGCCCTCATCTTTATCGGAGGCGCGATGAACGCTTTTGCCGTTTTCGGGCTTCCCCTCTGCGGTGTGGAATCCCGCTTCATCCCGATCCTGACACTGACCGGAGACGCTTCCCTGAGCATCCTTCTCGTCATCTATTTCAGAAAAAGATTTTCTTTACGATAGGAATCCTAGAAAGTCCTAGCGTCACTCCGGCATCTACAACAAGGCGCAAAGCGGCCACCGTGACCATATCCGGAATTTTCGCATACCAATCGAACAGCATAAATTCCGCATAATGGACACCCAACAGCAAAAGCGACCAGCGTCCATAAAATGCCAGCCCTTTCTGCAACCAGGCCACTCGCGAGACCGTTTTCAAAAACCAGTATAAAAAGAGCGTCGTCGAAAGAGCGCCCACCACATTCAGCGGGTAACAAGGATAGAGCATCGTATGCACATCCATTTCGCCGCACCCCAGGAAAATTCCAATCGAAAGGGTCAAAGCGAATACAGCCATTCCCAAATTCACTTCGACATTTTTCTTAGCCCATAAAAATCCAAGTGCGTAAAAAATAATCGACGAAACGCCCACCCAAAAACCGAGCGAGAATTCCGATTTCAATCCGAGCACAGCAACCGCCACCGAAGCAAGGCTCGCCAAAAGGGCTCCCCACTTCCATTTCGAAACGGCATTAAAAATTTCCCGGCACCAAAATAAAGCGAGCAAAAACCAAATCGGGCCAATCCCAAAATCTCCGGTCAAGATGCTTTTTCCAAACCGCAACGGCGTCGAAAAATCTTGCAACCGGAAAGCATCCACTAAAAATTTCAAAAAAACGACCGCTGCAAAAATCAAATAGGGAACGATCAAACGTTTCAAATCCGTCTTCAAACAGACAGATGGCTCTTTCGGTCTAAAGAAATATCCCGAAACCATAAAGAACATCGGAATGTGGAACAAATAAATCGCATGATGCAGGGACGGGTGAATTTGAGAGTGCCCCAGCACCATCAATAAAATCGCAACCCCTTTCATCATATCAAAAACGGGATTACGCACGGTCATGAAATCCTCTTTCGGTTCGTCATGCAAATCGACGAAATCGCATAAATCAAAATTCCCCAAACCCAGAAAAGCCCCTGTTTATATCCCGCCAAGAAGAACCAAAACCCGACAAAATAAATGAACAGCACGTAAAGCATCACACGGCGCAGAGTCCGTTCCCGATTCATCCGCGCATAAAGAACCGACAAGGCGAGTCCCGCCAAAAACGGAAAAATAAAGCACCCCGGCAATCCAAAGTCTTTATAAACTTCCCACAGGTAACCCGTTGTATTATATCCTGGGATTTTTTCAACACTCTTGTTGAAAAGTCCATCCCAACCCATACTCGTTCGAATCGCCCCCGGCACGCCCGAATACTCCAACATGCCCGCAAAGAAATCTATTCCATAGGTGAACGAATGAATATGCCTATCCGGATCCGGATTCAGCACATAATCCAAATTCCAATAGTTATTCGCCACATAGCGGTAAGGCATCGTCATCGCAGCATCCATCGTCATCGATTGAATCGAATTGTTTCCCAAATATTGGGAACGTGCCGAAGCCACAAACACAAACGCCGAAATTCCCATCGCAAGGAACGCCGCGATCAACAGCACCGGAATGCGCTTCCGTAAATAGTTAAAAAGGATCACCAAAAAACCGACGCACATAAAAAGTGTCGTCCGGCTCGGATACGCACAAATGCTCAGCAAGGCGATCAAAGGCGCCACCACACGGGAAACATTCCGAATCCAACGCACAGGATTCACCGATTTAAACATCGCCACACCAAAAAGCATCACCACGAGCGGCGCACTCGAAAAGAATTGCGCATAGATTCCGTAATTGATCAGCGGAGACGTCCAATGACTCGGATCACCCGAAAAAAGAATCAACGTTCCCACAATCTGGATGATTCCAAAAATTCCAACCAGATAAACGCCAAGGATCGCACAAGAAAGCACAAAATGCCATTTCCAGTTATAAACCGGATTTTCGGGCTCTTGCGACCGGGGCGGCAAATTTCTCTGTTCAACACCCCATTGGTATAACAGGCACGCCGACGTAAAAGAAACAAGCGCCCCCACCCAAACGCCCCACGTTTTCAAATGAAACGGAGTCATCGCCTTATCCATCTGCAGATAGGCAATCGCAAGCGTCAAGCACTGGAAAAAGATGTAAACGGAAGCCGGAGAAAAAAAGTCTTTCTTTGCACGCCAAGTATAGAACAACAGTCCCACCACAATCAGGGAAAGGACCGTCGTCTCTGGATATTCGCTTATCAGCGAAAACATTAGCCCGCGCGATTCCTTCTAAAGAATCCGACGAAAGTCAACCATTCTTTTTCCAAAGCGGAGCCCGTTCCTTTCTGCGACTTCACGAGTTCAATGAAATTGCAAAGGATGGTTGCCAAAAGCGTAGACACAAAAACCGTAAAGATTAACGACACTCCGCGGAGCGGAGAAACCTTCTTATCGTTAGGCCAAGGAGCTTCAAGCACGTGCAAGTTCGTCAACTTCTTCGCTTCTTCGAGCTGCATTTGTTCGCTTTGCTGGCGAAGCAACTTGTACATGGCCACTTGCACTTTTAATTCCTGTTCCTTGCGCATATATTCCGCACCCAGTTCCGGGCTTTTCTTCAGCGTAATCAGTCCTAACGATTGCTGTTTGCCGTTCAATGTCTGGTTGATCGCCACATTCAACGAATTGTAACGTTTGGAAAGTTCGTTATAGCGTTTGGATTCCGTGCCATGCATCTGGCCTTCGTAATTCATTTCTACAGAAACACCTTGCCGTTCCGTCTGGAGCGAAGTCAAATACTTAATGGTCGCTTCCATCTGGACTTCAGGTTCATAAAAATTATTATCCACCTGGAATTTCACAAAATCTTCCTGCAAGGAATCCAGGCCCTTCAGACATTCCGCAATCCGATTGTCAAAATATTCGCGACTCTGGGCTGCCTGCTTTGTCTTAAAGGCGTTGAACATCGAATCCGCTTTTTCGAGCATAAACGTCGCCATTTGCGAAGCGATCCGATAATCTTCATCCTCGATCGTCACTTCGAGCATATTTTCATCCGTCAAGGAAAGCTTAAAATTCTTGCGGAATTTTTTCAGCAAATCCGCCCGAAACTTTCCATCAAATTCATAATGCTTCGCAAGATCAAAGTGATCGATGACCATATCCTGCAATTCTTTCGAATCAAAAATGGTCCAAATCGCATCTGCATCCACCGAAGCCGAACCCAAACCCAGCATCGAAGCATAAGACGAAAGTTCACCATCCAGTAAACCGGAAAGTGCACCCATGGAAGAATTATCGGGCGGAGGCGTTACCACCGCTTTTGCCGCATAAGTCGGTTTTATCACCCACATCACAAGGATAAACACGGCAATCGTCGGAATCAAAACTAAGGCACAGCAAAGCTTGAAATGTTTCAGGTCATTGTTGATCAGACGAAAAAGAGTTTCGGTTAAACCTGGAGTTTCAGAGTGCATAGAAGTTTTACTTGTTGTAATAGACATAGATGGTCAAAGCCGAAGCGAGAACAGTCAAAAGGGACGACATAAACAACGTGAAATCCTTAAACCGTTCATAATTGCTCTTCGGAATTTCGATATAGTCACCCGGCAAAATCGGATCGCCCGTCGCATTCACGTAGATCGTTTCGCGATCACCTCGGATAACCTTGACCTGGTCAAAGGATCCCGAAATCGTCGTCACGCCCGCTGCGGCAATATAATCCAGAGCGTGCCATGCAGGATTATACTGTTGACGTCCAACACCAGCCACGGCACCACCGACATACACAATCAAAGATTTCATCGTATATTCGACTTCCGCGCCTGCAGGAACAACCGTTTTTTCCGCATCCAAAAGCGGAAGCGACGTCGTCTTTCCATCCTTTTCTCGGATCGACACCGACTGATAGCCGATGTTCGGAATACGCGTTCCGCCAGCCCTTTCAAAATAATAGGCAACCGTTTCCCCTTCCTTATACGGAATGGCGGAACGATAGTTCGAAAGAATGATGGTCACGGCATCTTTTAAATTCGAAAACGGCACATAGACCTGATCCCCTTGTTTCATAATCAAGTCATTTGCAAAATCGCCTTCATTGATGACCTTCAAATAATCCACATGAATCGTGTCATTCCCGCGGATAATTTGAACGTCTTCGTCTCGACCCGCCGGCAAAATTCCGCCGACCATTTGCAACAAACGGCTCAAGCGAGTCTGAGGTTCCACAAGAACCTGTCCCACTTGCGAAACAGCCCCCATCACATTCACAATGATTTTTTTCAGCTGCGCCAGCTGAACAAAGCAATACTCAGGATTGTATCGCTTGGAAACCAGCTCACGAATTTCCTTTCGCACTTCCGCAAGAGTCTTACCATTGACATTCAATGACCCGCATTCTTCGATGATAATATTTCCATCCGGATAAACCTTCACCGAAAGGTAAGTGCTTTCCAGGGTAATATCCAGGTAATCTCCCGGCCCAAGCGTATAAGAAGAATCCACAACGCCTTCGCTATAGCTTGGCTGCATGGTTACCGTATTACGGGCAACCGAAGTCGGAGCATTCGATGTGGACAAAGACTGGAATGAGCTCAAGTCTGCCGCAAACACGGACGTCACGCCGCATAGAGTCGCCAGCCAAAAAAAGAAAATTTTAAAAAAACGCATAAACTATTCCAAACGGAAATCCATGGACCACGATAGTTGTCATAAAATACAAAAAACCCGGCTCGTTAAAGCCGGGTCTTTCGAAATCTGGAACGATTTACTTTTCCGCTTCCTTAGCAGCGCCCTTGACCATGTCAATCGGCTTTGCATCAGCAGCCGGAGCGTCAGCCTTCGGAGCCTTCTTAGCCTTGATTTCGTCTTCAACGAGAGAAACCAAAGCCATTTCAGCAGCGTCACCAGCGCGGTTCGGACCGAGCTTCAGCACGCGAGTGTAACCGCCATTGCGGTCCTTATAGCGCGGGCCAATCACGTCGAAGAGTCCCTGGAGGACCTTCGGGTCACGAACGATACGAGCAGCTTCACGACGAGCGGAGAGGTCACCCTTCTTTGCATAGGTCACCAAGCGATCCACAACACCGCGGACAAGGCGAGCCTTGAGGAGAGTCGTGCGCACAGAGCGGTTGAGCTGATCCTCTTCCAGGCCTTTTTCGAGGATGGAAGTCGCGAGGCTACGGAGGATGGCACGCTTATGTTGTGCGTTCACACCGAGTTTCTTGTTCTTTACACCGTGTCTCATTTTTCTTAATCCTTCAAGTATTCATCGACGTTCATGCCGAAGCTTAAGCCCATCGACGTCAATACCTCGTTAAGTTCAACCAAGGACTTCCGACCGAAGTTCTTGTATTTCAGCATGTCCTGTTCCTTATTGCGAACAAGTTCTGCAATCGTATGGATGTTGGCCATACGGAGGCAGTTGCTGGAACGAACGGAGAGTTCGAGTTCGTCCACGCGCATACGGAGGCGGCTGGCAATACGCTGACGTTCTTCGTCCTGCACCAATTCTTCCGGAGATTCGAGATCGCCTTCGAAGTTGATGAAGGCTTCCAAGTGGTCCACGAGGAGCTTTGCTGCATAAGCAAGAGCGTCTTCAGGATCAATGGAACCATCAGTCGTGATTTCCAATTCCAAACGGTTGTAGTCCGTCTTCTGACCCACGCGAGTGTCGCTAACATGCATAGCCACCTTCAACACCGGGTTGAAGTTAGCATCCATGGCAATTTCACCGATCGGGGCGTCCGGGTTCTTCAACTCGTCTGCAACCACATAGCCGCGTCCGGAAGAGACCTTGAGCTCCATGCTCAAAGAAGCATTTCCGGAGAGCGTCGCAATATGGACATCCGGGGTAAGGATCACCACGTTGGGATTCTCCTCGATGTTTGCAGCGGTGATTTCACCGTCACCAGACATATCCAAGCGGAGCGTTTCGTCGTGATCGGAGAGCAGCTTAACGCGAATGCTCTTCAAGTTCAGGATGATATCCGTGACATCTTCCTTCACTCCCGGAATGGACGAGAATTCCTTCTCGACTCCAGCGATTTTCACGGAGACGATAGCCGCACCTTGCAGCGAGGAAAGGAGCGTACGGCGAAGAGCATTACCGATGGTAATACCCCAACCGCGTTCCAGGGCTTCCACGACAAACTTGGCGTAACGTCCGTCTTCGCGGGTTTCCACTTTCTGGAAACTGCGTGGCATTTGGAGAGATTTCCACATCATTGGCGTTTTCCCCTGTTGAGATTAAACTCTTCTCTTCTTCTTAGGACGGCATCCGTTGTGCGGAACACCGGTCACGTCGCGAATCGTCAGCACTTCGATGCCAGCGTTCTTGATTGCGCGAACGGCGGATTCACGTCCACCACCTGCGCCCTTCACGCGGACATCAACCTTGCGAATGCCGAGGTCGTATGCCTTGTGAGCAGCGGCTTCAGCAGCGAGCTGAGCTGCGAACGGAGTGCTCTTGCGGGAGCCCTTGAAACCGGAGTTTCCCGGAGAACCCCAAGCAACAACGTTGCCACGAGCGTCAGTGATCGACACGATAGTGTTGTTGAAGGATGCGTTAACGCAGGCAATGCCCTGCACGTCAACACGCTTCTTACCTTTCTTAACCTTTTCTTCGGCGGAAGCAGCAGCTTCTGCAGCGGCCGGAACGGTTTCTTTAACTTCTTCGTCTGCCACGGATCGTCTCCTTACTTCTTCTTGTTAGCAACGGTCTTCTTCGGACCCTTGCGAGTGCGAGCGTTTGTACGGGTACGCTGACCACGGGCCGGCAAATGCTTCAAATGACGGGAACCGCGATAGCATCCGATATCTTGAAGACGCTTGATGTTCAAGGTTGTTTCTGCGCGAAGCTGACCTTCCACAGAATATTCGTCTTCGAGTACGTGACGAATCTTACCTTGTTCTTCTTCTGTCAAGTCATCGCACTTTTTCTTGAGATCGATGCCCAACTGAGCACAAATCTTACGAGAGGTGAAAAGACCGACTCCGTAGATAGCCGTAAGACCATACTCGACGGTCTTGTTTCTCGGCAAGTCGACACCAGCAATACGTGCCATAAAATCTCCTAACCCTGTCTCTGCTTGTGACGGGGATTCTTAGAACAGATGACGCGAAGAACGCCCTTGCGACGAACGATCTTGCAGTTTTCACATCTAGGTTTGATGGAGGCTTTGATTTTCATAGGTTCTAACCTTTTTTGTCCCTATTACTTGTAACGGTAGGTGATCCTTCCCCGAGACAAGTCGTACGGGGAAATTTCGACCAACACTTTGTCATCCGGCAAGATGCGGATAAAATGCCGGCGCATTTTTCCAGAAACATGAGCGAGGATTTCGTGACCATTTTCAAGGCCAACACGGAAGAACGCGTTTGGAAGAGCTTCTAACACAACGCCTTCTACTTGAATGCCTTCTTCTTTAGCCACTAGGACGCCATCCTGCCGCGAATGCGGCCATGCTTAAGGAAACCTGCGTAGTTATTGGTATTGAGATGGGCTTCGAGTTGACGAAGCGTATCCAGCGCAACACCGACCACGATCAAGACCGAGGTACCACCAATATAGAAAGACATATTCAAAGCGTCTTTCAAATGAAGCGGACCAACGCTAATTACAGCCAGGAAAATGGATCCCGGGAGCGAAATGCGGGTCAAAATGTGGTCAATATACTCAGCGGTCTTCTTTCCCGGACGAATGCCCGGAATAAAACCACCCGACTTCTTGAGGTTATCCGCAATATCTGTGGGGTTGTATTGGATAGCCGTATAGAAGTAAGTAAAAAAGATAATCAGCACGGCGAAAATCACACTGTACGTGAGATGGCCAGGAATGAAGACGCCAGCAAAGGACTGAGCCCAGCTCACGTTTGGCATCCACGAAGCGATAATCGCGGGCACGAACATAATGGAAGAGGCGAAGATAACCGGAATGACACCAGCCGTATTCACCTTGAACGGCAAATAACTAGCCTGGCCACCCATCACCTTGCGTCCGACCACTCTGCGCGGGCTCTGAAGCGGAATACGACGAACAGCTTGTTCCACAAACACAATGAAACCGATGATAGCCACAACCACTGCCAAGATGAAGATCTCGACGAGAAGCGGCTGAATGCCTTCGGTAAACATTTCGAGTTCGCGGAAGAATGCTCTCGGAAGTCCGCCTACAATACCGGCGAAGATTATCAGGGAGATTCCGTTACCAACACCCTTTGCAGTGATTCTCTCACCGAGATACATTACAAAGATAGTTCCCGTGGTGAAGGTAAGCGTAGCAAGTAACCGGAAGCCGATATTTCCAAGTCCGGACTGGAAACCGTCCGTAAGCACAGAAATACCCGTACCGGTTGCGGTGGAAATTTTCAAGCTAGAAAGCCAAACGGCCACACCCCAGCCCTGAAGAGCACCGAGGAGAACCGTGAAGTAGCGCGTATACTGGTTAAGCTTCGCGCGACCTTCTTGGCCTTCTTTCTGAAGCATTTGAATCGCAGGAATCACCGAACCCATCAGCTGAATGATAATGCTTGCGCTGATGTACGGCATAATGCCCAAGGCAAAAACCGTCGCCTTTGCGAAAGCACCACCGGTGAAGGAGTCATACAAACCGAACATGTTGTTACTGTTGCGGAAGTATTCAGCCAAAACCGTGGCATCCACACCTGGGATAGTAATGTGCGATCCGATGCGATACACGATAAGAATCCCCAAGGTAAAGAGAATTCTCTTCCTCAGGTCTTCCATCTTGAAGGCGTTGACGAATCCGTCAATAGCTTTCTTCAGAGCTTCCATTATTAGACGATCTCAACTTTGCCGCCAGCAGCTTCAACAGCCGCCTTGGCCTTTTCGCTGATAGCGTTGACTTTGAGCGTGACAGCCTTAGAAATCGTGCCGTAGCCAAGAACCTTGATCGGCTTCTTGACGCTGCGAACGAGACCCTGGTCGAAAAGAACCTTTGCGTCGAATTCGACAACGCCGGAGTTTTCGATAGCCTTGAGGTTCACGATCTGCGTATCACGAGCAAACTGGGTCTTGAAGCCGCGCTTCGGAATGCGGCGATGCATCGGCATCTGGCCGCCTTCAAAAGCAACACGACCGGCCTTAGCACTCTTACGAGCACCAGCACCCTTCTGACCACGACCGCCAGTCGTACCCCAACCGGAGCCCGGACCGCGACCAATACGCTTACGACCCTTCGTCAGAGCGCTCTTGGCAGGATTGATACTATTGAGTTGCATGATTAAATCTCCTCGACCTTGATCAAGAAACGAACTGCATTGATCATGCCCTGGATGGCCGGAGTCAATGTAACTTCGTTAGAGGTTCCAATACCATGAAGACCGAGAGCAGCGATGTTAGCTTTGTGCTTCGGCTGGGTGTGGATCGTTCCCTTAACTTGGGTAATTCTCACTTTTTTCATTTCTTAGACCTCAGGCGTTCTGACCGCGCAATGCAGCGTAGTCATTTTTGTTCTTCTGAGAAGTGAGACCTTCGATGCAAGCCTGCACCACGGTGCTCGGATTGGAAGAACCATAGATCTTGGTAAGAATGTTGTGGACGCCAGCGAGTTCCAAAACTGCACGAGCAGCAGCACCGGCGATAACGCCAGTACCCGGAGCAGCCGGGATCAAGCGGATGCGAGTTGCACCGTACTTGATTTCGACATCGTGCGGAATGGTTCCGTCTTGAACGTTCACTTCGATGAGGTTGCGCTGAGCCGCTTCGGTACCCTTACGGATAGCTTCGGAAACTTCCTTAGCCTTGCCGAGGCCAACACCAATCTTGCCCTTCTTGTTGCCAACGACAACGAGAGCACTGAAGGACATACGACGTCCGCCCTTCACGGTCTTGGCACAGCGATTGATGTGCACAACTCTGTCTTCAAATTCAGAAACTTGAGCTTCGCGTTCCAAAGTGTACCTCTTAGAATTGGAGTCCGCCTTCACGAGCTCCCTCTGCGAGAGCCTGAACGCGACCGTGATAAATGTAACCGCCACGATCGAAGACAACAGCAGAGATGCCCTTAGCCTTCGCTTCATCAGCGATGAGATTACCGAGTTTCTTGCTCTGTTCGGTCTTGGTGAGTTCACCGAACTTAGCCTGGAAATCCTTAGAAGAGGTAGAAACCTGGACCAAGGACTTGTGAGAAACGTCGTCAATGATCTGAGCGATCATGTTAGAAAGCGTACGACGGACAGCAAGACGCGGACGTTCGGGGGTACCGTTGACGGTCTTGCGAACACGTGCATGACGCGCAATTCTGGACTCAAGTCTTTTCTTTGCAATAACAGCCATAACGTTACCTTATTTACCTGTCTTCTTGCCCTGCTTGCGGCGGACGTATTCGCCAACATACTTAACGCCCTTGCCCTTATACGGTTCCGGACGACGGTACTTGCGAATTTCTGCTGCAACCTGACCAACTTTCTGCTTATCAATACCCGTGACGCTGATCTTGAGCGGATCAACAGCCTTCAAGGTGATTCCTTCCGGAGCCTTGTAGATGACCGGGTGAGAGAAGCCGAGAACAAGGTTCAAATCCTTGCCCTTCTGTTCAACACGATAACCGACACCGACGATTTCAAGGTTCTTTTCGAAACCCTTGGAAACGCCTTCGACCATGTTCGCAACGAGAGCGCGGGTCGTGCCGTGAATAGCGCGAGTGAACTTCAAATCATCCGGACGTTCGAAAGAAAGCTTGTCGCCGTCGAGATTGATCTTGATGAGGTCGTGCACCTTGGTAGAGAGTTTGCCAAGCTTGCCTTCGACCTGGATGTTCTGTCCATCCACTGCAATCTTAACGCCTGCAGGGATATGAATGATAGCTTTTCCGATACGAGACATCTTCTACCTCACCAGACCTTTGCGATGACTTCGCCGCCCACATTTTCCTTGCGAGCTTCGTGGTCAGTCATCACACCTTTGGAAGTGGAGATAATAGCATAGCCAAGACCGTTGCGAACGCGCGGAAGCTTCGCTACATCGCTGTAGATACGAAGACCCGAGCGGCTAACGCGCTGGATGCCCTGGATTGCCGGAACGCCGTTCGTGTAGCGGAGGAGAATCTTGAGAATTCCCTGCTTGCCATCTTCAACGACGACGAACTTCTTAATGAAACCTTTTTCCTGCAGAACGCGAGCGATTTCACGCTTCTGGTTGCTGGCAGGGATGTCCACCACAGGCGCTTTTGCCGCGACGGCATTGCGGATGCGAGTGAGCATATCGGCGATAGTATCTGTTGCCATTTGTTAATGCTCCTTACCAGGAAGATTTGGTGATACCCGGAATTTCACCGGCGAGTGCCATTTCGCGGAAGCAAATACGGCACAAACCGAAGCGACGCATATAAGCGTGCGGTCTACCGCAACGCTTGCAGCGATGATACCCACGAACCGTGTATTTCGGGGTGCGCTTGCACTTTTCAATCATTCTTCTGCTTGCCATGGTATACCTTACTTCCTGAAGGGGAGACCAAGACCTTCGAGCAGAGCACGTCCTTCGTCATCCGTTTTAGCGGAGGTCACGAAAGAAATGTCCATACCGAGAGTCGTAGAGATTTTGTCAATATCGATTTCCACAAAGATCGACTGTTCCTTGATGCCGAGCGTGTAGTTACCGCTGCCATCGAAACCACGACGCGGAAGACCACGGAAGTCACGCACGCGCGGCAAGGAAATGTTGATAAAGCGATAGAGGAAATCCCACATGTTTTCGCCGTGGAGGGTCACCTTAGCACCAATTCCAAGACCTTCGCGGAGCTTGAAGTTGGAAATTGCCTTGCGAGCCTTCGTCACAACCGGCTTTTGACCGGTGATCGCAGCGAGAGTGTCAAGAGCTTCATCCAAGACCTTACGGTTGGAAGCAGCAGCGCCAACACCCATGTTGATAACGATCTTCTGCAGACGCGGAATCTGCATCACGTTCTTATAACCGAACTTTTCCTGGAGAGCCGGAACTACGGTCTTTTCGTAAACATCTTTCTTCATTGTGCTCATAGTTACGACCTCACAGAGCCTTTCCGGACTTGACGCTCACGCGAACGCTCTTCTTGTCCGCTTCACGGACACGACGAGTACGAACCGGAGTGGAACCTTCGAGAAGCATCACGTTAGAGATGTCAATCGGGAGTTCCTTTTCAACGATGCCACCAGTCTGATTGGTCTGGCTCGGCTTTTCATGACGCTTGTGAACGTTCACGCCAGCAACAATCACGCGACCCTTCTGCGGATCCACGCTGAGCACGGCACCGGTCTTTCCCTTATAGGAGCCGGAGATAACCTTCACGTTATCGTTCTTCTTGATGTTAGACATTAGAGCACCTCGGGTGCGAGAGAGATAATCTTTGTGAAATTGTGGTCACGAAGTTCGCGAGCCACAGGTCCAAAGATACGGGTTCCACGGGGTTCGCCGTCTTTCGTAATGAGGACGACAGCGTTGTCGGAGAAACGGATGAGAGATCCGTCCTTGCGACTGATTTCCTTGCGTGTACGGACCACGACAGCATCTGCGACAGAGCCTTTCTTCACCTTGCTCTGGGGGATAGCGTCCTTGACAGCTACCTTGATGACGTCACCGATGCTTGCATAGCGTCGGTTAGATCCACCCAAAACTCGGATGCAGGCGACTTCCTTCGCACCGCTGTTATCGGCCACGACCAGTCTTGTTTCTTCTTGAATCATATTATTCGCCTTACTCCAGAAGGATTACTTCTTCTTAGCCACAATTCGAACCAAGCGCCAGCGCTTCGTTGCGGAAAGGGGACGGGTTTCCATAATTTCCACGGTATCGCCCACTTCGGCTTCATTCTTTTCGTCATGAGCCTTGAACTTAGACGTGGATTTCATGATCTTGTTGTAAATCGGGTGACGCTTGCGGTCTTCAACCACAACCGTGATCGTCTTGTCCATAGCGCTAGACGAAACGACACCCTGTCTCACTTTACGAGAGTTTCTATCCATTTTTTGCTCCTGCCGGCTTAAGCCTTGGCCCTTTCGGTAAGAATGGTCTTGACGCGTGCGATGTCCTTACGGATAGCGCGTGCCGTCACAGGCTTCTCTACACTGTTGCCAGTCTTAGCAGAGAACCGGTTGTTGAACAAGTCGAGGTTGAGCTGGGAGAGCTTTTCCTTAAGCTGTTCGGTGCTCAATTCTTTGAGTTCGCGTGCTTTCATTAGATTTCCGAAGCCTCCACGATTTTAACTTTGATCGGCAACTTCTGTGCAGCATCACGGAGAGCCTTGAAAGCGAGATCGCGATCAACGCCGTCCATTTCGAACATGATGCGGCCCGGGAGAACCACTGCTGCCCAGAATTCAACTGCGCCCTTACCCTTACCCATACGGGCTTCGGCAGGGTGACGAGTGACCGGCTTGCTCGGGAAGATGCGGATCCAGACGTGACCACCACGCTTGATGGTACGAGTCATCGTAATACGAGCGGCTTCGATCTGACGTGCAGTGATCCAGCACTTTTCAAGAGCCTGCATACCGTACACGCCGAAAGCAAGGGTGTCACCGCTAGTGGCGCGTCCCTTCATGCGACGTTTCTGTTCTTTGCGGAACTTAGTTCTTTTAGGACTCAGCATAATTACTTCTCTCTCTTCGGTTCAGACGAAAAGACGTCCTTACCAATTTTTTCGCCGTGCATGATCCAGACCTTGATACCGACAGAACCGTAAACGGTCTTAGCGGTAGCAGTTGCATAATCGATGTCAGCACGAAGGGTGTGCAGAGGTACGCGACCTTCAGCATACTTTTCAACGCGAGCGATTTCAGCACCACCGAGACGGCCACCGCACTGAATCTTCACGCCTTCGACGCCCATGCGCATTGCGCTCTGCATCGCACGCTTCATCGCGCGACGGAAGGAAACACGCTTTTCAAGTTGACGAGCAATGTTTTCGGCAACGAGTTTCGCATCAGCTTCCGGACGCTTGATTTCGTGGACGCTAATATAGATTTCTTTGCCGGTAAGATATTGGAGTTCGCTCTTCAAACGTTCCAATTCTTCGCCCTTTTTACCAATCACGACACCCGGACGGGCGGTGAAGAGGTTCACATTCACCTTTTTGACGGTGCGTTCGATGCCAACCTTAGCAAGAGAGGCATGTTCGAAGCGCTTCATCAAGTAGCGACGAAGGACGATGTCTTCATAAAGGAAGTCTGCGAACTTATCGCTTTCGGCATACCACTTGGACTGCCAGTCGTCGATGACGCCGAGACGAAGACCATACGGATGAGATTTCTGACCCATAGTTTACTCCTTATCAGCGTTGTCAGCAACAACGACGGTCAAGTGGGACAAAGGCTTAGCGATACGGTCTGCGCTACCATGGGAACGCGGACGCATACGCTTCATAATCGTAGCACCATCAGCATAGATGGAATCGATCTTGAGTTCTTCCGTAGTGACGGCACCCGGAGCCTTCTGCTTGAAGTTTGCAACAGCAGACTTCAAAGCGTTTTCGACGATCGGAGCACCCTTCTTCTTGTTGCGAAGAACGGAGAGAATTGCGAAAGCCTGATCAACAGACTTGCCACGAACCAAATCCGCAACCAAACGGAGCTTGAGCACACCGTAGCGGATATTCTTTACTTTTGCTGTAGCTTTCATTACTTGGCTCCTCCTGCAGTTTCAACCTTACGGTGACCGCGGAAGGTACGGGTCGGAGAGAATTCACCGAGCTTGTGACCAACCATGTTTTCCGTAACATAAACCGGAATGAACTGCTTGCCGTTGTACACAGCGAAAGTCAAACCGACCATGTCAGGAATGATGGTAGAACGACGGGACCAGGTCTTGATGGGCTGCTTCTTGTCGGAGCTGTTCATCGCCTTGGTCTTAACCAAAACGTGGGAATCCACGAAAGCACCTTTCTTAAGGGATCTCGACATAGCTTATGCCCTCTTCTTCTGGCGACGACGCACGATGTAGTGGTCAGTACGCTTGTTGTTACGAGTTTTCTTACCCTTGGCCGGCTTGCCCCACGGAGAAACCGGGTGACGACCACCGGAGGTTCGACCTTCACCACCACCGAGCGGGTGGTCGACCGGGTTCATCACGACACCACGGACGGACGGACGAATACCGAGCCAGCGGGAACGACCTGCAGAACCCGAAGATTCATTCATGTGATCGATGTTGGAAACCTGACCCACTGTTGCGAGAGCATCTTCCGGGATGTAGCGGATTTCGCCACTCGGGAGACGGACCTGGCAGAGCTTGCCATCCTTAGCAATCAGTTCCGCACCAGCACCGGCGGATCGAGCAATCTGAGCGCCCTTGCCCGGAATCATTTCGACGTTGTGAATCGTTGCGTTGAGCGGAATGTCCTTCAGCGGAAGAGCATTACCGACGCGGTATTCAGCACCGACACCGGAGTTAAGAACGTCACCGACCTTGATGCCAGCCGGAGCAATGATGTACTGACGCTTGCCGTCTGCGTACTTCACGAGAGCGATGCGAGCAGAACGGTTCGGATCGTATTCAATCGTTTCGACTGTGCACGGAATGCCAGCGCGATTACGCTTGAAGTCAATAATACGGTAAGCCTTCTTGTGGCCACCACCGCGGCGACGAGAGGTGATTTCACCCACGTTGCTACGGCCAGAGCTGCGCTTCTTGCCAACGGTAAGAGGCTTGTACGGCTTGTCAGCAGTGATTTCCTTCTTATCGTTCAGCTGCTTGTAACGCAGAGTCGGGGTAAGAGGTCTATAGCTTTTCAGACCCATAGTTACACTCCTTCAAACTCGGCAATCTTGTTGCCAGCCTTCAATGTGATGTAAGCCTTCTTCCAGTTGGACTTCTTGCCTACAGCCATGCGTACACGTTTCATCTTGCCACGGTTGATCAAGGTATTCACGGAATCGACCTTCACGCCAAAGCGGGATTCGATAGCGTTCTTGATTTCCTGCTTGGTAGCATCAAGACCGACCTTGAAAACATACTGATGGACACCCGTGCGCGGGTTAACCATATTCTTGGAAGAACTTTCAGTGATGTGCGGTTCTTTCAGAATTTCGTGGAGTTCTTTCATCTGGAACCTCCAGTGAGTTCACCCAGAGCTTCCTGGGAGATCGCGATATTGTTTGCACGAACGAGATCATAAGTGTTCACGTCCTGCACGCGAGCCGTACGAACCCAAGGAACGTTGGCAGAGGAGAGACGGAGATTCTTATCGTTCGAGCCGACGAGGAAGAGCGCGTTGCGCTGTTCGAGGCCAGCCTTCTTAACCACAGAGAGGAAGTCCTTGGTCTTCGGAGTTTCGAAAGAGAGGCTTTCGAACACGAGGATCTTGCCTTCCTGAGCCTTATCGGAAAGGGCAGAGTGGAAAGCGAGACGCTTCACCTTCTTGTTCACCTTTTCGAAGTAGTCGTGGGACTTCGGACCATGAGCCTTGTTACCACGAACCCAAACTGCGGAAGTGTTCTGACCAGCGCGAGCGCGACCGGTACCCTTCTGCTTCCACGGCTTTGTCGTACCACCGCTGACCTGAGAGCGAGTCTTGGTCTGAGCAGTGCCCTGACGACGGTTGTTGAGGATTGCCTTGATATGCAAGTAAATGCAAACCTTGTTAACCTCAGTATCGAAAACCGCTGGGAGATCGATTTCGTTCTTAAATTCGCCGCTAGCGGCGTAGAGCTTTGCCTTTGCCATTAGCCTTTCCTCACCACGATGACTCCATTCTTCGGGCCCGGAACAGCACCGCGAACAAAGATCAAATTGCGTTCACCGTCAACCTTAACAACCTGGAGGTGCTTGACAGTGACCTTCTTGTTACCATACTGACCAGCCATCTTCTTACCCGGGAAAACACGACCCGGATAGGAGTGAGCAGAAAGGCCACCCGGTTCACGAATGTTGTGAGTACCGTGACCACGCGGACCCGTATGGAAGCCATGACGCTTCACAGTACCGGAGAAGCCGTGACCCTTGGAAATACCAGAGACGTCAACGAGCTTAGCGTCTGCGAAATCAGCAGCACCGAATTCCTTACCAATCGGCCAGTCTTCGAGGTTTTCCACATCGAATTCTGCGAGGTAACCACGGACATCGAGGTTAGCCTTCTTGAAGTGACCGATCGTAGCCTTATCAGCGCGACTTTCCTTGACGAGGCCAAAACCGACCTGAATCGCGGTATAGCCATCTTTTTCTTCAGTCTTGTGGCAAACGACCACGCACGGACCGGCTTCGAGAACCGTTACAGGAACGCATTCGCCCTGTTCCGTGAACACCTGGGTCATTCCCAATTTTTTTGCGAGAATACCGTTCATTTGTATTACACCTTAATTTCGACTTCGACACCTGCCGGCAATTCCAACTTCATCAGGGAATCAACGGTCTGCGGAGTAGCGTCCAGAATGTCAATCAAGCGTTTGTGGGTACGAGATTCGAACTGTTCACGGGACGCCTTATCGACGTGCGGAGAGCGAAGAACCGTGTACTTCTGAATCTTGGTCGGGAGAGGGATCGGACCCGCGATGCGGGCTCCCGTGTTCTTTGCCGTATTTACGATGTCTTGAGCGGAACGATCAATCATACGATGATCGAACGACTTCAAGCAAATACGAATGCGTTCACCAGCCATTGTTATTCCTTACTTGATGA
>DGSB01000035.1:0-45351 GCA_002390045.1 Fibrobacter sp. UBA4373
TTCTCCCCGATCGGTAAGGGACAGCGCAGTATTTTGCTCGCCCCGCCGCGTACCGGTAAAACGGTCCTTCTGCAAAATATCGCAGGCGCCATCGCCAAGAACCATCCGGAAGTCAAGCTCTTTGTGCTTCTGATCGATGAACGTCCGGAAGAAGTGACCGACATGCGTCGCCACGTGAAGGGCGAAGTCATCGCTTCGACGTTTGACGAACCGCCAGAACATCACACTCAAGTTGCCGACATCCTTCTCGAAAAGGCCAAGCGCCTTGTCGAATACGGTAACGATGTCGTGATCCTTCTCGATTCCATTACCCGTTTTGCCCGAGCAAATAACGTAGTGATCCCGCATTCCGGCAAGATTCTTTCCGGCGGTGTGGACGCTCTCGCCATGCAGCGCCCCAAGCGTTTCTTTGGTGCAGCCCGAAAGATCGAAAACGGCGGTTCTCTCACCATCATCGGCACTGCCTTGATCGAAACCGGCAGCCGTATGGACGAAGTCATCTTTGAAGAATTCAAGGGTACCGGTAACATGGAACTCGTTCTTGACCGACGCATTGCAGAAAAGCGCATTTGGCCGGCCATCGACATTTTCAAGTCCGGAACTCGCAAAGAAGAACTTCTTCTCGACGACGATACCCTTCGCCGCGTCTGGATTTTGCGCAAATTCCTCCAGGAACAGACTTCTGTGGAAATCATGGAATTCATGCGTGACAAGCTTAAAAAGACAAAGAACAATGAAGAATTTTTAGCCTCGATGAATGGCTAGGAGTCAAAACATGTCTCAGAAAATCGCTTTTGCTGGTGCAGGTAATATGGGCGGAGCCATTCTCCGTGGCCTCCTCAACTCCGGCTACAATCCTAAGGACATCCTTTTTTACGAACCGTTCGAAAAAACGGCCAAGCCTGTCGAAGAACTCGGCGCAGTTCGCTATGCCGATTTCGGCAAAATGGCCAACGATGCGAACGTCGTTTTCCTTTGCGTGAAGCCACAGGTTTTTAAGGCTGTCGCCGGAGAATGGAGCGCAAGCGCCAAGGGCAAAGTAACATCCAAGCCGGAAATCATTTCGATCATGGCAGGAGTCTCCCGTGCAAAGATTATCGACGCCCTCGATTTTGAACACGGTGACGTTGTGCGCGTGATGCCGAACCTTCCGCTGACCGTCGGCAAGGGCGCAATCGCCATTGCAACGGACGGTGTTTCTGCGGAATCTCTGGAAACGGCAAAGACCTTGCTTTCGACCGTCGGCGTGACCGTAACGGTCGGCGAAAACCTGATCGACGCGGTGACGGGTCTTTCGGGTAGCGCTCCGGCTTATGTCTTCGAATTCATCGAAGGCCTTGTCCGCGGTGGCGTTAAGATGGGCCTTACCCGTCCAGTCGCCATGCAACTGACTCTTGCCACGATTGAAGGCAGCGTGGAACTTCTCAAAAAATCCGGCAAGGATACAGGAGAACTATCCGCGATGGTATCTTCCCCGGCGGGCACGACGATCGCAGGCGTCCAGGTTTTGGAAGACGCCGGTTTCCGAGGCACCCTGATGCATACGGTCGAAGCCGCAACGCTCCGTTCCCAAGCACTCGGCAAGTAAATCCCGGTTCTCATGGCCAAAACGCGAATTCTCTTTCTTTCCGAAGAAAACGAAAGCATCTCTTTTCTCGAAGATGTACTTTCGAGCGTTCAAGGCTACGAGACACGCCTTTGTTCCGAATCCGAAAGAGCGGTGGAAGAATTCCGCCGTTTTTCTCCGGAAATTACCGTGGTCAATTTAGACCGCGAATTTTCGGACAGCCTACTCCATGAGCTGCGAGACATTTCTCCCGCAGCCCGTTTTTTAGGATTTGGAATTCAAATTTCCAATATCAGCAAATCCCGCAGCGAACTTTTCAATACGCTTTTAACGCGGGACGCTCTCCGGCTCCGATTCATGACAGAAGTTTCGATGCTCAAGCAGCAATCGGACCTTCTTTCCCATATCAATGCCGCCCTCAAGAAAATCGTGGGCCACAGTTCCCAAGTCAAAAACCTTTACAATTCCATCTTCAAAGCAATCCGCAGTAAAGGAGCAACCGTTCTGATTCAAGGTGAATCCGGCGTTGGCAAAGAACTTGTGGCCAAAGCGATTGCATCCGTTTCGAATCATCTGATTTCGGTGAACTGTAGCGCCATCAGCGAAAGCCTTTTCGAAAGCGAACTTTTCGGCCATGCGCGCGGAGCGTTTACAGGCGCGATTACCGAACGCAAGGGCCTTTTCGAAGTCGCAAGTGGCGGCGTCCTGTACCTGGATGAAGTCGGCGACATTCCCCTGCCCATGCAGGCGAAGCTTTTAAGAGCCTTGCAAGAAGGCGAAATTCGCCCCGTCGGCTCCAGCGAAACCAAAAAGGTCAAAGTCCAAATTGTTGCGGCAACCAACCACGATCTTCAAAAAGAAGCCGAGAACGGAACTTTCCGCAAGGACCTTTTTTACCGCTTAAACGTGATTCCGATTTATGTTCCCACTCTGCGAGAACGCAAAGAAGACATTCCCGAGCTTGTGGAGCATTTTATTCAGGAATTCGCTTTATACCCGGACGCAAAACCGAAAATTTCGGAAGAGACCATGCAGGCGCTCATCCGTTATGACTGGCCAGGAAATATCCGAGAACTGGAAAATGCCATTCACCGCGCCATCGTGCTGATGAACGGAAATGAACTTTCCATAGAAAACATTTTCCCCGCCAAAGAAAATCAAAAAAGCGCTCCTCTCATTCCGTCTCACCATTGGGAAGGAATCCGCTACAGCGAATTTCAAGAATTGCAAAAGCAAGAAGAGCGTGAATTTATCATTGCAAAAATTCGCGAAAACAAGGGGTCCATCAAAAAGACCGCCGAAAGTTTTGGCATGCAACGTCCAGCCCTTTACGCAAGAGCGTCCCGCGTCGGGCTTGACCTCAAGACATTACCCAAAATCAAGTAGTTTACCACTGCTCGAGTGCATAGCCGCGTTTTTCCAGCAGCTTCAAAACGTTGTCATCCTTACCGACTAAGTGCGCCGACCCGATGACCACAAAAACTTTTTCACCCAAATTCGAAAGAGAATCGATGCTTTCTGCCATCCGGATATTACGCTTGGTATAAAGCTCTTCTTCGTAAACATCTTCCGAAAGATCGGATTCTAAAAGCGTTCGCATCTGCTTTGCATCGCCGCACTTCCAAGCCTTTGCGATTTGCATAATAAAAGAATCCGCTACGGCAATTTCTTCGAGCGTATTTTTCAAATACTGAACACCCAGGGAATCATCTGCGTTCGAAAAAACATTTACCTGGTCCTGAGGAGATTCTAAAGCCACGATTTTCTTTTGCTGATCTTCCGCGCGAGCAAGCAATTCCATATCAATGCCAAATTCTCCCGAAAGTCCCGTCCGTTCAATGGCTAACGCAGAAAGCGACACGGCTACCATCCACGGGCGGAACGGCTTGAATATTTCAAACGGAACATCCCAAGCCTTTGCCAACGAATCGACCTGTTCATAAAGCTCGGGTGGCAAGACGTCTTCCAAATTCATTCCATTCGGGAGCCTTCCCTTTTCAAGCATCAACTGGCCAGTTTCCTGCATCGTATTTTCCGCATTCAAATCGAGTTCCGCAGCGACCAGCGTCGAAGCGTCAAAAGCCGAATCGATTACCGAGGCAAAAGGATAAAAAGAGGAATCCGCCAAATGGATGCTTCCCAACAGCCAAACAGCAGGCGCGCCCGATTTTTGAGCTTTCCAAAGTAAATGTTTTTCGCCACATTGAGGGGCAGGCTCAAAGCGAGAATTTTCCTCGGTCCGATTTCCGGCGCAGGCATTCAGTTGCAGACAAAAAAAGCTTCCAATGCCCAAGACCGCCAAAAGTTTATTCCACACAGGCCCACCTTAAAAATCCGGATTCTGTCATTTCTTGCGGAGTCGCTTCTCTAACCAAGCCGTTTCCGCCAAATCCAATGATTTTATCCGAAAAGCGGAGAGCATAATCCACATGCTGTGTCGAAAGCAAAACCGCCAAGTTCCTTTCCACAGCCATTTTCTTTAATATGCGGAATAGATTCAAAATGTTCGGGACATCCAAAAAAGCGGTCGGTTCATCGAACAAGAGAATTTTAGGCTGGGCGGCAATGGCACGGGCAATAAAAACCCGAGAGCGTTCCCCATCCGAAAGAGCAAGCACACTCCGGTCCACAAACTTTTCCAGCTGGATATTCCGAATGGCATCATCGATAGCCGCTTCATCTTCTGCTGTACGGGAATCAAAAAGCCCCGAATAAGGGATCCGTCCCAAAGAAACAAATTCCCGAACCGTCATTCCATAAGGCACCCTTTCCTGTGTAAAAACAGAAGCGATAATTTGGGCGCGTTTTCGCATGGAAAGATCTTCCAGAGGAATTCCGCACAACGTAACTGTTCCCGACTGAGGTTTCAGAATGCCAGAAAAACTTTTAAGCAACGTGCTCTTGCCGACACCGTTCGGCCCGACAAGCGAAACCAGTTCCCCTGCGGACAAGCTCAAATCAACCGGCTCAAATAATTTGTGCGTATAACCGGCAGAAAATGTCTTTGCCTCAAGAATCACGCTAGGCACGTTCACCTCCCCGTCTAGACCGCAGGAAGATCCACAAAACAATCGGCGCACCGAAAAAGCTCGTCACACTCGAAAGCGGAATCCCAGGAATCAATCCAGAAATCAAGGCTAGTTCCATACCGACCAGTGCGGACGCCGGCAAAAGGATCCGATGGTTCGACGTCTTGAAAATTCCATAGGCGATATGTGGAGACGCAAGGCCGATAAAGCTGATAGGACCACAACAGACGGTCGCCCCTGCCGCAAGAAGGCTTGCGCCAAAAAGGACCGCCATGCGAGAAACCCGCACATTCACCCCCAGAGACTGCGCAAAGGAATCTCCTACTTGCGCCGCATTCAGATAGCGCACAGAAAAGCCGCACAAAAGAACACCCACAAGCGTCACAAAAAAGAATGTCGGAACGGTGTCCAAAGCGACTCGCGAAAAGGAACCGAGCCCCCACGTCATAAAGCCGCGAAGCGATTCCGAGGAGCTCGTCGCAATCAAAAAAGAAACGATCGCATCGACAAAGTAACCGAGCATCAGACCAACGATCAAAAGCGAAACGGAATGCGCGACGAACTTCGACGCAAAAAGCACAAGCAGCACGACTCCGAACGCGCCAAACGCCGCGCAGGGAAAAACGCCCAAACTTCCACCAAATCCCGCAAGCAGCACAAGCGCAACGCCCAAATTTGCCCCAGAGCTCACGCCAAGGACAAATGGACCCGCCAAAGGATTCTTAAAAACGCTCTGCAGTACAAGGCCCGAAATCGCTAGAGAAATCCCCGTAAGAAGGGCAGCACAGGCTTTCGGTACACGAATCTGCCAAACGATATCACTCACCACGACATCGCCATTTCCAAAGAATACCTGAAAGACATCGGTAAAACCGACAGAGGACGGTCCCAAAAGGATTACCGCCCAAAAGAGCGCAACGGCAAGAACCCCTAAAAAGAGAAATCCCCCCCAGGTCCTTGTCGAAGGCGTTACATTACTTGGCATTGACTTGCAAAACGGACTTCGGCTGGTTCGTATTCTGGCCTTCCACCTTCAAATAGGTTTCCGGATCCACCTTGTCAAAGCCCTGCAGGGCGTTCAGCCAGTTATCGTTCAAGTCACGGAATTCAATCTTCTTCAGATGGTAGTTAAACTTTTTGCCATCCACCTTGAACTGAATGAAGTCCCAACGGACAACACCGCGGTCCTTAAAGACTTCGCGCGTCACAATCGTCGAATCGTCCTGGAAGCGGTAACGGGCACGGTAGGTGTATTCCCCCGTCATCTGGTAACGTCCGGAATCCGAATAAGTGCGAGTCGTGCCGACAAGCGTATCGTTCATTAAGAACGTAAGCTCCGCATCGCGGAAGGCATGACCGTGGGAAAGAATCGGCGTACGCCAGTCGCCGGCAACTTTTTCCTTCATCGACTTTTGGTAAACGGTATCGATCTTCCAAGAATCAAAATTGCTCTTGTCGTACTTAGCGCGTTCCACGTAGTTTCCTGCCTTGAGAGCAGAACGCACGCTGTCCGCCTTCGCCTTGGCAAGGCTATCGGAATTGTTCTTCGCGTTCGCTTCCAAAACAGCCGTAATCGAATCCATCTTGGCTTCGATTGCCTTGCCCAAGTCTTCCGTTCCTCGGATAAGACTTGCAGACGAAGAAGAAGCGCCCGTTTGAGATGAAGACGTAAGCACCATGGGCGTAGGAGCCTGCGCAAAAAGAAGGCAAGAAGAGCCAAACACAGCAAGAAGAGTACAACAAATTCGATTCAAAAGAAAACCTCTCTTGGAGAGAAATCTAGTAAAAAGTAAATTTGAAACATGATTGATTATTCTCAAGTTCCAAGTCCTTGTTACGTTCTCGAAGAAAACCGCTTAATCCGCAATCTTGAAATTCTCAAACGCGTGGAAGACGAAGCGAATGTCAAAATCATCTGCGCCCTGAAAGGGTACAGCATGTGGAGCACTTTTCCTCTAATTGGAAAATATCTTGCAGGAGCGACTGCGTCAAGTTTAAATGAAGCAATTCTTGCACGAGAAGAGATGAACAAGGAAGTGCACGTTTTTGCACCGGTTTACAGCGACGACGAAATCGGCGAAATCCTGTCCTTGGCAAACCACATCACATTTAACAGTTTTAGCCAGTGGCAACGCTTTAAAAAGCAGACTCTTGCCGCAAAAGTCAGCGCAGGCATCCGTGTGAACCCGGAATTTTCAACCGTCGATACGGACCTTTACAACCCCTGCGGTAAATATTCCCGCTTAGGCGTTACCCGCAAGGAATTCCGCGAAGACTTACTCGATGGCATTGAAGGCTTGCATTTCCACGCCCTATGCGAACAGAACGCAGACGCTCTCGAAGCGGTCCTTAAAAACTTCGAAGAACGCTTTGGCGAATTCATCCCCAAAATGAAATGGGTGAACTTTGGCGGTGGCCATCACATTACGCGCAAGGATTATGAAGTCGATCGACTGATTTCCATTTTGAATGGATTCCATAGCCGCTACCCGGGCGTTCAGATTATTCTTGAACCAGGAGAAGCGATCGGTTGGCAAACCGGAGAACTTGTCGCATCCGTCGAAGACATTGTCCACAACGAAAAGGACATCGCCATTTTGAACGTATCCGTCAGCGCTCACATGCCGGACTGTCTCGAAATGCCGTACCGCCCCGAAATCATCGGAGCAAGCTTGCCCGGAGAAAAAAAGTTCGACTACCGCCTGGGCGGAAACACCTGTCTTGCAGGCGACGTCGTCGGAGATTATAGCTTTGACGCACCGCTCAAAGTCGGCGACCGGATCGTCTTTTTCGACATGATCCATTACACCATGGTCAAGACGACATTCTTTAACGGAGTCAAGCACCCAAGCATCGGGATCTGGACCCGCGACAACCGGTTCCAGTTGGTCCGCCACTTCAGCTACCAGCAGTTCAAGGACAACCTATGACCGAGTTCGTCAAAGCTCTGGAAGTCAAGACGCATTCCGAAGAAGAAACCTTGAAGTGGGCGGAAGATTTTGCAAAGACCCTTCCCAAGGGATCCGTGCTTGCCCTTTACGGAACCCTCGGAGCGGGCAAAACGGTCATCAGCCGCGGAGTCTGCAAAGGTCTTGGATTTCAAGGCCAGGTAAATTCCCCCACCTATACAATTGTCCACGAATACCCGAATCCAAATGGAATGCCCCTGTACCACTTGGATCTTTACCGTTTACCTCCCCATGCGGACTTGGGAGAAATCGGCGTGGATTATTACATGACTCGCGATGGAGTTACGCTCATCGAATGGCCGGAACGTCTAGACGACGAAACGGTGGGCATCACCCACCGTTTAACGATTTCCATCTTAGAAGACGATTCCCGAAATATTTTGGTCGAAACGTCTACTTCAGATCCGTCGAATCCTTAGATTCACTTATTTTATCTGCAAAAGAAGCCTGGAAGGCGTTCCATTCGGCGGCATCGTCTTCGTCTAGCAGGACCGGACCCTGGAACTTTTTCATTGCCGCGACAGCTGCTGCAGAATCATTCTTTTGCAATGCCGCACGCACATTTTCCAGTACATATTCCTGAGAGTTCTTCATGTCTTCGATGGCTCCGAGACGCACCACTCGAAGGCTGTCCATATCCGCAGGCGCGTAGCTGAGTTCCCAGGTTCCTTCGTAGCAATCCTTCGCCGCAGCGAAATCTCCGCCATCGAACAAAAGGGCACAGCGGGCAAAGGTTTCTGCGCTTTCTTTTTTGGTGTACTGGTAATACTTGTAGCCGCCAATGATACCGCCGATAATGACGAGCAGCACCAAAGCGTCCGACCAGCTCATAAAGCCTTTGACTTCGACTTTCTTTTTGCCTTCACCACCTTCTTCGGTCGATTCTTCGTCTTCCGGATCATCCAGCGGATTTTTACCGCCCATGATATTGATAAAGCTAAGCATTATCCCTCCTATTTCTTTGCGCGTAACGCCAGAGCCTTGAACACTTCGGCGTACAAATAGATTTGTTTTAAAAGACTAGCAAAGCCATTCGCCCGTGTCGGTGAAAGCCCTTGCTGCAAGCCGATATTCTGGAAAAAAGCCGGATCCGCCGAAAGGATTTCTTCGGGGGTGCGGGCATCATAGATTTTCAGAGCGAGAGCGCCCAAGCCACGGCTGATCAGCGGGTTCGCTTCGCCCACTTCCGTGTCCATATGCAGGTGCAGAATTCCATCCTTGAATTCAGGAACAAGGAACATGCGCGATGCACAACCTTTCACCAAGAACTTTTCCGCCTTCAGATTGTCATCCATACCAGGATGTTCTCTCGCGAGTTTCAAAAGATAAGCCCATTTGTCATCGGGCGAAGAAAAAGCGGCAAACGTCGCACGGATTTCTTCTTCTACTTCTAAAATACTTTTCACAGAACTCTGACCTGTTAAATAAAGAACGATTTCATCTTCCAGAGAATACTCGGCGAAGAAGAGAGTACCGCCCAGAATATGCGGAAAATGGATCTCTTGTGGACAGGAATCGAAGCAAGACGGTGAGCCGCCTTGTTGAACTGTTCATCGGAAACGCTGGCAAAGCCGTCTTTTCCGCGGTGATAGCTCAAATGCGTCTTTCCCTGAATTTTCATCCAACGGGAATAGGCGGATTTTTCAATTTCACGACGCGCTTCTTCGGTAGTCGCAGAAAGCCATTCCAAAGCGCATTCCGCGGCAATCTTCCCGCTTTTCATCGCTTCGACAATACCCGAACGGCTGATCGGATTGACCGTGCTCGCCGAATCTCCCGCCTTGAACACACCGAGGGCGGCAGTTGGATACTCCGACTGGCCACAGGGGATCGCCCCGCCATGGAACGCGAGAATCTTCGCATCCGGATAAGCTTCATGAATAAACTTTTCTAAAGTCGAACGTGGCGGATGGGTCTTTAAGAACTTTCGCCCGCCCACAAGCCCGACGTTCACCGTTTCTCCGTCTCGCGGAAACACCCATCCATAGCCACCGGCAAAAAAACGATTTCCAAAAAGCAGTTCAATATGACGTCTGCTGTGCGGAATTCCCTCCGCAATCGCAAAAACGGCAGCTTCCTGATCAAAATCGCCGGATTCGAGGGCTTCAAGACCGGGAACGTGACGCGTAATCTTCGCGCCCGGGCCTGTCGCATCGATAACGACTTTCGCATGCAGCTCGGATTCGCCTTCGCCCGACCGGATTTTTAACGCCCAAAGGCCGTTTTCAGCCTTCAAAAGCTTTTCGACGACATCTTCAAAATGGCATTCCACGCCCAATTCAGCAGCTTTGTCCGCCATTTCATGGTGAAAAGCGGCCCGATTGAGAATCAAACCGCAATCCGCCTGAAAATATTCGACGCGCGTCATATCCGGCGACGTAAAATAGACGCCGTCCAAGTGCTGGCGGGTCCATTCTTCCTTGGGAGTCCAATATCTGGAGAATATCTTGCGAGAAACCGCTTCTGCACAAGCCACAGGCTCCTTCCACGGGGACTTTTTATCGAGGAGGAGGACAGAAATCCGATCTGCAGAGGCCTTTTGAAGGCAATTAGCCGCATAAAGTCCTGCTGGACCTGCACCGCAGATGATTACATCGTAATTTTCCTTCAAATATCTAGCCATGGACTGCAAAATAGCTTTTTTAAAGAAACATCTTATCTTTTTTTTATCCAAAGTGTGTTTTTTAATTTATTTTAGGTGCAACGTAAATTTTGATTGGACTCTTACAAAGGGATATATAGAATGAATATGCACCTCAATTTGACATCCAAGTTCGGTGTCTTGTTGCTCGCCTCCATGACCGCTGGCGCATTCGCTCAGCAGACCAACTGGAGCGGCAAGGATATCAACGTTTCTTTCCGCAGCAAAAACATCGATGGATTCAACTTTGAAAATGCAAAGGCCGTTAAGAATGTTACGGACTTTACCGGTTCCAATGCAACGCACAACCCGGTCAGTTTCCGTGGCGCGGACCTCCGCGGCGTGAAGTTCCAGAACGCCGTGATGAACGACCCGGACTTCCGCGAAGCTAACCTCGAAACAGCCATTCTTTCCGGTGCAGACCTCCGTGGTTCCGACTTTAAGGAAGCCAACCTGAAGAACGCAAACCTCTACCGTGCGACTCTCTTGGATTCCCGTTTCCCGAAGGCTAACCTCGAAAGCGCTCGTTTGGACGCAATGAAGGTTTCCGACCAGGCTGACTTTAGCAAGGCAAACCTCAAGAACGCATCCTTCATCGATGTCGACTTGACCATGGCCGATTTCAGCGACGCTGACTTGACCAACACGAACTTCTCCCGTTCCCTCATGGGTGCGGCAAAGCTCGATGACGCTATCATCGTCAAGACGGACTTTACGGCCTGCAACCTGATCAACGCAGATTTCAGTGGCGTGGAACTCCGCGACGTGAACTTCACCAAGGCTGGTCTTTCCAAGGCTGACTTCGGCGGTGCCAAGTTCATCAACGTGAACCTCCAGAGCGCCGACCTCTCCTTGACCGACTTTAACGATGTGGATCTTTCCAAGGCTCAGCTCCAGAAGGCTTCCTTCGCCCAGTCCAACTTGAAGAATATGGACTTCAACGGCCAGGACCTCTCCGGCGTCGTCTTCGATAAGGGCGTCGTCACCAAGAGCTCTTTTGAAAAGACCAAAATGAACAAGGCTTCCTTCTTCGATGGCGAAGCAAGCAAGAGCATCTTCCGCGGTGCGATTATGCAGAAGGCTATCTTTGACGGCACCTACGTCTTTAAGGACATCTTCGACAATGCTGACCTGACCAAGGCCAACTTCTCGAATTCGACAATTAGCCGTACAAGCTATGACCTCGCCAACTTGACCGGTGCAAACTTCTCCGGTGCCAAGCTCGACAACGTCACCTTCCTCAATGCCAACATGCAGAACGTGAAGATTGACGCTGACACGAAGATGGAAAACGTTGACTTCTCCGGTGCAGACCTCACTCATGCCCACATCGAAAAGTTCACCGCCAAGAAGGTGATTTACGATGCAAAGACCAAGTTCCCGGACGGTTTCGAACCGCGTAAGTACGGTTTCACGAAGCTCGGTGAAAAGGCTGTGGAAGTGAAGGGCGAAACCTCTTCCAGCGACCAGCCGAAAAAGAAGAAGCGTCGCAAGAAATCTGCTGACGAAGCAGCCGGCATCGAATAAGGCTCCAATCAAATTTGTCAAAAACTGTCACTTTTTACAGGTGGCAGTTTTTTATTTTTAAACCATGGCAAAAAACGATACCGAATTTTTCTGTAAGGAATGTGGCGAAGTCACTTCAAAATGGGCCGGCAAATGCCCGCATTGCGGAGCCTGGTCAAGCCTTGTCGAAAGGCCCGTCGAAAGCAAAGCGAACCGTCGCGGACTTGGACATTCGAGCCTTGACGCCGACGGTCTTTCGGGAATCCCCCGCAAACTCGCCGATATCGAAACGACGGCCACCAAACGATTGAGCTCTGCAAGCCCTGAATTTGATAGAACCCTCGGAGGCGGCTTTGCGCCCGGTTCGCTCGTTTTAATCGGAGGAGATCCCGGCATCGGAAAATCGACCCTTGTGCTGCAAACGCTCGCGACCATGGCCAACGCAGGTGTCAAAGCTTTATACGTGAGCGGTGAAGAGAGCGCGGTCCAAGTCAAGCTTCGCAGCGAACGTCTTGGCGTCTCGGGCAGCGATCTATTGCTCCTTTGCGAAACCAATTTGGATAAGATTTTGGAAAAAGCCAAAGCCATCCAGCCGGAAGTTCTCGTCATCGACTCCATTCAAACGGTTTACAACGCCGACTTGCCAGGGACTCCGGGAAGCGTGTCGCAATTACGCGAAAGTACCCTATCGCTCATGGTCTTTGCCAAAAATACAGGCTGTATCACCATCCTGATCGGCCATGTAACAAAAGACGGTCAGATTGCCGGGCCACGAATCCTTGAGCATATGGTCGACACGGTCGCGTACTTTGAAGGCGATCGCAACGGGCAGTACCGCATTCTGCGGACCATCAAAAACCGTTTTGGCGCGACCGATGAAATCGGCGTATTCGAAATGACTTCCAGCGGGCTTGCAAGCGTATCGAACCCGAGCAAGATATTTTTAGATGCGACCAACATGAATGCGCCTGGCAGCGTTGTCAGTTGTACCATCGAAGGTTCAAGAGCGATGCTCTTTGAAACCCAAGCGCTTGTAAACCAGACAAATTACGCTGTCGCCCAACGCGTTGCCGCAGGGATCGATCCCAAGCGTTTAACGATCATCCTAGCTCTGCTCGACAAATTCGGAGGGATTCCCATCGGAAACTCCGACGTATTCGCAAGCATCGCCGGAGGCTTAAAGATTGCAGACACAGGCACAGACCTTGCGATTGCCCTCGCCATCGTCTGCAATCATCTGGGAATCGCACTGCCGCCACACACGATTGTGATCGGAGAGCTCGGGCTTTCTGGAGAAATCCGCTCCGTCAGCCAAACAGACTTGCGCGTCAAAGAAGCGGAACGACTCGGTTTTGAACATATCCTTTTGCCGACATCCGCCAAGGTTTCCAAATCGTCCAAAATCGATATTATCCGGTTCAAGCGCTTAGAAGAAGCCGTACAATTCGTCCAAGATCAAAAAACTTAATCCTGCACAGTCAAATCATCAAGCCTAAAGCGAGCGTTCCAAAACTTGGAAGGTCGTTTCGTAATCGTCCTTTTCGGACTTTCCAACACGCTCTTCGCTTAAAAGTTTCCATCCTTCCCCAAGTGGCGGCATTTTCACGTCGCCATCGACTTCGGCATGGACTTTTGTCAGATAAAGCTTTGTCGCCTTCGGCATGGCGGATTCGTAAACGCGAGCACCGCCGATAATGAAAAGTTCTTCTTCCCCGCTCTTCCGTGCGATTTCAAACGCCTGCTCCATATCGCGGACAACAATGCAACCCGGGGCTTCAAAATTTTCGTTTCGCGAAAGCACAAGGTTTACGCGATTCGGAAGAGGACGCCCGATATCTTCATAGTTCTTACGACCAAGCAAAATGTGATGCCCCGTCGTAATCGCCTTAAAGCGTTTGAGATCCTGGGAAAGATGCCACGGCAAATGTCCATCCTTGCCGATGACTCCGTTATCCGATACTGCGACGACAACCGAAACTTTCATCATACTGCAATCGGAGCCTTGATCGTTGGCCACGGGTCGTAATTTTCAAGGGAAAAGTCTTCGAACTTGAAGTCAAACAGATTCTTGACATCCGGATTTATCTTCATCGTCGGAAGCGCTCGCGGTGTGCGGGAAAGCTGTTCCTTCGCCTGCTCAAAGTGATTGCTGTACAAATGCAAATCGCCGAACGTATGCACGAATTCCGCAGGTTCATAATCCAAGACCTGGGCGATCATCAGCGTTAAAAGCGAATAAGATGCAATGTTGAACGGCACACCGAGGAACATGTCCGCGCTGCGCTGATACAGCTGGCAACTGAGCTTTCGCTTTCCGCTTGCGCCGACGCCACCCACGTAGAACTGGAAAAGGCAATGGCAAGGCGGCAAAGCCATCTTGTCGACTTCCGCCACGTTCCATGCGCAAACGAGATGACGGCGGGAATCCGGATTGTTCTTGAGGCTGTCGAGAAGGTTCTGGATTTGGTCAATATGACCGCCATCCGGTGTGGGCCAGCTTCTCCACTGGTGACCGTAAACCGGGCCGAGATCCCCGTTTTCATCCGCCCATTCGTCCCAGATTGTCACTTTGTTATCGTGAAGATACTGAATGTTTGTATCGCCCTTCAAAAACCACAGCAGTTCATGAATAATGCTTCGCAGATGGAGCTTTTTCGTCGTCAAACAAGGAAAGCCTTTCGAAAGATCATACCTAGCCTGACGGCCAAAGACGGAACGAGTTCCTGTTCCTGTGCGATCGGAACGGTCGACTCCATTATCCATGATGTCGCGGAGTAAATCAAGATATTGCTGCATGCTGTCAAATTAGTATTTTTTTAGCGGTACGAAATATTCTCTTTTGAGGTTCCTATGGGTATTGCAAAAAAGCCTCTCCCGGCAAGACTCGTCATGGGATTTTTGGCAAAGGATGCGACGCTGATCGATGAAATTCGTCCGCGCCTCGGCAAAATCTATGGCGAAGAGCTCGAAATTTTGCCCGCATTCCCATTTCGCTTCACGAACTATTACAAGGAAGAAATCGGAGAGACTCCCGTGCGCGCCTTTGTCACGTACAAGACGCTAATCGACCGAGAATCCATCGTCGATATCAAACTCGCGACCAACGATCTGGAACTGGAATTCGCCAAGGAATACGGAACCGAAGGACTTCGCCCGGTGAATCTCGATCCGGGATATATGACGCTTGGACAGTTCTTTTTAGCGACAACCAAGGATCAGCGTCAACGCGTATACATTCGGGACGGCATCTACGTAGAACCCACGCTTTACTTTCAAGATGGGCACTTTCATGCATTTTCTTGGACGTATCGAGATTACCAAAGCCCGGAATATATCGAATTTTTAGAAGCAGTCCGTAAACAGCTGAAGAAGACCCTTTGCCACTGACAAAGTCCAATTCGCAATGGAGTCGAAAGGGACTTTCTACCGCAAAACGTGCTTTCTAAATTCCGGCGTTAGCGTTTCGCAGGCTTCGCTGTTCGGGCGAGATGCGTAAGTCTTCAGTTCCTTGCTAAAAAAGCCTGTCACTTCAAAGGTGACTTTCCACACGCTCGCTTCTGGGCACTTTTCTAGCGGCATTAAACTTTTCGCTCTCCACGAATATTTGCCCTGTTTTTCAAAAGCAAAATTTTCAGAAGCCGGTGCGGTATAACCGATTTCTTTCCAGGTTCCTATCGCCTGGTGCTTTTGAAAATAAGCTTTTTGCAAAGCGTAATAACGGGAAGCTTCCTTTTCGAGCTCTTGGACCTTTGCCGGCGTATCCCGATTCGGATCGGTAAAATGGACAACAAGTCCAACAGTGACGGAGATTGCGGCAATTGCCCCGACGATGATGCCTAAAATTTTCAGACGCCTGCGGAAAGCCTCAGGCATTTCCCGCAATTCTCCATTTGCCGGCTTTAAAATGTGCAATTTTAACAAAGCAGTCGCAATCCACTTCGGGAAAATTTCACAGGCGCCCCCTAAGAGCGCAAGCAAAGTCCCAAAGACAAAAGTCCAAGACTTCGCCATCGCGATCAGCGGTAAAAGATCCTTTTTTACCGACTGCACAACGGCCATCAACTGTTGGTCTTCCGCAAAACTGCTGAGTGCAATTTTCCCTGTAAAATTGTTGTACCGCGCAAGCGCGAGATCTACAACATGCGATGCATAGCCATACGCATAGTCGAGCGCAAAGCCGAGAACCACCAAGACGAGCGCAAGGACCAAAATGCAAATTCCAAGAACACGAATCGTCCTGGACTTTGAAAGCCCTTCTTCTAAACGACCTGTATTCTCGAAATCCATCGCATTTTCCTTATCGAGTCTTCGCAGCGCTCAGTTCGATGGCCAGCTTTTTCGCCGTCGAGAAGTCCGCCTTGCCCGTTCCAAGCTTCGGCACGACATCGACCTTGAAGGCTTCACCCGGAATCATCATCGGAGGGATTCCCGACTTGCGGATTTCACGGAGAACTTCGTCGGCATCCTTGTCGCCGGCAAACAAAAGAACGATTTTTTCGCCCTTGACTTCGTCCGGAATGGCGACAATGATAAAGTCCATACCGGCGATGACGCCCGAATCGTTGATTTTTGCTTCAACGGCACCCAAGGAGATCATTTCGCCACCGAGTTTTGCAAAACGGCTGTAGCGGTCCACGATAATGACAAAGCCATCCTTATCCAAATAGCCCTTATCACCCGTCTTGTACCAGCGATGTCCATTGATTTCGAGGATAACGCTCTTCGTGCGTTCCGGATCTTTCAGATATCCTTTCATGATCTGGCAGCCGCCGACAAGGATCATTCCCTGTTCACCCTGCGGGAGTTCCACATCTGTAATCGGGTCGATAATTTTGACGCCGACACCTGGGATGGCCATGCCCACAGAATTTAAGTTCGTACGAGGATCCATCGTCAAGTAGTCGTCAAGAAGCACGTCTTCGGAATTGTACGTGGCGACCGGTGCGGTTTCTGTACAGCCGTAGCCTTCATAAATTTCCTTCTTGAACTTACGGGCAAACAGGTCTCGGATTTCGGGACGGAGCTTTTCGGCACCCGAAAGCACGAATCTCAAATGCTTGAAGCACATCGGGTGCACCCAGCGGTTGATGCCCACCGCACGAAGGAAGGTCGGGGTACCGACAAGGATCGTGACGCGGAATTCGGCGCAGACACGGGCCATCGTCTTCACATCCGTCGGTTCCGAGCAAGTCACCATCGGGATGCCTTCAAAAAGCGGGAGAAGAACAGTGACCGTAAGCCCAAAGGAGTGGAAGATCGGAAGTTCTGCAAGCATCACATCGTTCGGACGGATGCAAAGGATGGCATTCGTCTGCTGCGTATTCGATACGAGGTTGCGGTGCGAAAGCATCACGCCCTTCGGCGTTCCTTCCGATCCCGAACTGAAAAGGATCACAGCCGTATCGTCCGGCTTCGACGACTTCACATACAGCAGTTCAAGCAAGCTGACCGGCAAAAGGACTGCGGAAGCAAGCGCGATATAACGGTAAAGCGGATTCACCACCTTATCGAGATCTTCCACGCAGATGAGCTTGCACACTGTTCCGAGTTTGAAATAATCCTGCCCACGGTTCTGGAGCTTATTCAAAAGGGCCCAACTCGTGAAAACAGTCTTGATTTCAGAACGTTCGATGCACTTGAGAACGGATTCGACTCCCGAGGTAAAATTCAAATGCACGCTGGTCTTGCCCGAAGCCCAAATGCCAAGCATCATGGAAACGCCTTCCGGAGACGGCGGGAGCATGAAGCCCACCCGTTCTTCCTTCCGAGCAATTTTTCCCAGAGCATGCGCATAGATTAAAACCTGCTGGATTAGGCCATAACCCGTAAGATGATCACCCAACGGGCTGTAAACCGCAACGCGGTGACGCACGCGACGTTTCATCGCCTGCAACCAGAACGGTACAATCGTCGGGTAGAAAGAAAGCGACTTGGACCAGGCGACCATCGAAAGTTCGCGCAAAATGTTCCGGAGCTTCGCCGTTTCGGTTTCCGCAGGGATTTCCTTACCGAAAGCGATTGAAATCACGCTGGTGAATTTTTCACCGAAATTGACGTTTTCGTTGGCATAGCTTCGCTTTCCGCCCCAAACGCCCTGGATGTAGAACGGAATCAGTTTTGCGCTAGTATCCTTGATTGCCGTCGAATAATCCATCGAAAAACGCCCGATATTACAAGACTTCGCAATTTCGCCTTCCGGGAAAATCACAACCGCTTCCCCCTGCAACAGAGCCTTTCGAATCGCCATCATGGCAGGTTCCGTATTTCGGCGGTTGATTCGGATAGCGCCCAAAAGCTTCAAAATCCAGCGGGAATAGCCATGTTCGAGCTTATCTTCGTTCACCGCCAAACGCAGCGAACGCGGGCTCGCCATCTGCAAAAGGATCCAGTCGATATAACTCGTATGGTTTCCAAGCAAAAGCACCGGGCCTTCCAGCGGAATATTTTCGTTTCCGATAATCTTCAAGTCATAACGGAACACATAGTAGGCGCGAAAAACCGTGCGGATGAGCGATTGCGGAAAACGAATAAACGCCCATACAAAAGCCGCAAACAAGAAGAGCGAAAATACGAACAGGAAGGTTTCCTTGTCCACGGACGTATATTCGAGAAGGAAGACTTCGAACGCAATGACGAAGACCAAAAAGAGCATCGTCACCATATTCGAAACAGCGACAATTCTCCCCGAAGATGCCGGACGGGAGTAAAGCAAAAGAAGCGAATTCAACACCGTTCCAAGGGCTCCGAAGAAAAGTCCCAAGAATGCGTACAGAATGCGGATGAGTACCGGATTTTCCACAAAAGGAATGAACATGGCGCAAATACCGCAGCCAAGAACCGATACCGGAATCAGCCCCACTTCAATAAACTGGTGCGAAGACCTGGAGGCGAGATATCCGCCAAACATCATACCGACAGCGGAGAAAACAAGCCCGTTGCGGATCACGTCCAAAAAGCCTTCGCCCGACAAATTCAGCGACAGCAAGACAAAAACCTGGGCAAGTCCCCAGAAAACGGCAAGCCCGATGATGATCATCCGCGAAAGGCTAATGTACCAAGTCGCATGGAAAATTCGCCCCGGGGAACGGAACTGCAACGATTCGCTATCCGGCGCGGTCTTTGGGATAAAGAAGGCCGCCACTTCCGAAAAGACCGCAACCCCCACAAAGATCCAAAGCAGATAATCCACGCCGAGAAGGGTCGCCGTTTCATGATAAAGGCTAATCACCCCGACAGCTGCCACAAAAGCGCCGGCAATCATCATATTGAACATATGGGCAACGCCCGTCGCAAGCCTCTGATTACCAAACATCTCCTTGACAAGGCCATATTTAGCAGGGCTTCCTATGGCAAAAGACGTCGAAACCAGCAGCACGAACCAGACAGCGATTTTCGGAAGTCCCACAGTCCAGAGAACGCCGATGACAATCGATCCGGCAACAAATCCCAAAGAGGACCACGCAACGACTTTACCCTTTCCAAAACGGTCCGCCAAAAAGCCGGCCAACGGGAATGCCAAAAGATATGGCATATAGAACATCGCCTGCAAAATGGCGCTATAGATCAAAAGTTCAAAGGAATCTTTAGCCAACGAGTATTTGACCCATTGTTCAAAAAAGAGAAAAAGCCCCATCTGGATGAAGGATGAGGCAAGAACCGAGACTAAATAAGGAAAGAGACCTTTTATTTTCATAAATTCCTTTGGAAGTTCGGAAAATTTAAGAACTTATTGCTGGGAGAGTTCCAGTGCAATTTTCTTAGACGCCTTAAAATCCGCTTTACCCGTACCGAGCTTCGGAATGGCAGGAATCTTGAAAGCTAAACCCGGAACCATCAATGGCGGAATTCCAGATTTGCGAAGCGCACGGAGAACATCCGCAGGTTCCTGTTCAACTCCCGAATACAACAAGACAAGGCATTCGCCCTTGGCGCTATCCGGAATCGACGTCACCATGTAGTCGCCGCCCTCGAGAATCTTCGTATCGTTGATGCGAATTTCAACAGCGCCCAGAGAAATCATTTCACCGCCGAGCTTGGCAAAACGGCTGTAGCGGTCCACGATCGTCAGGAAGCCGTCTTCGTCCAAATGGCCCTTGTCACCCGTGCGGTACCAACGACGGCCGTCGAGTTCGATAATCGCGTCCTTCGTATGGGAAGAATCCTTTAAGTATCCCTTCATCACCTGGCAGCCGCCGATCAGGATCATGCCGTCTTCACCGGTCGGAAGTTCCTGGTTCGTATCCGGATCCACAATCTTATAGAGCGTTCCCGGAAGCGGCATACCGACAGTTCCCGGCTTATGGTTCACCTGCATCGTCAGGTAATCGTTCAAAAGGTTGTTTTCGAAGTTCACCGAAGCGACCGGAGCGGTTTCCGTACAACCGTAACCTTCAAAGATTTCCTTTCCGAACTTGAGACGGAATGCGGTAGAAATTTCCGGACGGAGCTTTTCGGCACCTGCGATAATCATCCGCAAGTACTTAAAGCACATCGGATGCACCCAGCGATTGACCGTAAAGGCGCGAAGGAAGGTCGGAGTACCCACAAATGCCGTCACTCGGAATTCTGCGCAAACACGCGCCATCGTCTTCACATCGGTCGGGTCTGCCACCACCACAATCGGCGTACCTTCCACAAGGCAAAGCAGCACATTCACCGTCAAGCCAAAGGAATGGAACAGCGGAAGTTCCGCAAGCATCACATCGTTCTTCGTCGAATTGAAAATGCAAGAAAGCTGGGCGCAGTTACCGATCATGTTGTAATGCGTCAATTCCACACCCTTAGGAACACCTTCCGTCCCCGAGCTAAAGAGCACGACAGCGGTATCGTTCAACTTCACATTCTTCTTGAAGTAGAAGAACTTGATCAACGGAATCGGAAGCACAACGCCCATGATCATATGGAAAAGCAATTTCCACTTCGGGATGCTCTTCATCACGTCTTCGGCATAAATCAGGTTGCACTTTTCGGCCAAGACGGAATAATCCGTCCCCTTCTGTTTCAAGCGTTGCAAGAATACACGGCTGGTGATGACCGTTTTGACATCGGCGCGTTCCATGCACTTCATCACAATATCCGGAGCCGACGTGTAATTCAGGTTCACGTTCACCTTACCGCGGACCCAGCCCGCAAGGTTCGCAATGACGCCACCGCCCGAAGGAGGAAGCATAATGCCCACATGCTGCTGACCGCGAAGCAACTTCTTGAATATGCGGCTAAAGGCAAGGGTTGCACAAAGGAGCTTGTATCCAGAAAGGTGTGCGCCATCCGGGCTGTAAATCGAAGGACCGGATCCCACCACTTTTTTACAGGCGATGAGCCAAGATTCCGCAATCGGCTTGTACGCGCGAAGCGAAGAACTCCAGGCATCGATCGAGATTTCACGCACAATGTTTCGAATCTTATTCGGATCGGTTTCTTTAGGAACCGGTGCGCCGAACGAAATCGTGATAATTCGGGTAAGCTTTGCCGCAAGGGACTGCGCATCCGCTGTCGACGAATAGGCAAAACGGCTACCCCAAAGTCCCTGAATGTAGAACGGAACGATTACCGCATCCGTATCTTTAATCGCCTCGGAATAATCGAAACGGAACGGTCCGACGAACGGAGTTTTTGCCACTTCGCCTTCCGGGAAGAGCACAACGGCATCGCCATTCTTCAAAGCTTCATGGATCTGCTTCAAGGCTTCCGCTTCATTGTTTTTATGAATACGGATAACGCCCATACGCTTTAAAACCCAGCGCAAAGTCCATTTTTCGTAATGGTCCTTATTACTGGCAATTCGAAGCGGACGCGGAGTCGCCATCTGCAAAACGGCCCAGTCGATAAAGCTAAAATGGTTTCCGAGCAAGAGCACCGGGCCTTCCGCCGGGATATTGTTCAAGCCGAGAACCTTCAAGCGGTAAGAGCTGAAGAACGTGCGGAGAAGCGAACGGAGAAGCGCCTGCGGCAAATGCTTTAAGGAATACGCAAAACCGACCAGAGAAATCACCGCCAACAGGAAGAAAAGAACCGGGAAAACCGCATGGTGTTCATCCGGGAAAAGACGCAGCGTATAGTGGATAATCAGCGTTTCCACGCCAAGGAAAATGCCGAGGATTACGATCTGGATCAAGTTCGAAACCGCAAGAATGCGTCCGGAATTCGTCGGAACCGTATTATACTGCAAAAGTGCATTCAGCGTCACCAGGAACATCGAGCTGAAGAAGCCGATCAAGAAGAATACAACCGACACCAGGAACTGGGAGTTCAAGAAAGGAACCAGCAAGAAGCAGATGGAAGAACCCAAAGCTCCCATCGGCACAAGTCCCGTTTCAATAAAGTCCTTGGATGCCCGCGCCACAATAAACGAGCCGAGCATCAAACCGAGTACGGCAAAGATAAGGCCATTCTTGAACAAGACGATCGAATCGCTCCAGTTCGAATCCTGCTGGAAGACGGTCACAAAAATCTGGACACCGGCCCAGAAAATGGAAATACCCACAATGCAAGCCCGAACCGTCGGGAGCTTCCAGGTGTGCACCACGTTACTCACCACGGAAGAACGTCTGACCGAAGCGTATTCACGTCCAACCTTCGGAATGAGGAATGCAAGCACGGTCGCAACCAAGCTCACCGCCATAAAGACCCAAGGCCAGGCAACCGCCTTGCGAAGGAACTGCTTCACCGTCGGAGCCGAATTGAGCGTCGCATCCACCGAATCCAGTCCAGGGACAAGAAGAGCCGCAAGGACAAGGGCCGCCACCGTAAAGATCTGGAGGAACGCATTGGAATAGCCCAAAAGCTTCGTTCCAAACATTTCTTTCAAGACGCCATACTTAGCCGGGCTGTGAATGGCAAATGCAGAAGCGGTCAAAAGCGTAAAGAAAATGGCAAGATTGTAGAACTTAAGCGTATAGAAGACTCCCGTCGCAATCAGGGAGGCAGTCATCACGACGGAACTCCAGGCAATGACTCGGCTCTTCGAAAAACGGTTCGAAAAGAAGCTCGCCGGAACGACCATAAACACAAATGGCAAAAGAAAGAACGATTGGAACAGGGCGCTCCAGAACAAGAGCTGCGAACCGACATAATGCGTTGCAATCACTTTCTGCGTAAAGACAAAATGGCCCATCACAGCGAAGTTCGTGAAGAAGATCGAAAGGAATAGAGGCCAAGCTCCTTTAATTTTCCACATATTTGCCAACCTTTATGCTTTTGTATTGCTGAAATGTCTCTTTTGAATTAGAACTTCAAGTGCGCGGCGGCACCCAAAGTAAATCCATAATACAGATTTGCCGCATCATTCGTATATTCCCAAATCGGAATATTGAAATACGGTTCCACTTCAATCAGCCCCAAACTAATCGTGACCTTCGGTTCAATGCCAAGCGACATTGTATAGCCAAATTCATCTTCCCCCGTATACCCTTGTGCGCGAACATTACCCGGAGTATTCGAAATAAAGCTTCCATCGCTGCCATAAAGGAATTCAAACGGGAATCCAAGTCCAACGCGGATCATTCCAAACGTAAATTCCGGGCGGATCAGCAAATACAGCTCGTCTGCGGAACGATCGTTAAAATCCCAGAAATACCAGCTGTGCAAACGCACACCGAAGGATTTCCAGTCGCCGTAAAAATTGGAGCCACCAAAGACAAGCGCCGGATCCGGTCTTTCCCCATTCCCCAGAAGTTTCTTCGATCCCGCCGGGAAGACAAAATTCACAAATCCCGCCGAAGACGGAGATCCGTATTTGAATCCAAGAATCGGCCCCCAAACTCCAGTCACGTTCTTCATACCGTCGTCACGGATCGGATATGTAAAATTGAATTCAATGCCGCGGACCGGACGAACGCGGATTGTCGGCACCAGGTTCAACTGGGATTCTTCCGCATCTTCCGAAAGATCCGCATCATTGTCATCATGAAATACGGAGCGGTAGAAAACGCCATAAGCATTCAGGTCTACCTGGAACGTCTTGGAAATCACACCGTATTCGTTCATCATCGCATATGCGGTCGATGACAAAAAGACAAACATCGCGATGGCAAGAATTTTTTTCATGTGCAAAACCTTTATTAAAAAAGTTTTCAATTCCGCACAAAGATAGCTTTTTACGCCAAAAGATTTTCGAGTTCAGCGATTTCTCGCGGGATTTCCGCCGAAATATCTTCACAGCCGGTTTCCGTCACCAGCAGGTCGTTTTCGATACGGATTCCTACATCTTCTGCGTAATGAATTCCATCCAAATCGATTTCAAAATAACCGTAAAGCCCCGGTTCATTCGAAATGAGCATTCCCGGCTTGAGCGATTTTTGCATATAACAGCGGAACGGATCCCCTTCGTGAATCTGTTCCCCGATCAAATGGCTGACGCCGTGGGGACGCTTTTCATAAAGGAGCTTGAACGTTCCGCCCTTAGAAACAAAGCGTTCCTGCAAGGCATTCCAGATAAAGTCCCAAACCAAAGGGTTCAAATCAGCGAGTTTTGCCCCTGGTTTCACGTTCTTCTGGTGGAATTTCTGAGCGTCGAGGACGATCGTATAAAGGATTTTCTGCAGCGGATTGAACTTGCCATTCACCGGGACCGTACGCGAAATATCGCTGTGCTGCGTGCCTGCGCGAACGCCAAAGTCCATCAGCAAAAGCTTTCCCGGTTCAAGCGCTTCGTCATTTTTCACATAGTGCAGGCAGCAGGCGTTTTTCCCGTTCGCCATGATCGTCGGGAATGCGAGATCCCCGTCGCTCTGGACCTGCATTTTGTAATCGAGAAACAGCTGCGCTTCACGTTCCGTCTTAAAATCCTTCAAATTTTTTAAAAATTCGCCAAAAGCATTGTTCGTCCAGACCTGAGCCCGGCGGGAATCCGCAATGCGGGCATCGTCTAAAATCACACGCAAGTCCATGTGCTTTTGGGCCAAGGACTTTACCTGCACGCGACCGTCAAAACGCTTTCTAAGCTCTGCAGCAAACTTGGCATTGTGATCGTCCTTGACCGACATCAAGCCCGTTTCGCCTTCAAATTCCAGGTAAAAGGCTTCCAAAGTTTTCAAGTTTTGCTTCTGAACCCGAGAATTCAGGTAACTCCAGAATTCCGTTTCGGGCAAAATCGTCTTGAATCCGGTCAATTTTTGAACTTCCGCCAGGGATTCTTCCGCATAAGCGACCTTGATTCCTGTCCAGAATTCCTTGTTCGCATCTTTTTTCGGCAAAAAGAGCACTTCGCGATGCTCGGCATCATCCGCCTTCGGATCCAGCAAAAGTTTGCATCCCGGCTGATTCAATCCCGAAAGGAAAAGGAAGCTCGGATCTTGGACCATCTTATTCCAAGTCTCGGCATAAACTTCTTCAGAGCCCGGATTTTGCGAAATTCCGCAAAAAAGACCAATCGTGTCCAGTTTTTGAAGCAGAGCTTCACGGCGAGAATGGTACACTTCAGCCGCCGGCACATCGCCGACAGGCTCGATAAAGACCTGGGAATAGCGATTCATGCCTTAAAATCTAAATTTTTTACCTAATTCCATCCAAAAAAATCCATTTTTCTATATATATTTCGGTTAACATCATTTATGCATGGAGCTTATCATGTCTTTATCTAAAATTTGGAAACTCGCCCTCGCTTCTCTCTGCGCCCTTTCCCTTGCCGCTTGCGCTGGCTCTCGCCAGGGTGGTGACGAAAGCGCCGACGACGGTGAATATACCGAAGAAACGGAAGGCGGTTCCGCAAAGGTCCAAAAGGTCGACGAAGACGAATTGAAGAAGACTCAGGATGCCGCAGTAAAGGCAACGGAAGAAAACCACGAACTTCGTCGCCAGATTTTCGAAGCCAAAACCAAGCTCGGCATTTCTACGCAGACCCAGTCGGAAGATGCCGATGAAGCCGCAGACGCACAGTAATTAATGGATTCAGAAGTACGATATCCTATTTCCGACGATTTGAAGAGAATCGTCGCGGGTGAAAATGAAACGGTTTTCCGCATGATGGAAGACCGTTTTTCCGTTATGATTCACTCAAGACTTCCCGGCCTTCGCATCGAAGCGAAGGGCAAAAAAGCCGACTTGCAGGGGGCCCTCGCCTTTCTCGATCAGGTAAAGCTCGCCGCCAAGAACGGCACATTCCTTTCCAAAGGATGGCTTGCCCGCCTCTCGGAATCTTCGTCCAAGGGCTCTTCTCCAAAGAAAGGTTCCGGAAAAGCTTTTGTTCCGGAAGCTCCCATTCTTCGCAACAAGCTCGGCATTCCGGTCGTTCCCAAAACCGCTTCCCAAGCAGACCTTGTCAAAGCCTGCGAAGAAAATGACATCATCTTTGCCGATGGCCCTGCCGGAACCGGCAAGACATTCCTTGCCGTCGCGATTGCCGTCGCAAGCCTAGAACGTCACGAAGCGGAACGGATCTGCCTCGTTCGTCCAGCGGTAGAAGCCGGGGAATCCCTCGGATACCTGCCAGGCGACTTGAAAGAAAAAATCGCGCCTTATCTACGTCCCATCCAGGATAGTCTCGCCGAGCTTCTTCCCCAAGAAAAGCTTCGCAAATACCAAGAAGACGGGCTGATCGAAGTCGCCCCCCTCGCTTACATGCGGGGACGAACCCTCAAGCACGCTTTTATCATTCTCGACGAAGCGCAGAACACGACCATTCCTCAAATGCAAATGTTCCTGACACGTCTTGGACAGCATTCAAAGGCTATCATCACCGGCGATTCTTCGCAAATCGATCTTGGACCGCGCCAGGTTTCCGGATTCGCCCATGCGATTCGCCTGTTATCTAAAATTCGCGGCATTTCACATATCGCATTTCCCCAGACAGATGTTCTCCGCCATCCGCTTGTCCGCGAAATCGTGAAAGCCTATGAACATGGAGGCAAGAAGTGACTAAAAAGTCTCTGAAACTGCACCTCATTATCGGCTGGGCTATCATCGTCGCCCTCGGTATTGTCCTATTCCCGAATAAGGATCTTGCCCAGAAATCCGAAGTTCCCCACCTGGGCCAGATCAGTCCTAGAACGATCGTTGCACCGATTTCCTTTGACGTTCCCAAATCGGCCCAGGAAATCGCAAACGAAAAAGCGCGCGCCGCAGATAAAGTTTACGCGGTCTTTGAATTTAACCACGACGAAACGGTCCGCATCGCTAACGATCTCAAGTCATACTTGGCCAAAGTCGCCCGTTACAGTAGCCTGCAGGCCGAAATTTCAGCGGCTTCGGCAAACGCGGGCGCCGATTCTTCGTTGCAATTAAAAGTGCAGCAGGCATCACAAGCCTTCCACCAGCTGACCAAACGCCTTTCCAACACGGCCGTGCAACAGCTTTCTTCAAATAAACGGGCCCGTGATTCCCTCGAAAGCGTTTTCAACCGCATGCTCGATAACGGCGTTTCCAATACGCTTTTGGCGACTAACAATACCAGTGTGCAGCTATTCCGCGACACCTATAACCTGCAAGACGTCAATTACATTCCCTATTCCAAGACAGAAGTCTCCTTTGTCCGCGATAACGAAGAACGCAAGCTTGACGCAAGCCGAATCCAGCCCCGCGAACGTGCTATCGACGAAGCCTTTACCGATTTACAGCAATACTTCAAAAGCCAGGGTTTGCAGAGCGCCTTCTATGAAGCGCTTTACGTCTTCACCCTGCCAAACGTCTTTTACCTGAAAAAGGAAACCGAACATCGCCGCATTGCGGCCGAAGCCCAAGTCAACGCATCCAAGGGCATGGTTCCCCGCGGCATGGAACTCATTTCCCAAGGTTCCATTGTGACAAAGGATGTTCTGGAACGCCTAGAAGCCTTGCAGAACGCACTCCAAAAGGAAGAAGGTTCTCGACACTTCACCGCCGTTTACGGTCAGATGATTTTCATCGCTCTCATCGTGACGCTTTTCTTCTTGTACTTCTTCTACTTCAACGCGAAACGATTCCGCAACAACCGACAGCTGGGTTCCATTGTGGCCCTAGCGGCTCTCCAGCTGATTGCCTTTGCCGCGATTCACCATGCTACGGGTTATATCCAGCAGACGACGCCTGGCCTTCCGGAAATCGACATTATCTGGTTCTATCCGTACATTCTTTCCCCTGTCGTCGCCACGGTCCTTTACGACCGCCGTATCGGAACGCTGTTTGCTGTATTTTCGGCCGCATTCCTCGGCATTCTTTCGGGCTATGACCTTTCGACATCGCTGCTCGCCTTTGGAATCTCTTGGGCCGGACTTCACAACCTGAACAGCATCCGGTACCGTTCGCAATTTATCTGGAGCATCGTTTTTGCCATTCTCGCCTTTGCAGTCGCCCTTGCAATCCAACTGCTCCTTCGCAACCGTTTCCATTGGGAACTGATCTACCCGACGTTTATCGCGGGAGTCATTAACATTGTCATCTGGAGCGCAACGTCCTCGGTACTCCTCATCCACCTTTCGGAACGTATCTTCGGTATCACGACCGACCTTACTCTGATGGAGCTTTCCGACTTTAACCGAGCCGCCCTGAAGCGCATTTCGGATCTTTCCCCGGGAACCTTCCACCACTCGATCCAAGTGGCCAATCTCGCCGAAAAAGTGGCGGACGAAATCGGAGCCAATTCTCTGTTAGTGCGCACCATGGCCCTCTACCACGACATCGGAAAAACCATGCGTCCGGAATTCTTTACCGAAAACCAGAAACAAGGCATCAATCCGCATAAGAACCTTCTGCCACGGGATTCCGCCAAAATCATCATTAGCCATGTAACCCAAGGCCTTGAACTGGCCAAGGAATACAAGCTTCCGGCAGTCATCAGCGACGGTATCGCAGAGCATCACGGAACAGGCATCGTCCAATACTTCTACCAGGAATCCATGAAGCTTGATCCGGACAACACTCGAGTTGACGACTTCACCTATCCGGGACCGAAGCCGCAATCCAAGGAAACCGCCATTCTCATGATTTCGGACGTGATCGAAGCTTCTAGCCGAGCCATGTCGGATCCGACCCCAGAAAAGCTCGAAGATTTGATTAACACGACCATCAACGCCCGATTGAACGAAGGTCAGCTATCCGAAAGCGGTCTCAATCTGCGTGATCTTTCGAAGCTTTCCAAAGCGTTCTTGCAAAGCCTAGACGGAACCTATCACACCCGAATAAAATATCCCGCAGCGGCACTCGCTGCGGGAAGAATCGGAAGAAAGGTTTAACGCTTTACCCGTTTTATTCCAAGGTTCCTAAGTTCTGAGACTGGGAACCTTTTTTCGTTTTGATCTCATAGATTCCCGGATATCCGCGGAACGAAATTTTTCCATTTTCATCCGCTACGAGAGTCTCGTTTGTGGTCCAAACTTTGTGCCACAAATCGTAGACGCGTTTTGCAGCAGGCTTTTCCGTTCCGTCCGCGGCAATAAAGCCTCCGCCGTTCGTAATCCAATGACGGCTGTCCCAGAATCCCCAGAAAAGGATTCCCTTCACTGCCGGGTGGCTAAAGGTCGTGCGCAAGAACATTTCATACTGCTCCGCACGTTCCTCTTCCGAGAACGCAATGCCGCGGTCATAACTTCCCATATCGAATTCCGTCACCTTGATCGGAAGGCTGAGTTCCGCCAAACGGTCCAAGCGTTCCTTGATCAAAGCCGGAACCACTTTTCCACCGTTGAAGTGGCACTGCACACCGATTCCCATCACAGGAACCTTGCGATCGAGCATTCCCTTGATCAAATCGTAGTAACGTTCCGTTTCGCCCATCGCCACCACGTTATAATCGTTGATATACAGCTTTGCCGTCGGATCGGCGCGATGCGCCCATACATAGGAACTATCCAAAAGATCCCACCCGCATTTGTCAAAGAGATAGGTTTCGTGAATCGGCTCGTTCCAAACATCATATTCCGTAATCTTACCCTTGTACTCCTTCACGTCGCGATCAATGCGGTCATGAATTTTTTGGGCAATTTCCTTGCACGAACCCTGATTTCCAAAATGCTTGTCATAACCATACTTCTGAATGCCCCAAATGAGCGTATGCGCACGGAAACCCCAATGATAGGCCTTCACAAAGTCCAAGTACTTCTTCATTTCCTCTCGGCGGATTTTACCCTTTTTCGGTTCATATTCAGGCCATTTGAACTGATTTTCGGGAACCGCATACCAGAAGTATTTATTCGCCGTCTTCTGGTACCAAGTTTCCACGCTGTCATTCATTTTGCCGTAAAAAGCGACAGCAGTTCCAAACGGGAATGCATGACGCTTGAGCGAAACCTTCACCGTATCGCCAGGGGTAAAGCCTTCCACCGTCAAATTCTGTTTGCGGATCGAATCAATACGCGCCGCCGAATTTTTATACCAATTAACGTCGAAACCTTCTCCGACCGGTTCTACGGACACATCGTCAAAATAGACTTTACCCGTGATAAAACCCAGCTGGAAAACCACGTTATTGACACCGTATCCCTTCTGATCGGCAAAGAACTTCATCTTGTACGTTTTCCATTCTGGAGTCAGCACAAATGAAGCGGAAGTCTTTTGACGGTAATCCGGGAGGCCTCCCTGCACAACCGCATTGATTGCACCGCCTTTTTCCGCCTTCGCTTTAAAGGAGAGTTCATAAAAAATCGTATCGGCTAAGAATTTAGGCGGTTGCAGCTGAAGTCCCCACCAATCCGCCGGTTTAGACTGGATCGACACCACGGCTCCTTGCGATCCATCAAAGCCAATGCCCGGTTCCCCAATCTTAGAAGTCGCTTCCGCAGGGCCCGCCGGATTGTTCCAAAGGTACCAGCCTCCATCACCATATTCCATATCGCCATTGGTAATGGCATTTTTTGCCGAAACGTTCGCCACTAGGGCAAACGCCGCTAACGCTACGAGAGTTTTAGGAAACATAGGACTCCTCTTTTTTCATATTTTTTCCCAATATATATATCGTTTCTGCAAAAAACAGCTACAGATGATACAGTCAACACAGAAACAACCCCGTCATTTTCCACATTTCTGGTCAAATTCGAACTTTTTTAAACTTTTTTCACTTTTTTTCATTTTTTCTACAAAAACCCCTTGACGCCTCAAAAATAACTTTATATATTTGGGTCACCCAAGCGGTGATAACGCTAAACAAGGTAAAGAAAGAAATGAAAAAGAACATTCTTTTAGTTGCAATCGGAACCTTGTTGATCGTGATCGGATTCATCTGCCTCGCTCAAGGGCCTGCAGAAAACCCTGTATCACTGACGGTCGCACCGGTTATCTTGGTTTTTGCTTACCTGGTTGTCATTCCTCTCGGAATCTTCTGGGGTGGTAAAAGCCAGAAAAAATAAGGGCGATTAGCTCAGTTGGTTCAGAGCAGCTGCCTTACAAGCAGCGGGTCAGCGGTTCGAATCCGTTATCGCCCAGAAGATTTTCTGGGGTGGTAGCTCAATTTTGGTTAGAGCACCGGCCTGTCACGCCGGAGGTTGCGAGTTCAAGCCTCGTCCGTCCCGCTAGAAACCCTCTCTTCAACGAGAGGGTTTCTTGTTTTAAATACAATTTCTGAATTCCCCACAAGCTCCATCTGGGCATCTTCCGACGAACCGGTGCAAAAAAAATGAGCCCGGTTTAGCACCGGACTCATCAAGTCGTTTATCCAAACTTTGAAGAGACAACTTAGAAGTGGATCACGCGAACGCGAATCACCTTTTCGAGCTGCTTCAAAGCATCAATGATGGAATCATCCACAACCGTTTCCACGTCGATCAGGTTGTAGCCGATCTTACCGTTGGACTTGTTGCTGAAGCTTGCGATGTTGATGTTTGCAGCACCGAAGACCTTCGTGATTTCTGCAATCATGTTCGGAACGTCCTGGTTGATCACCACGACGCGGCTCTTCACTTCTGCATGCGGATAGCTGTCAAGCGGCGGGAAGTTCACCGAATTACGGACAACGCCGAATTCGAGGTAATCCTTCAATTCTTCCACAGCCATGACTGCGCAGTTTTCTTCGGCTTCTTCAGTCGATGCACCGAGATGCGGGAAGATGGAGATCTTTTCATGCTTCAAAGAACGAGCGTCGGCGAAGTCGGTGAGGTAGCCGGCAAGCTTGCCTTCGTCGAGCATCTTGTAAACGGTATCCATGTTCACGATGCCGCCACGTGCAAAGTTGAGGATCAAGGAGCCCTTGAATGCCGCGAGGTTCTTTTCGTTCAGCATGTTTTCGGTCACGCCCTTGATGAACGGAACGTGAACGGTGAGGTAATCCGCCTGGGAAATCACTTCGTCGATTGTCTTCACAACAGTCACGACGTTCGAAAGCTTGTGCATGTTGGCTGCGCTCGGATACGGATCATAAGCGACAACCTTCATGTTCTTCCAACGTGCATAGTTAGAAACGAGAACGCCGATCTTGCCAAGGCCGATCACACCGAGAGTTTTACCGGCAAGTTCGGTACCGGAGAACATCTTCTTACCCTTTTCGATCGTTTTGTCGAGAGCCGGATCGTTCGGGTCAAGAGACTTGACCCAAGCTTCTGCTTCGGAAACGTGGCGAACAGCCATGCCGAGCACGGTCATCACGAGTTCTGCAACAGCATTTGCATTAGCACCCGGCGTGTTGAACACGCAAACACCCTTCGCGCTAGCCTTGTCGATCGTGATGTTGTTCACACCAGCGCCGGCACGTGCGACAGCCAACAGTCCGTCGAAAGAGTCCGTATCGACCTGAGCACTGCGAACGAGGATGGCGTCCGGGGATTCCACGGAATCAGCCACTTCGTACTTGTCGCCAAAAAGGTCAAGGCCTTTCTTCGAAATGTTGTTCAGAGTTTTGATCTTACGCATTGTGAGTTCCTTTTTATGAAGGTTCGTTAAATAAAAACTTTTATTCCTCGTTGAACTTGCCGCGGGAACGGATCAGTTCTTCGAGTTCATCCAGAGCCTTGTCTTCCGGCACGTTGCGCTTGACGCAAGTCTTGCCTTCGAAGAGGTTGATGAAGCCCGGAGCACCGCCCACGTAGCCGAAGTCCGCATCGGCCATTTCGCCTGTGCCGTTCACGATACAGCCCATGACAGCGATCGAGACGTTCTGGAGCTTGCCAAGGCGAGCCTGAATCTTTCCGAGCACCTGCTGAATATCGTACAGCGTACGGCCACAGCTCGGGCAGCTGATGAATTCCGTTTTGCTGCGACGGACGCCTGCGGCCTGCAAAATATCAAAGGCGAGCGCCACTGCGGACATCTGGTCCGCTGGATCTTCGATTACCATCGCATCGCCGATACCATCCGAAAGGAGGCTTCCGAAATCGGCGGCGGTCTTCAATTTTTGATCATCCGAACCGTCGATTTTCTTGTACAGAAGAATCGGGTTCTTGGCGTTCTTTGCTTCCATCGCGGAAACGAGCGCGCGCGTACCGTAAGCGAGATTGTCGCCCGTGTACGTTACGAGAGAGCCTGCCGGGACATCCATACAGCCCGCAGCAAAGGCATTGATATCGAACATATCCTTAAAGACGACGATTCCCTGGGAATCAAGCCCTGTAAAGGCGAATTCCGGAGAGCGAGGACGACCCGTAATGCTGACCGCCTTCACCGCTTCGCCGACCCGGACAATTTCCTTGTCGCCGAGTTTCACGCCCGAGAAACCGACCGAAGTCGATTCCCGACGGCTGTAATGATAAGGATCCTTTTTCCATTCCGGAACTTCGTAATGAAGTTCTTCCTTCGGCAGTTCGCAGACACGAATGAGCTGCTGAGCGACCGGGACTTCCGCTACCGGATCTTCTGTCAACGAGACGCGGATCGTGTCCGCAAGGCCGTCGAGCAAAAGCGATCCGATTCCGACCGAGGACTTGAGACGTCCGTCTTCGCCGGCGCCCGCTTCCGTCACGCCGACATGGAACGGATAAGGCTTAAAGCCTTCCTGTTTGAGTCTTGCAGCGAGCATCCGGTAAGCGCTGATCGCGACACGAGGCGTCGAAGACTTAAGGCTCACGACGACCTGGTCAAAATGTTCCGCTTCGCAAACAGCGAGATATTCCAAGGCGCTTTCAACCATGCCTTCGACTGTATCACCGTAGCGGTAAAGCATACGGGCCGAAAGCGAGCCATGGTTCACACCGATACGGATAGCGCGTCCTAAACGGCGAGCTTCCTGGACGAACGGGGTAAAGGCTTCGAAAACCTTTTCACGGCCTTCGTCAAAACTTTTATCCGCTTGCGAATCAAGAGTCGCAATGCCGGTATCCACAAAGTTACCCGGATTAACGCGGACCTTTTCAACCCACTTCAAGGCTTCAAAAGCGGCCTTCGGCTGAAAGTGGATATCGGCAGAAACGGGGACCTTGCATCCGGTCGCACGAATTTTCTGCATCACATCTTTTAACGCTTGGGCATCGGCAAAAGTCGGTGCCGTAATGCGCACCAGTTCGCAGCCTGCATTGGCAAGCGCAAGCGTTTCCTGGACAGTCTTATCGATATCCTTCGGCTTTGTCGTCGTCATTGATTGGACAAGAATCGGAGCTCCTCCACCGATAAGGGCATCGCCTACATGAACTTGGACAGTATCTCTACGAACCGGGGAAAAACGGTTCTGGATATACGGAAAATTAAATGTTTCAGGCATACTCCAAATATAGCTAAAACAAATATCGCAGAATGGACATTCCGCAATTCGGAGTCTTTATCTACGTGAGTTTTTACCGTTTAAAGATCGGCGACGCAACGCACATACATTCCCGTGGAACGTTCAAAATCGTCCCTTTCCACATACTTTGAGCTTTGCGTAAAAGACCAACCACGAGCCGTCGATTTGGATGTCGAAGAAGAAGACCAATAGTAACCGGAATTCGAGGTGTCCCCGTAGGAATCCCACGTGCGAACTCCCCCGCGTCCAATGTTTTTCCATTCTGACTGGGACAGGCTCTTTTGGTAATCGCGCCATTCCGCATCCCCAGGCAAGTGCCAACCGGCTGGGCAAGCTTTTTTCGCTTCTTGCCACGTATAATAACGTCCGAAGTCTTCACAAAATTCAGCGCTTTCTAAGTAGCAGTTCTTAAAATCCGAAATTTTGCTTGCATTTCCTTTGGAATCCACCTGGATCGTCAGGTTTTCGGAAAGCCAGAGTTTCGATCCGAGCACGCGGACGGGGTAACTTCTCCCGTTGCGTTTATCCAAGTACAGACCATTTTCGACGCCGTGTTCCGCTAGCAAGTCGCGTTTTTTCACGCAACGGGTTTCGGACGTTTTCTTTTGGGGAAGCGGTAAAGTTTTGATCTGAGCCGTTTTGGGATTATACGCGATTACATTTTCCGAGCCGTCAAGACGAAAATACAGAGTCTTTTTTCCGGACGCAAATTTTGACCGCACGCTCTTTTGTTTTTTTCCAATCAAATTTTTAGACAGGTCCGTCCATTCGTTGAGCGTCGGAACGTGATAATCCGCAGGGCAAACCTCCGAATTTCGAAGCGTCCACTGATTCGCCCCGATTTTCAGATTCGCCGAAGAATTCGATGCTTTGGAAGGAGATGCAGCGGCACATGCCGCCGAAATGAAAGCGAGTAAGACCACACCACAAAATTTCATACTTTGAATATAGGTTCCGCAATCCCCAGGAGTTTAAAAGCACGAAACTTGTAAGTTTTTGCGAATCCTTACCGAGCGCAAATCCTACCGGAACGAGAATCTTTTTCCCGAAAATGTCTCGGAAAACAATTTCACATCAATTCTTTTTCTTGTATTCGGCAAGAAACATTCCCAAGAGAATCAAAACCGTTCCAAAAATAGCGACCGCTGTGATGCGTTCATGCAAGACAATCGCCGCAATGATGATGGTAAAAAGCGGATTTGTATAACCATAATTCGAGGCAAGAACAGTGCCGATCGAACGCATCACTTTATTCCACAGCACGTAGCAAAGGAGCGAAGCCATCAACGCGAGGAACAAATAATTTCCCAGAACAACCGGATCCAAAAATGCGCTCCAAGGCACATTCGGGCTAAAAGCGAAAAAGATCGGAAGTCCCGTCACGAGTCCATAAAAAAAGATTTTTCGTGTAATGAAGAACGAAGGATAACGGGCCATCAGCGGGCGTACAGCAAGCGAATACACGATCCAAGAGATCGCTGCCCAAAGTGCAAGCAAGTCCCCCACCGGCGAGAGTTTTAAAATGAACCGTCCATTCAAAACCACAAGGATCATTCCCAAAAATGTCACGACAGAACCTAAAATTTGCCGACGATTCAGGCGTTCCGATTTATAGAAAATCCCCGCAATGATCATCAACAGCAAAGGATTCATGCAAATAATCAAGGCCACATTGGACGCAAAGGAATATTCCAGCGCCTTGTTTTCCACAATAAAATACATGGACCCCGCGGTAATCCCGCAGACTAAAAGGCGCAATTCATCCCAAAGGCTATCGGACAGAAACCGCTTGTGATCGCATACCAATAAAACCACATACGCAAGCGCAAATCGCAAAATAAAAATTTGCGTGGGCAAGAATCCCGCATGGAGTAAAATCTTCGTCGAAATAAAGCTGCCGCCCCACATCGCCATTACAAGAAGGGCAACCACATGCCAGAGCATCAAACGCGTATTTTTCAAGGCGTTTATCATATACGCCAAAAATAGCTAAAATTCCTTAAGTCCCTAGGCTAGAAAGATACACTCGCACCGATGTATCCGGGAACCACCGCCACTTTCACACGCGAAGACCGATGCTCCCGCAAAACAAAATAGCTTGCCGCCGAACCGATCAAAGCTCCCGCCAGGACATCCGTAGGATAGTGCTTTCCCGCAGCAATCCGCAACAAGCCAACCGTCGTCGCCAAAGCCAAGGAACCGCCCCAAACAAGAGGCACATAAGCCGAATTCGGATATTTATCCATAAACCACAAGCCGCTAAGGACGGCAATCGAAAAAGCGGCCCCCGTATGCCCCGAGTAAAAAGATCCCCAGGATTCGCCCCGGCTCCGGTCCGCTCCCGAACGGTAGATTTCCGGGCGGGCCCAAAGCCGCGTACTGCGGACAATCAGGTTCACGCTGCTTTGCCACAAAGTAACTTCGATCGCAGTCAAAAAGAAGGTCGCAGCTTCGCTCCCTGACGAGTTTCCCAATGCAAGCTCAGCCGTTTCAAATCCCAAAGGGAAGGCGACCAGCGCAAAAAGCGTCCAATCGCTGACCGCATCCAAACTCGGGTGGTACGTTCCGGCAAAGGGCCTATCCCACGGCAAAAGGTCCTCCTTCAAAGGCGCACTTGAACGCGGTTCCATCTGCGAAAAGGAATATTCAGAAAAGATATACGCAGCGACACCCAAAGAAAGAATCGGAGCTTCCGTACCCCATGTAAGTTCATAAGGCGGATCTTTTGCGTAGAGATTTTCCCCGAGAGCGAGCAAAATCCATGCAAAAAAGAGCATATAAGCATTAATCTTCATCGTAAAAAAAGATAAATTTAATTTTATGCAAGAAAAAAGCGAAAATTTGGAGCCGCTCAAGCCGAACCTGGAACTTTTTAACGCCATTTCCGACGAAACGCGTCTGAAAATTCTAATGATTCTTTCGCATTCGGAATTTACCGTTAATGAGCTGAAGGAAATTCTTGACATTCACCAGTCCAATGCCAGTAGGCATCTGTCCAAACTTTCCGCCTGCGGACTCTTAAAAGACCGCCGTGAAGGAACGAAGGCTTTTTACGGTCTCTCGGACGATCTCTACATGAGCAGCAGCCTTTACGACATGATTTCCAAGGCCTGGGAACAGCTCCCCGACCAAGCTGTCGTCGAAAGCAAAGTCGAAGAGCTCCTGATTTCGCGCCGCAACAGTTATTCTGCAAAATTTCACAAGCTTTCCGAAGCCGGTGGTAGTCTCCGTGCGCAAATCTCGCTATTTGCCCATCTGATGGTGCAATTTGACCACGCGATCGATATCGGTTGCGGAGAAGGCGGCGATTTAAGCTTTATGCTCGCCGGTCGGTGTAAAAAAGTCACCGCAATCGACATCAGCGAAACGACCGTCAAAGGCGTTAACGAAATAGCCCGGAATCGTGGATTTTCAAACATCAAGGCGCTCTGCGCCGACATGCGAAAGATTCCACTTCCCACAGGCTGCGCAGATCTCGTATTGATGAGTCAGGTTCTGCACCACGCTCCTAGCCCTCAAGAAGCCCTCGCCGAAGCGATTCGCCTTTTGAAACCGGGAGCGATCCTTGCCCTGCTCGATCTTGCAGAACACCATGAAGAAGAACTTCGCGAAACCCACGGGCATCTTTGGCTAGGCTTTAGCGAAGAGCGCATCCGCTTCCTGATGCAGAACCTGCCCTGCAAAATCGTGGAAACCGAAATCATCCAAAGTGAAATTTCAGAAGAAAAAAAGCTCCCCGCGATCTGCATTATCGTGAAAAAAAATGCTTAAATGCTTCCCAATTTGCCATATTTTAAGTAGATTGATTTTGTAATCAAGGAGTCATCTATGGGAAAAATCATCAAAGTTTTGGGAATCGTTGTGGTATTCTTACTCTCTTTATTCTCGATTTACCACATTATCCAGTCTCGAGCGCTCGATGAAAACGCCGCTGACTGATTGATGTAGCTGTCGATAAAGACTTTCACACGTCCGCACTCCACACAAGGGTGCGGCTTTTTTTTACCTTGCTAGCTATGCAAAAAGATACACTGAAAAAAATCGGAGCCTTTGCCGGCATCGGCATTGCCTTCTTCATTCTTCTTCTCTTTGTTTTCCGCGCTTTCGTCTTCGATCCGGGTACTTTGATGCTAAACTCGGACCAGTTGAACGGTATCGGCAGTAAAGTCGTCCGAGCGCAAAGCCTTGTCCTTTCGGAATGGGACGACAGCCGACTCGGCGGAGTTCCAACGATAGACGCCCTCTTCGGCGATGCCTACCATCCGCTTGTGCTGGTAGAATTCTTGACAGACCCGGCCCGAGCCGTGGGATTCAAATTCATTCTCATCGTTTGGGTCGCTTTCCTTTCCGCAATGGCCCTTGCGAAGTCCCTTACCGGGAGTCTCGCCTGGGGAACCCTGTTCGGATTTTTATACGCCTTCTCGCCGCAATATTTTACTTATGTCTATGGCGGCCATGACGGCAAGATGATGGTATTTGCTGTCGCTCCTCTTGCCATACTTGCGATTCGAAAGATTATTCGGGAAGGAAGCATCGGTTATTTTATCCTTTTCGTTCTTTCTGTCGTTTGGATGATTCTCGGTTCGCATTTGCAGCTCACTTACCTGTTCCTCTGGGGCGCGGGCTTCTATGCGCTTTTCGAAATGCTTGCCCTTTCCGCCAACTGGAAGACCCGTTCCCTGCGTTTGGGCGTTACCGCAGGAGCTCTTGCCATCGCCCTTGGCATTTCCGCATTCCAGATCATTCCGCCATACCTTTATACGACGACGGAATCGGTCCGCGGCACGGGCGAAAAGACAAATTACGGACATGCAGCAAGCTGGTCCTTGCATCAAGAAGAACTCGCCAGCATGCTGATTCCGGGGTTCATCGGAGTCGATGTCTACGAACAAAAGCAGGGAGCCGCAGGCCTCGAACTTTCAGGAAGCTCTCTTGTCAGTATCCCTTATGCTGACATGCAAAAGGCCCATGTCCAAGGTTCCCCGTTCTATTGGGGTCACAATGCGTTCAAGCTGAACCATGACAGTGCAGGCATCGTTCTTACCTTCCTTGCCTTCCTCGGATTCTTTGTGCGCAAAAGCCGCCGCGCGGCCGCCTTCTGGTTTGTAGGAGCTGCCGTCGCCCTGTCTTATGCGATGGGCGTTCATTCCCCGCTCTTTAAGCTTTGGTTTGCCATTATCCCGGGCATGAAGAGCTTCCGCGCTCCGAGCATGGCGATGTTCTGGCTTCCGCTGCTCATGACGATGATGGCGATTCCTGTCATTACCTCCTTCAAAAAGCCCGAAAACCGTCGCGGGATGAAGGCTGGTTTTGTCATGTTCCTTCTTCTTCTTGCAATCGTTTGCGTCTCTCGTTTTGCCTGGTCTTCGGTGCTCGGCATTCCGGGATTCCTCATTTCGATCGGTTACGGAGCTCTTCTGATTGCCGTACTGAACATCCTAGACCGCGGAGTCCCTTTCCATGCCAAGGAAATCGTAAAGTCTTTCCAGCTCAAATTCAAAAATTCTTCCAAGCTTGAACTCGGAGCGATCTTTGTTCCGTTCCTCCTCACAGGCTTTTTCTTCCTTTCGAACCAAAAGCTCCTTTTAGACCCTGTGACAGCGATTTACTTTAAGCCGTTAAACGAAGGCGTCATGGAATTTACCGCCGGAAAAATTCTGCCGAGTTTTGTTCTCGCCTTAATTGCAACCGTCGGCGTTTTCTTCGCGTTGAATTCAAAGCTTGCCGGCTTAAAAAAAGCTTGCGTTGTCGGAGCCATTGCCGCCATTGAGCTTTATACCATCAACGGAGCCTTCATCCAAAACGTCTCTTACAGTGATTATGTACAACCCAAGAATCCGGTGATCCAAAGCATTTTGGCGGAATATCCGGACTCGCTGAACCGCCCACGCGTTCTGTCGCTTTCCCGGAACCAGGCTTTAAGCGGAAACTCATTCCCGCTGTACGGCATGCGCAATGCCGACGGCTTCCATGATAACGAACTCGCGAGCTACCGCCTTTTCCGTGGAGGCCAGAACAACGAAAATTATATGTACAACATCAACCAGGTCGCACAAGGAACCGATCAGAATGCGTTCCTCGATCTGATGGATATCGGTGATGTGATTTTCGATTCCCGTGCAGGAACCCAGTACATCCCGTTCAAAAATCACCATAGTGACGGACATCTTTACGGTCATTACGTTGTCTTGAGCGATTCCCAGGCAGTCAAGGCTCTCCGCGAAGGCTTTGATTATAAAAAGACCCTCATTCTCGCCGAAGAGCCCGAAGAATCTTTTGCGCAATCCGAATCGGTCAACGGCTACGGAAAAGTGGTCGCCAAGCCAAAAATGGACGACATCACTTATCAGGTTTCTTCCGACAAGCCTGCCTTCCTGCTTTCATCGGGCAATTTCCACCGGTATTGGAAAGCGACGGTCAACGGAAAACCTGCCAAGGTGTACAAGGCATTCGGAACGCTCCGCGCAGTCGCAATTCCCCAAGGAACTTCCACGGTTCGCCTCGAATACAAGTCCGACGCCGTCCGCGGATCGCTTACGCTCGGCCTTGTCGCCTGCATCGTCTTCGTCGGATCGATCGCAGTCGCGGTCGTCTTGAAAAAGCGTTCGGTCAAAGCAACGGCTTAAGCATTTCCAAGCTTTCACACAAAAAGACCCGCAGCACTGCGGGTCTTTTTTTGATGTTTTAAGTTCTGTTCAAACGGATTGCTTCAAGGCTTTCGCCTTTCTTACTTCACCGTGATTTCTGGCGAAGTTGCATTCAACAGGTAGTTCCATTCTTCACGAATTCGTTCATATTCCGAAGGATCCGCATAGATGGCGTAAGTCATCCATTTATAACCGTGATTGACTTTTTCAAAGTTCACATATTCCGTTTCACGGCCAAAATTCGGGACATCGGCAACGGTCACCTTTCCTTCGTCAGCCGTCACTTCCAAGACGCTTTCAAAGCTTGTCTCGTGCGGCATACGAATCGGCAAGAAACGCGTGCGCACCTTCGGCAAGTACATAATGGCCCGTTCCCAAATATTCGGAAATCTTCCCTTGCTACCGTTAGAGCTCTTCCCAAAGTAATTCTTGGAAGAGAACGTGATGACAAGCTTCAAAGGCTTATCAAAATTCGTCACATTTTCGGCACGAACACGAGAAATCGAAACATCCGGAACGCTTTGGACCAAAAGATCCGAAATCAAGCGTTCCATTTCTTTTGCATCTCGACCGTAAAGCTGGTTGCGGAGCGTGCTTGCAAATTTTCCTGTCATCGATAGGGAGTCTCGGAATTCCGCAGTCCCGTCGGCAGCAATATGCAAGCGGTGACCGAGGAACACCTGATGTTCCTTTTCGTCTTCAAGAACCGGCGTAATCGCCACATGGCTAGAATCGCCATCGATAACCAAGGCGACTTTTCCTTCCATATCGAGAGGAACCGGACGATCGTTACCGCCCTTATCGGACGGATCCACCCACATCTCCGGATAGTTTTCACCTTTCGGAATATAGAGCATCATATGGTTAAACTGTTGAATCGACGGAAGCGTTTCAAAGCCCGGATCCGACAAATGAATCGCGACGAGTTTGCTTGGAACTCCAATCGCATTCAACAATTCCTTCAAAAGAAGGCTCTGGTCCTTGCAGTCGCCACGGCGTTCGCGGAGCGTCGTTTCCGCTACCTGCGGAATCAAGGAATGCCCGCCAAATCGCACATCACGGTAGCGAATGTTTTCACGCACATAGCGAACTTCCGCAAGAACAGCTTCCTTGCCCAAGCGACTTCCTTTCACTTCAAAAGCCTTTTCTCGCACAGGGATCGCATTCTTGAACTGATGACGGATCAGGTTTTCATATTCACGTCCGACATCTTGCCACGTCCGCTTTCCGGTCAGCTGGAAGCCAGCACCATAATCGCGATACACAGGCATATAAGGTTCTCGACGGATCACGACGGGATCTTCAATCGACCATTCTTCCCCATCGGAATCGAACTTGCTCGAAAGCGGTCCATATTCTTCCGTCACAAAGCGAGAGGTGTCCGCATAGATTTTGAACGAATTCTTTTGTACAGGCACTTCTTCGGATGCTTCAAAGCTCACAAACGGAATCACGCCGTAGTTCGCAATGCTCGTACGGGAAATCTGCACAAAAATAAAGTCACCCGGCGAAAGTTTTTCGAGCGGAAAATGCGCCGTCTGCATCTCATTGTCTAGGCCCAGTTCCGTCGCATAAGTAATATAGGCGCCTTTAAGAGAAATCTTCGCCTTGAGCGTCATCGTCGAATCGTAGATTTCGAGCGCATTCATATAAATGCGGTCATAACCGGGCAAAAAGTCAAAAGAAAGTTCCGAATAGAGCCCCACGCCGCGGGTATCGAGAATTTCTACAAGCTTCTGCTGGGTACGCGTCCAAGCCTTATCCTTGTCAGCACGGAGAGCTTCACGCGAATAATGCACGACAGCCGGGAATCCGTCCTTTTTCGCCTTGACCGCAAAATCCTTGTTCACCAAGGCTGCGAGCGCAATCGGTCGCATTTCCACCGGATCGATCTTCTTTTGGAGCGTCCGGTTATCCGCCTTGCCGAGGAACGCCTTTGTCGCCGAAAGGAAGCTCTTGATATCTTCATCATCCGGATGCATCACCAGCGCATGCGAAAGAGACTTTTCTGCCTGTACGTAATTGCGGGAATAGAACTGCACCTTGCCGCGCATTGTCCACACGCGAAAATCCGAAGAACCGAGCGGCAACACTTCTTCGCTCACGGCTAGCGCTTCCGGATAACGTCCAAGGAACACCAAAGCATCCATCAAGGTAAGTCCCAGATCGACCGTCATCCCGAACCGTTTTTTGGTCAAGTAAAGAACCTCCACCGCTTCCGCGTAACGGTCCATGCCCATATAGGTCTTTGCCAGGTAAACGCCCAAGCGCGAAGACGGCTGTTTGTCGTAAAGGTTCTGGACCACGGCAAGAGACTGTGTCCGCTGGCCGAGCCCCCACAGCGCATCCGAAAGATTGATCACATACTCCGGATTGTTCGGCGTATAGCGCAAAGCCATTTCCGCATACTTGCGCGCTTCGCCAAAATCCATCATCTCTTCATACATTTCACCGAGAATCGAAAGCAAGCGACCGCTCTTGCGCACCAAATCCATTTCACTCAAGAAATGGTTCACACCCGGTCCGTAAAGTTCCTTCATCTGATAAATAAATCCGCAGTTGATCAAATACAGCGGTTCCGACGGATCCATCTTGTTCGCCTTTTCAAAGTACGAAAGCGCGACAAGCGGCTGATTTTCCGAGAGGCGCAAAAGGCCCACCTGGTTCACGACCGCCGCCTGAAAGCGCAGAACCTTTTCATCGGTCACGGTCTTCGGCTTTTCCTGAAGGGTCACGCCGTCGATCGCACGTTCCAAAGCCTTCGCATACTTTTTATAAAGAATTCCCTGCGCCCAACCTGCGACCAAAATACCGCGACCGTTGTCCCAGAAATAACGCCCCGAATATTTAAAATCGTAACCATCGATCACTCGGGTACAGGTAAAATTCTGCGAGAACTGGTTCGCATTTCCACCGCGAACACGCACCACATCCAAATTCGGATCTTCTGGATCGAGACCCAAACGGATCAAAAGCACCTTGAACAAATCCTGCGCACTGACTTCATTCGGGTCGATAATCGTTCCATATACAAAGAAAGCCGTTTCTTCTTTCATGTTCGCAAGGACAAGATCCGGATCGCCGTTTTGCGCCGCGACGCTCGCCCAGTTATGCCACAGAGAATCTTCCACATGGAACTTGTAGCCAAGAGCCGAAGACTCATAATCCGTTACCACGTCCTTCGAAATTTCCTGTTCCTGCGACGCATGCTTCAGTTCATCGGAAATCGCAAAACCGGCAAAAAATTCCTGCCATTCCTTTTTAAATTCAGTACGCGGCGAAACGGAATCCACAGTCGAAAGCGTTAAAAAGAAAACGTGATTTCCCGATGCCGCCACAAAACCGTCGGCAGCCGAAGACGCCTCCGCCGAATTTCCCGCGGTTTCAAAAAAGGCTCCCGTCAAGCCAAGTTCTTCCGCTGGCGATACAGCCGTATACTCCGTTTTACGGTACGAAAGTCCACGGCCCTGCATTTCCGCACGGGCGCGGTCCATCACATTCGGAGATTCTCCCGTCGAAAGGATTATTGTCTGAATTTCGGCACGACGCCCCGTCGCCGGATTAAAAAATTCGAGCGGAGCGGTTTCATCGCTCGGATCGCTCACCAAGTTCCAGTCGGCACTCGGAGTTTTAAAACGAAAGCCGTTCGTTTCAAACTCGCGAATTTTCGAAATTCCCGAGGAATCCGTGCCGAACTCGGCACTTTGAATAGGGCCATTGCTCAAATGTCCCCGTTTTGAGGCTCCCGACATCGATTTTTGGGAAGCGGGCGCACTCTGTGGGTCTGTTTTCACGGGAATTTCACTTCCAGCGCAAGAAACAAGGAAAAAAAGTCCGAGCAAAGTAGCCCAAAGGCTATAACGAGATCTAAAAAAGGGCGTTTTCATTTCCCATGAATATAGAATTTGCTTCAGCGATGGGACCAAGTTTCCGATAACTCGATACGCTCCAATCACTTAGACTCCAAACCGGTCCGGGGGTGGTGGTTTTCACTCCCAAAAGCCCCTTTTTTTCGGTTTGTACTACACAAAAAGTTTGGAACTTTGTATCTTTCAAGCTAGAAACGCCCCACTGTAAAAAGTGGTTAGCAATTTCACAACAAAAAAAAGAAGGATCCAATAATGGCTCTCAAACTCGGTATCAATGGTTTCGGTCGTATCGGCCGTATGGTCTTCCGCGCTGCAGTGGAAAACTTCTCCAAGGACATTACTGTTGTCGGTATCAACGACCTCCTCGACGCTGACTACCTCGCATACATGCTGAAGTATGACTCCGTCCACGGTGCTTTCAACCACGACATCAAGGTCGAAGGCAACTTCCTCATCGTCGACGGCAACAAGATCCAGATCTTCGCTGAAAAGGATCCGTCTGCAATTACTTGGGGTGCCCTCGATGTCGACGTCGTCGTGGAATCCACCGGCTTCTTCCTCACCGAAGAACTCG
>DGSB01000035.1:45417-45568 GCA_002390045.1 Fibrobacter sp. UBA4373
ACCGAAGAACTCGCTTCTGCTCACCTCAAGGCTGGTGCTAAGAAGGTGATCATGTCTGCTCCGTCCAAGGATGCAACTCCGATGTTCGTCTATGGTGTTAACCACAAGACCTACGCTGGCCAGAAGATCATCTCCAACGCTTCCTGCACCA
>DGSB01000055.1:0-8482 GCA_002390045.1 Fibrobacter sp. UBA4373
TCGAAGTAATAGGTTTGACCCGGATCGAGATTCGTCAGAACCGTTTCGTGGAATCGTACCGCTTTTCCCGAATCTGCTACGGTCGAACTGGAAAGCGCTGCGGAAGATGTGCCATACTGGACGACACCATTCATCGCGACATCGCCTGTCCACCAGTAAATGTGAGCGCTGTTGTTTGTCACCTGGCAGATGGTTACGCCGGAGATAGATACCGCTGTCGAAGTCTGTGTCCAAGAATACCACTGGCCGTGATTGTCGTCGGTTGTGTAATTTTGCTTGACGTCGTGACCGACAAGGTAGAAGTAATAGGTTGTTCCTGCAGTCAGGCCTGTAATGGTGACCGTACCTCCGACGCCGGCAGGTGCCGTGACGGAATCCACTTTGGCGGCATCGGGGGTCGTTGCGTAGTAAACGGTTACGATGGCGCGTTCGTCCGTATTCCAGCTGATGATGGCCGACGTATCTGTAATCGCTGTTCCTGCGATGTTCGAAAAGACGGGACCATCGACATCTTCCGGAACTTTTTTGGAAAGGCTGAGACCTGGAATCACGAATTGGGATGTAAAGTCAATGCAGGTTTCTGTAGCGGTATAATCGTTCCAATCGTCTTTTAGAATCTTTTCCGGTGCGGAGCCGCCCATGAGAGCTCCTTTAGGACATTTATATTCATAGGGCATTCCTCCTGCATTGTATCCATCTGGATTCGCTGCTCGGTTATGCGGGTGATTTTCGTTACGTGAACCTGTTCCCATGATGAACGAAAGTCCCCACGGATTCGCGCCCATGTTATAGTAGAAGTTGTCAAGGGCAACGTTCAAATACTGCTCGTCGCCGGTCATGTCGTAAAGCATGAATACGGCGTTTGCGGCTCCCATGTTGTAGCGGTTAAAGCCCCAATCGCTTGAAGTCCAAACAAGGTTATACGGAGGAACGACCGTAAAAGAACCGTAGGGGTTTGTACTCACGACCGAATCGCCTTGGGTGCCGTCGTCCGTCAAACGGGTCATGGTAGCGACGATGCGGGAAAGCAATGTATCGCGTTCTGCGCTTGAAATTCCATAGCTTTGTGCTTTGGCGACCGTAGGAAGAATCAACTTATCGAAAGCGAAAAGAACATATGCGTGAATATTTTCGTAGTCCGTCATCCAGCCGCCCGGATAGAATCCGCTCGTGTGGCCGAGATATCCTCCGCGGAAGTAGGGGAGGTTGTACATGTAATTGCTGGCGTTATTATTGATTGCCGTATTCTTGTAAAGATCGAATGCGTAGGTTGTGTCCTTCGTTGCATACCAAAGTGCGAGGGCCGCAGCGGCTGCATCGTCATAAAGCGGACCACCACCGGTGTAGAATCCTTCCAAATTACCTGTATTCTTGCCGTCGGGAGCATACTTGGCGATGATGTTCTTGTAGATATCGGCTGCGGCAGCAATCAAAGAATCCGAATAATGGTCGTCTTCATACATTTCCCAGCCGACTGCAAAGAATGCCATGGCGGCAGCAAACATGCCGGCTGCATTCGTACCGATGTCTGCGGCTACGGGGCGAGGTGCTCCGCCCTTGTCAGGGCTCTGAACATCTTGATGTTCTGGAACATCCCAGAATTGGTGGTCCGCAGAACTGACGGCCACAGAATGGTACATGTCGCCTTGATCAATCAAGCCGTCTGCCTTGGAAGCCTTGTACATTTTGTAGATCCAGTCTACGCCGACTTTAGCTTCCCAAAGAATATCCGGAATCCCGTCGGTTGTCACCGTGTCCGCATAAGAAGCGCCAAAACGGTCTTCGGCACGTTCCGAATAGACGTTATAAGCGATCGAAAGTACAAAGGCCGCGTATCCGAGAGTCTGGCTCACTTTAAAATGGTCACCGCAGTCATGCCAACCGCCGCTCAGATCGTGCCCGATTGCCGAACCGTCTTGGGTATGGCATGCTTTATGGAGATGGGAATTCGTGTTGCCGCAGCGCTGGATTCCAAAAAATTTCAGGGTTGTTTCAAAGACCGCATTAAAAAGATATTCGTTGATGATGAAGTTGAAGGAGGTGTCTTTACCGACAACTAGGAAATAGGTGCCCGGAGAGGTTAATCCCGAAAAATCGGCTGTGTAAAGGTTTTCTGTTCCGGATGAAACCGTGTCGCCAAATTCATAAACGGTGTTGATTGAATTGAAGGCTCCGTTGACCCAGATTCCGGGTTTTGTCCATTTGCCGACAGATGCCAAATTGCCTTCCCAAACGGAAGCACCGCTAGAGGCATCGATGACTTTGAACGTCGATTCCGTCGGTTCCGATACAAAGGCGAACTTGTGATTATCGGATGGGCGAAAACCGATTTGGTTGACGCGGATGACAGGGCGATCGTAGACATTCAAACTATCGAGATATCGACGGCTGCAGGTGTCGCATGTAAAATCGATATTGGGAATTCTATCGTCAGCAAATAGAATTGTTGCTAACGTCAATAGAATAAAGATGAGGCGTACCATCAGGACTCCTTTTGTATACCAAAACACTCTTTTCAACCACACCAATTTCAAAAATATCTTTTTTTTGATAGAGACGTTTTTGAAAATGAGCCTGAAATTGGGAATCTGTTCACGAAGTGTTTTCTTTGTATGCAAAAAGGAAACCGAATGACTCGGTTTCCTTTGAATTTGTAAAGATTCTGCAGCGGAACTTTTTATTTGGCTCCAACGCGGCGGAATCCGAATGTCTTGGTCTTGTTCGCGGACTGTTTCTTGGTCTGTCCCTTCTTGTACTTGCCGTTTGCGGTATTGCTGACAGCGGTTTCGTTAGCCTTGAAGGAGAACTTCGAAATGTACGCGCCTGTACCGATGTGACGACCGGCTTCCGAGAACGGAGCGATGCCGTCATGCGTCATCCATTCGAGACGAAGTTTGATGACTCCGTCTGTGCTCATCGCATCCTTGGCAATGTCGGAAAGCGAGAAGTTGTACGATGTCGTCGCAACAAGGCTTCCCGTATTGCTGTAGATATTGGCAGACATCTTGAGTGTAGCCTTCCAAGCGTCTTCTCCAAGAGAATCCAACTGCAAGAGGAGCGGAATTTCTACGTCGATATCGAATGTCGGACCGCCGTGAATATACGCAGTCGTATCGAATGTGACCGGAGAAACTGCCTGCAACTTCTTTTTACCGCTTGCGATCAAGGTTTCCTTGTCGTCGACGAGATATGTCAAGCGGAAGCTTTCATCTCTTGTCGGGAGCTTGCTTGCGTACATGTTCTTGTCGGCAGGAACGGAAGCCACACCTGCGAGCATGTGAACCTTGAAGGAAACGTCTTCGATGTCACCCTGCACAAGGACCCACGGGTTGCTTTCGCCCGGGAAGTTGGCAGAGCCATCGCTTGCAATCGAGTATTCCTTTCCGATCGGGAGACGGATGTAATCGCCCACGTGGACTTCGTTTTCGGAGCCTTCATCCGCGTAAGAGAATGTCCAGGTCGTACTCGTATTTGTGAGCTTGCCCGTATTGGTGAACCAATAGAGGCTTTCATCACGACGCTTCTGCAGGTAATTCGTACCCGTGGAAGAAGAATCTTCGGTCATCGGTTCCGAGAGGTTCACGCGGAGGATGTAGAACGATTCCGTCGGCTTCGAAATGGTTGCGCTCAGGATAATCGGCGGGCACTTGTCGTAAAGTGTTGCCGTATTGTCGTCGAAGAAGCCTCCGAGAGGACCCTGACGCGGCAAGATCATACCATTGCCGTTGCGGTTGCCGTACGTCTTCTTGTTGAACGTGTCTCCCGTAATGGCGAGGTGAATCGCTGTCGTTGTGCTCTGGACCGAGTCAATGCCAAGCGTATCGATCGCCGGGACGAACGTCGAATCCTGAGTCGTTACGTAGCTTGCGCAGGTCTGCGAAGTCGTCGAAGAAATCGTATCAATTTTAGCAATGCCAGTCGTATCGCCAGAGGTACTGTCTATCGTGTAAGTCGTGTCGGTGACATAGGTTGTCACGTCCTTAAAGCTCGAGCACGTCTTCTTTTCGGATCCCTTGACCCAGGTTCCTCTCGAAGAGTCGAGTTGGGTAATGTACTTCGCCACCTTTTCACCATAAACGGTGTCAAGATTCCAGCCAGAGCTTGGCATCGGGAAGGCCGCATAGATTTCCGGCTTGCCCCAGTACACGTCAATCGTATCGAGCATATCCTTTTCACGGAGAAGCTTCGTGAATTCGATATAGATTTCATCCGGCTGGCCATCACCTTCGTTGTCGATGATGTTGGCGTACTTCACAGGAACAGGACGTACAGATTCGATAATCGTGACGGCACCGTTACAATCGGACAGGGCGTTTGCCGCCAAGTCCACGACAGAGAAGCCTGCCTTGATAATCGCCTTGTAACCCTGCTTGATGAAATTGCCAGCCGTGTTACCTTCAACCACGTATTCCCAGATCTTTCCATTATCCGTCGACTTTGCGCTAATCACCTTGATCGTGCTTTGGTCAATTTCTGCGCCTTCACTGTCGTAAATGGCGAGCGGCCAAGAAGATGTGCTCATGGTGATGCGTTCCGAGAATGCGATGCGGAGCGTATCCTGTGCGTTTTCATGGTTTTCGTTTTCAAGAATTGCCACACTTGTCAGCGTCGGAGCGATTCCGTCGGTAATCGTCTTTTCGGACGATTTTACAACGCCGTCTTCTGTCATATAGATTGTGACAGAACCTGCCGGAGCTGCATTCTTCGGAACGTCAAGACCTGCGAGCGAGAAGTTCGCCGTAGCGCCAGTCACTGTTTGTGTCGGCGTTACGAGAATTTCTGTCGAGGCTGTCGTACTCGTGGAATCGAGAACGATACGGACGCTATCCAGCTTGATCGAAGAACCATCAAACTGGTTTCCGCTAAAGGAAATGGTCATTGCGTCTGCCGTTGCGTCGCAGTCCGAATCCGTCAAAAGAACCTTCTGCGGGATCGGAGTGGTCGGGTCTGCAAAGAACGCCTGAGCCGTCGAATCTTCCGGATCTTCCGTGTCGATGTAGACCACTGTGACTGTATCGCCACCGAGGAGAGAAACCTTCGGAAGGCTTGCGTCTGCACTGTTCACCGCGGAGAGCCATTCGCTTTCGAAGTAGCCGAGAGTTGCATTGGTACGGCTCAAGGAAAGTTCGGTAGAATCTCCGGTACGGGAATTGTGAAGCATCACATGGATCGTTTCATAGCCAGCATTATCCTTGTCGCTGACAAAGACCTTGAACTTCATCGGATCGTCTGTCACCGGGCTCGAAACGGAACTTCCGTCTTCGCGGAGAAGCTGGATCTTGCCTGCGGTACGATCGCCCTTGCTGAATTGGACATAGTAAGAGCGGTTTATGAAGGCACAACCACCGTTTTCAAGGCATTCGGCACAGTCCGGATCCGGGCCTGCAAAGATCGTAACGTCGACCTTGTTTGTTCCGATGCTCATCTTGACCGGAATATTCAAGTCGAAACGACCCGTTGCATAGTTGTACACGGCTGCGTTCGAAAGCTGATCCTTGGAAAGGGCGACACCGTTTACCCAGATGGCGGTCACATAACCGTTTTCCGAAATGGTCGCGTTACCCGTCAGGTGCATCGTGCTGATGGTGGAGTCAATCTGAATGTAAGAGCCATTCGAAACGTTGAACGGTTCGTTGAATGCGACTGTCATTTCGTAGTTTGCACGCTTCTTCGTCATTTCCGAGTAAGACGGGCTAAAGCCGACGACGAATTCATCCTTGCGGTAAACGACCACGTACGGGTTCACCGGAGCTTCGTCCTGGTCGCCGTCATCCTTGCCCCAAACAGGCATACCTGCATAGTCTGCACCATCTACATCGCGCTTATGCGGAGCCCAGGTCCAGTCGCCCGAGGTTGCGGACATGCGCTTTTCCGGAGCGGTACGGAGCGGATCGCACTTGCCGTTCTGGTAAAGGCCCTTGGAGAAGCCCAAGTCCATACGCATACGGGAAGAAGACTTGATTGTGGTCGATCCAAGCGGAATTGGAATGTACCAGTCGTAGGTTCCAGTTGCGGAGTTGTAAGTGTCTTCGAGCTTGACCGGGATTGCGCCACGGAGAAGTTCGCGAATTTCGCTATCGGTTTCGCACGGTTTGTTGAAGCCGGCTTCATCGTATGCCTGGCAAATATCCAAGTCGAGCAACAGCGGGCAAGAACCCGGCTGGTTGTTTTCGCCTGCCTGGGCTTCGATCTGTTCCGGCTTTGCCGTCACATAAAGGCGAAGGGTCAAGCTGTCGAACTGGCGATCTTCGTTGTTATAGATGTTGATGTTCAGGAAGTCGAGACCGCCGAATTCATACTGGTAAGTCTGAACTTCGAAATCGTAAGAGGTCACTGGAGTCGTAAACTTGAGCGGCATGCCTTCGTCATCCGTGCAGCGGATAGAGGTATTGCTCTGGACGCAGTAGTAGTAAGTCGTCTGTTCCTTCAAACCGCCGAACTTCACATAGTGGAAGCTGGTCGGGATGCCCGAAACGTCTGCGTTCGCTTCGAAGTCGCAGGTTCCTGTCGGGGAAGTCGGGCAGGTCATCTGGTCGTAAGAGGTCAGGAGCGTATCCCAATAAACCTTGGATTCGTACTGGCCGTTCGGCGTGTACCACATAATTTCTGCACTGTCGGCAGAGAGGTTACAAACCTTGATGTTCTGGATATTCGCGTCTGCCGGCGGGCTCACGAGAGTCGTGAACGAGAACGGCGTGCTGGTGCTGTCGACGAGCCACTTGGTCGTATAGGCTTCGCTGCGGATATTCATCGCGATGACCTTGAAATAGTAGGTCGTACCATTTGCGAGGCCTGTCATGTGAATTTCGTGGCTCACCGCGTTCACCGTATCCTTGAACATCTGGTTGAACGGACCGGTTTCGCTCGTACTATAAAGGATCATGGCCGGACCGCGTTGGTCCTGAGTGACTTTCACAATGGCGGAATCGTAACCGACATAGCGGATTTCCACATTCACCTGTTCAGGAGCCTTGGTGCGGTCTTCTTCCTTCACGGCGACCGCGCAAGACGCGATGAACATAGCAGTTGCATCGATACAGGTTTCCGAAAGGTGGTAATCTTCCCAGCTCATGGTGCTTGGTGCCCAAGCGTTACCATCCGAAACACTCGGAGTGACACCGCCGAAGAGAGCGCCTGTCGGAGGATTGTAGTCGTAGTTTGCACCCGGCATATTCTTGCCTTCCGGGTTAGAAGCACGGTGGTGCGGGTGAGCGTCATTCTTATCGCCGACGCCGAGGAGGAAGGAAACATCCCACGGGTTCACACCGAGCATGTAGTTCAGCTGGTTGATACCGAGTTTCTTCATCGCGGTAGAGTTCCAGTTTTGGACGCCCTTTTGCGGAAGTTTTACGCCTTCGAGGTCCTTCGTGACATCTGCGTAGGCGAGAACTTCAAAAATATTGCCGGCCTGGTAACGGTTATAAATCCACTTCGAATCGGTTTGCATGTTATACCAGAGATCGCCGTAAGAAACCGGGGTTTCGCCGTTCAAGGTCGGAATCGTAACACTTCCCGAACCCGAACCGCTGAGATAGCTGATATTGGTTCCCAAAATCAAGGCGACGTTTTCGGCATACTTCAAACGGGTCTTGTTGTCGATACCGTACTTGAGACCGGTTGCTTCATCCTTGAGAAGCATCTTGTAGAAGCCGTAAAGCGTATAGGTATATGCGTTTGCCCAGCTAGTGTTCTTGCTCGACTTGCGCATACCGTCGCGGTTCCAGGCCATCCAGCCGCCGTTGAAGAAGCCGACGGAAGCTTCCTGGTCGTCACCGATTTCCGTATCTTCTACGGCATCATTCAAATAATCCATGACCTTCGTATCTTCGTAGGTCGCATAATGGAGTGCGATTGCGGCAATGGCCAAGTCGTCGTGGGATTCGTTGTTTCCGTTGTAAGCGGAGCTAGACCAGCCATCGGCAACGGTGTTGTAAACGTAAGGCTTGCCGCCGTCGTAGGTTCCCGGCCCAAGGTTCTTTTCCTTGAGCTTCAGGTTCTTGGCGAATTCGTACATTTTTTTGGCAACTGTCAAGCAGGAATCGGCAAACGGTTTGTCGTAATCCCGATAGTTCTTGCCAAGGATAGCAAGGCCGGCTGCAATTTGACCGGAAATGTTCGAACCGAGTTCTCCCAAGCGCAAGTCGCGTTCATGCGGACCTCCACGGCCTGTGAGAGTTGTCGGAAGAGCATCTTGGTTTTCCGGACGGCCCCACCAACCGTGGTCAGCGCCGAAGTTACCGACAGAAACGACCATGTTGTCGATGACGCCATTTGCAAAGACATAAGAGCGCAAGAAGTAATCGGCACCGTGCTTGGCTTCACGGAGAATATCCGGCACACCGTCGGTATTGACGGTTTCACCCATGTTGTAAGCGTAATTGTCTTCATCACGGTCTGGGTTCGATGCTGCCATGACGGCAAGCACCATAAAGGCGTAGGCTTGGGTCTGGGATTCCTTCAAATGGTCACCGCAGTCGTACCA
>DGSB01000055.1:8672-11750 GCA_002390045.1 Fibrobacter sp. UBA4373
CCGTAGAACTTGAGGGTCGCGTCGCGGACCATCGAGTAAACTTTATCGCTAATAATAAAAGTGGAAGAGTACTGGTTCAAAACTTTGACGCGATAACGGGTATCGGTCGAAAGGCCTGCTATTTGGGAAAGGTAACCCACGCAGACCGTTCCCGAAGGGCCGTCTTCGGCGACGGAGTAACGCTTTTTGTTGTTTGTTGCGGCGTTGGTGCCTGCGACAATCGTCCAAGAAGAAGAGGTCGTTTTGCCTGTGCTTTCGAAAGTGCCACCTTCTGCCACTACGTTGCCGTCCAGATCGACGACGCTATAGGTTTCAGCGCATTTACCCGCAGAAACATAATAGAATTGCTTTTCGGTATCGTCGGGAAGGTAACCCGCCTGGTTGATGCGGATACGTCCGATGCGCACGTTTTGGGCGTCACGATAGGCTTGGTTCAAGGAGTCCGGAATAATGCCGTTCGGGACGAAGTCCTGCGGAACGGAACCGACCGCCGGAACCGGATTGTGCTTCGTCGTATTGGGAACGTATTGGCTAAAGCTTTCGACTGTTCCGCCGTCATCCGTTGCTGCGGTATCCCATTTCATTGGCCAAATGGGGCGAATCAGGTCGTAGGGCGTTGGTTGTTCTTGTTCTACTGCGAAAAGAGCAGCGGTCAACAGAAGTATATACGCAAAAACAGGCACAAAAGCTCCTTTTTTGAATCCAGACACAATCCCGCCTTAAAATAACTCTTTTCGAGGGAACCTGGATGTTCGTATTAAAAATGTTACAAACATAATTTTAACGATTGAGTGTATATTTGTGCCTATGAAATTGACCGGTCGTTTACAAATTTTATCTTGGGCGTGCGCATCTGCGCTTCTTTGGGGTTTGGCTGGCTGTGGAAGTGATTCCGGATCGGGATCTAGCGAGCCGGAATATTCTTCCGCGGCGGAAGCTTCTTCGGGTTCCACAGCAGGTTCTTCCGGCTCTACAGCCGGGTCCAGTGGTTCTACGGGTGGCTCTAGCGCTTCAAATGCAAATTCTTCGTCCTCTGTCACTTCGGAAACGCAGAGCAGTGATGAAAAATTGAATACCGCGAACAAAGTGGTAAATGGTTCCTGTGGACCGGAAGCTTCTTCTATTAACAAGGGCGAATTGGCTACTTGGAAGTTCTACCGTGAATCGGGCGATGTTTATACGCAGATTCTTGCCCCGTTCATTTGGGCGTTTGAAGGGGCTTCCAATTCGACAGTCCAGGGGAATGGACTTCAAACGGTGAATGTGCGGTACGAAGAGGCTGGCTCTTATGCCACCTATTTGAATGTCGATGGTAACGAAATCGCTTGCGATTCGATTCAGGTGCAGGGAATTCCTATTACGGTAAATTCTTGCGTGCCGAATACTTCGACAGCAAAAGCGGGTGAAACGATTACATGGACGGTGGATGCGACTTCCGAGTCGAATATCACGACTTATTCCTGGACATCTGCTTATGGAGATATGACGGGCTCGGGAGCTTCGGGTTCGATGCTTGCAAATTCTTCGATGCATAAGCAGAATGTGACCGCCGTGGTTGCGATTACGAATGCGGACAAGTCCGTTGTGAAATATAACTGCGAAAGTGTTGCTGTTGTGGACCCGGAATCGGTGGACTTGGTTCTGCAGTTGGGTAGCATCAATGATGCGGATCACTATGGGGAAACGGTGCTTCCGACTCTTCCGGATTCCTTGTTCATTCCGGCTCAGACCGCGACAACGGTCCAAATTCCGGCTGGAGCCCCTGCAAATTGTACGGTGGGTTGCAAACCGCGTGTGAGCTCGGATTACATGAACCTTCAGGTTTATTGGGATTCGGATGACGCCTTGAGCGGCTTTGCCTACTTTAGCCCGAGCGGTTGCGCAGCTGGCAAGAAGTACACGGTGACGACTTCGGTGACCGCAATCTGCGTGGTGAACGCTCAGTAATCGCTGGCTCATAAGTGCTTTGAAAAATCCCGGGCATTGGCTCGGGATTTTTTGTTCTATAGCGTCATCACGAGGATAGGCGGTGTCATCACGACGAGGCGTAGCCGTGGTGATCGGTTCTCGTCATGACAGGGGAGCATATGTCATCGCGAGGCGTAAGCCGCGGCGATTTGGAAGGACATAAAAAAAAGCGTATGACAGATGTCATACGCTTTTTGATAATCTTTAACTTAGGAAAGTTTAAGGATTAGTCCTTGCCCGTGAAGATGATCACGAGAACGCTTGCGATGAAGGCTGCGCTCACGATGATGAATTCGAGCGGGTTTTCCATAATGGTCTGACCGGCGGTACGCGGTTCCGAGTTGCTTTCGGCTTTCTGTTCTGCCTTGGCGGTATCAGCCGGAGCAGCTGCGGCGGTCGTGTCTGCAACAGGAGCTGCTGCGACAGTGGAATCTGCCTTCGTGGTGTCTGCCGGAGCGGCCTTAGCTTCGAGAACTTCTGCGGTGTCTGCCTTGGCGGTATCAGCCGGAGCAGCTGCGGCGGTCGTGTCTGCAACAGGAGCTGCTGCGACAGCGGAATCTGCCTTCGTGGTATCGGCGGCCGGCGCTGCGGCTTCTGCCTTAGGAGCTTCTGCAGCCGAAGCGGAATCCGTCTTGGCGGCTTCTACAACTTTAGCGGTGTCTGCAACCGGGGCAGAAGCTTCGGTCTTTGCTGCTTCAGCGGCCGGAGCGGCTGGCGTTGCGGCTTCAGTTTTAGCGGCTTCTGCAGCCGGAGCTGCGGCTTCGGTTTTTGCCGGTTCTGCGGCAGCTGCAGCCGGAGCGGCTGTTTCTGCGGCAAATGCGAATGCGGAAAGCATTGCGGCAACCAGGAGAGATTTCTTCAGATTCATTTTTTCCTCTTATTGATAAAGTCGGGGCAGAGCTCTGCCTATTCCGCATTGAAAAATAACTCTTCTCCTTGGAATGTGGTAAAATATTTTTCCGAAATGCACGAAAATTCTATCTTCTATATGCATCTATTTTCATAATTCGAGGTTTCTATGGCATTTAAATACGAAGCAACCGTTCAACACGGTGTCGATACCACTGAATATGTCCATCTTGGCACAGAAGGTGTTTCTGTTACCGAATT